>CAZOWW010000019.1:0-58876 GCA_964583765.1 uncultured Kineosporiaceae bacterium
ACCATCGGCTTCATGATGGACTGCGACACCACCGGCATCGAGCCGGACTTCTCGCTGGTCAAGTTCAAGAAGCTGGTCGGCGGCGGGTCGATGCAGGTGGTCAACCAGACCGTGCCGAACGCCCTGGCCCGGCTGGGCTACCCGAGCGAGACGGTCGAGGCGGTGGTCGCGTACATCGCCGAGCACGGCCACGTCGTCGAGGCACCCGGCCTGCGTCCCGAGCACCACGAGGTCTTCGACTGCGCGGTCGGGGAGCGGGCGATCCAGCCCCTCGGCCACGTGCGGATGATGGCCGCCTGCCAGCCGTTCCTGTCGGGGGCGATCTCCAAGACCGTGAACCTGCCCGAGACGGCGACCGTCGAGGACATCGCCGACGTCTACCTCCAGGGCTGGAAGCTCGGGCTGAAGGCGCTGGCCGTCTACCGCGACAACTGCAAGGTGGGTCAGCCCCTGTCCGACGCGAAGTCGGCCAGGTCCACGGAGGCGGCCAAGGCCGAGGCCGCGCCCGCGGTCCGGGTGGAGTACCGGCCGATCCGCAAGCGCCTGCCCAAGCGGCGTCCCAGCCAGACCATCTCGTTCACGGTCGGGGGCGCCGAGGGCTACCTGACCGCGGGGTCCTACCCGGACGACGGTCTCGGGGAGATCTTCCTGAAGTTCGGCAAGCAGGGCTCGACCCTGGCCGGGGTGATGGACGCCTTCTCGATCGCGGTCTCTATCGGGCTGCAGTACGGCGTGCCCCTGGAGACGTTCGTGGAGAAGTTCACGAACCTGCGGTTCGAGCCGGCCGGTCTCACCGACGACCCGGACATCCGCATGGCGCAGTCAATCATGGACTACGTCTTCCGGCGGGTGGCGCTGGACTACCTCGACTTCGACACCCGGTCCGCCATGACGATCTACACGGCCCAGGAGCGGACCCGCCAGCTCGAGACGGGTTCCTACCTGCCGTCGGACTCCGAGGACGACGAGGACCTGGAGACGCTGGCCCAGTCCGCGTCGTCCCGGCGGACAGGGGCCGGCAAGCCGGGGGAGCAGCAGGCCAAGGACGCGCAGGCGAAGGCGAGTATCGCCGAGGCCGCGGCCCGGCCGGTGCCCGTGGAGGTGCACTCCTCCGCGGAGCTCATGGAGCGGCTGCAGGGACGGGCGTCGGACGCGCCGATGTGCTTCACCTGCGGAACGAAGATGCGCCCGGCCGGCTCCTGCTTCGTCTGCGAGGGCTGCGGGAACACCTCCGGCTGCAGCTGAGGCCGAAGCACTTCCCGGGCTCCTGCTGAACGCGGGGAGGGTGCACCGCACGGCGTGAGACGACGCCGTGCGGTGCTCCGACTGGTCCACCCGATCCCCTCATGGAAGAGTGCCGGGAGGACGGGGGCGCCGGCACCGGTCGATGAGTTCTGCCTGGAGGAGGCGTCTCGCTCGCCATGACATTCACCACGGCACACGTGTCCATGTCCCTCGACGGCTTCATCGCCGGTCCGGACCAGACCCTCGACAACCCGATCGGGGTCGGTGGGTTGGACCTCCACCGGTGGCATTTCGACGCCGAGTTGCCCGGTCACGAGATCGATGCCCGCTGGACCGCGATGTTGTTGCGTCCGCGGGGCGCCTACGTCATGGGGCGCAACATGTTCGGCCCGGTGCGTGGCGAGTGGTCGTCGTACCCCGGCGATTGGCGCGGTTGGTGGGGTGACGAACCGCCGTACCACGCGCCCGTGTTCGTGCTGACCCACCATGAACATGAGCCGATCGAGATGGCGGGTGGAACGACCTTCCACTTCGTCACGGAGGGCTTCCTCGCAGCATTGGCCATGGCCCGCGAGGCAGGGGACGGTGACGTCGACGTGGCCGGTGGTGCCTCGGCCGTACGCCAGGCACTCCTCCACGGCGTCCTCGACGAGCTCACCCTCGACATCGCCCCGGTGCTCCTCGGCGCGGGAGAGCGCATCTTCGATCCCGGGATCGAAGCCACCCTGGAGCAGGCCGAGGTGGAGCACTCGCCGTGGGCCACCCACCTGCGTTTCCGGATCACGTACTGACCGGTCCGGGCAGCTGATCGGAACGCCTGCCGGTGACGCCGCCGGGGTGGCACGATCTGCTGCCGTGACCCAGGTGGACCCGCAGAAGCTCGTGGACCAGGTCCAGGCGACACTCGCCCCGGACGAGGTCCTCGTCTGGGCAGGGATGCCCGACCCGTCCGTCGTGCTGACGGCGTCCGACGTGTTCCTCATCCCGTTCTCGATCGCGTTCTGCGGCTTCGCCTTCTTCTGGGAGGCGATGGCGTTCACGATCCATGCCCCCGTGGTCATGGTGGTCTTCGGGGTGCCCTTCGTCCTGATCGGGCTCTACCTGGTGGTCGGGCGCTTCCCGCACAAGCGACGGATGGCCCGCCGGACCGTCTACGCCCTGACCACCCGCAGGATCATCAGCGTCTCGCCGCGCTCGCGCACCGAACTGGCGGTGCGCGGTACTCCGTTCACGGTGCGTCGGGCGCGAAACGGGCGGCACGCCAGCGTGGCTTTCGGACGGACCTGGGTGAGTGACGACTCGTCCTCGTCCGGCGGACATGTCCGGGCGACCCTGATCTTCCATGACGTCGCGGAGCCGGACCCGATGCTCCAGGCGCTGTACCGCCTGGCGGGCCCTGAGTCCCACACCGGGGCGGTCGAGGGGCTGATGACGGGGCCGGTCGGGGGACCGCCGAGGACCGAGGCACCGGTGGCCGTCGGTGTCTTCAGCGCTGCCGAGCTCGGTGCTCCGGCGCAGCGCGCTCGTCCGGCGCGAGGGACTTGACCCACCGGGCCCACTCCGGTTGCGACCGGTACCCGTTGGCCTGCCATGCCTGGTGCGCGAGCCCGTTCTCCCGCAGCACCATCGCGTCCGCCCGAGTCCCGCCCAGGGCCTGGAACCGTTCCTCGGCTCGCTCCAGGAGCGCGCTGCCGATGCCCTGGCGTCGACGGTCCGGCGCCACGGCCAGCCGGTACAGGTGGTACCGCCATCCGTCCCACCCCGCGATGACGCTACCGACCAGGCGTCCCTCGTCCTCGGCGAGGAGCAAGGCGCCCGGGTCCCGGGCGAGCAGACGCTGCAGTGCGGTGTCGCTGTCCGGTGGCCTGTGCGCGTCCTCGGCCGCGACCTGCCAGAAGGCGAGGATCCTCGGGATGTCCTCCACCGCGGCGGTCCGCATGGTCACCATGCAGCGACCCTACTCGGCGGGGCGTCACCCGAGCCCAGGTCGGGCAGCAGCCGCCGTGCCCAGCAGTGGCAACAGCCGCCGCCCCCACCTTGACGTTGACGTCAAGGTCAAGCGGTGTGGGGCATGGACCGGAGGTCCGAGACGCGCACCGCCCCCAGCGTTCTCGGCGGGGATGCGGTCCAGGAGGTGGAGCGCGATCAGGCCTGCCCGGTCCGGCCCGGTGGAGTGCGTCCGGCCCGGTGGAGTGCGGCGCGACTCGGCTCGGCCCGGCCCGGTGTGATGTGGCCCGGTGCGGTTGCCGAGCGTCAGTGACCGAACTCGTCCGAGTCGGCGGCGGCCGACTCTCCCTGGTCCAGGGCGTCGAGGCGGGCGAGCTGCCGCTCGTCGAGCACCACCTCGAGCGAATCGAGGTTCTCGCGCATGCGTTCCGGGGAGGCCGACTTCACCACGGCGGTCGCGCCGAGTTGGCGGACCCAGGCGAGCACGGTCTGGGCGGGCGTGCACCCGGCCTCGCGAGCAACCTCCTGGACCGTCCCGTCGTCCAGCACCCGTGCCCCTCCGCCGCCCAACGGGCTCCATGCCTGGACCACGACACCCCGGGTTGTGCAGTACTCCCGCGCCGTCGGCCGCGAGGTGAACGGACTGAGCTGGACCTGGTCGACGTCCGGGATCACGCCTGCCTCGGTGAGTACCCGCTCCAGATGGGTGGGCTTGAAGTTCGAGACCCCGATCGCCCGTACCCGTCCCGCCGCGAGCAGATCGGCCAGCCCCTGGCAGGCGGCGACATACCGGTCCTGCTGGGGGTTCGGCCAGTGCACCAGGAGCAGATCCACGTAGTCCAGGCCCATCCGGTCGAGCGACGACTCCAGGGCCTGCACCACGAGTTCCCGGCCGTGCCACCGGGCGTTGAACTTGGTGGTGACGAAGACCTCCTCGCGCGCCAGCCCGCAGGCACGCACCGCTCGTCCCACGCCGCGTTCGTTGCCGTAGTTCTCGGCGGTGTCGACGAGCCGGTAGCCGAGCTCGATCGCCCGGGGGACGACACGCTCGGCCTCCTCGTCGTTGAAGGGCCAGGTGCCCAGACCGAGCACGGGCATCCGGGCGCCGTGGGTCAGGGAGACGGTGGGGGCCAGGAGATCGGACACGTCGGGCTCCTCGGTGGGTCGGGGAGGGGGCGGAACGGTCGAGCAGAAACGGACCCCACCGGGGACGGAGCGGTCGAGGGGGCGTGGTGGCCGACCGGACGGGGTCGGTGGTGGACGGCGCGAGCGGCGGGAGGCGGGGGAGTGTGCGGCCGGACGCGAGCCATCGTCGCAGGCGCAGCGCCCGCCGGCACAGGTGAGTGGACCGGCGGCGGGCGTACTTCCACGCGCAGCGCAGCGGGGTGCGGTGGGCGGTGCGGTGGGCAGTGAGCGTTGGCGCCTGAGTGGCAGGACTCGACCCGCGGTCGCCAAGAGAACTTTACGTCAAGAGAACTTGACGTCAAGAGAACTGGACATCATGATGGGCGCCATGAACACGACAACCGGTCCTCTCGACCGATTCGCCGACTGGATCCTGGATCGCGACGGTGATCTCTACGGTGACGAGCAGGAGCGTCTGCGCTGGTACGAGGCCATCACGATCGCGGCGAACGCCCAGTGGGCCCTGGTCCCGTGGGCCGTCGCGATCGGCGTCCTGGTGGGCGGCCGTCCCGCCGTACCGGCCGTGATGATCGTGATGGGCGTCTTCTACCTGCCGATCCTGCTGGCGAACTCCTACGTCTACCGACACCGGGTGCGTACCCAACCGGAGCGGTGGTCGCGCAAGCGCTGGATCCTGGCCGTGGCGAGCGGGTTCCCCTACCTGGGCATCGCGCTGGCCCTGGCCGTGGTGTACCACGCGAGCAGCTCCACCCTGCTGGGCGGTCTGGTCGGCGGCGCCGTCGGAGCCGGTGCCGCCGTGCTGGGCCTGCGTGCGCGCAGGCGAAAGCAGCAGGCCTTCGAGCTGGACGAGAGCGAATGACTCCCGGCCCTGGGGGGTCGGTTCGTGCGACCGCCGCCGACGGTCGGGCGGGGGAGCGGGTCCGGTCCCGTCGCCGGGAGCTGGGTGTCACTCAGGTCGCGCTGGCCGGTGAGGTCGGGGTGAGCCGGCAGACGATCATCACGTTGGAGACCGGGGACTACGCACCCTCGGTGTACCTGGCGCTGCGGGTCGCGCGTGCGCTCCGGACGACGGTGGAAGACCTGTGGGGGGAGGGTTCGGGCGATACGGACCCGGCGGACGTGCCCGCCGGGAACCCACCCGGATGATCGTCCGTGGCGGCGGCTCCAGATCGGCATGGATTCGATACCGCTCCGAGACCCGAAGGAGCGGGGGCCACTGCCTACGATGACCTTCGCGCAGGTACCGAGGGTTCGCGCAGGCACCGAGGGAGGGGCGTGACCGTGGGCCGTGACGGGGACGGGGAACGCGGGCTGACCAGACGCGCATTGGTGCGGGGAGCAGGAGCCGCGGCGGTGCTCGGGGCCGCGACGGTGGCCGGGTGCTCGGGGACGTCGAGCGTGTCCCGGTCGCCGAACCCGACCGGGACTCCGGTCGCCGCCCCGGCCACCACGGGGGGCCGCACCAGGACCTTCCCGGCCGACTTCGTCTGGGGGGCGGCCACCTCGGCCTATCAGGTCGAGGGCGCGGCGCACGAGGACGGGCGTGGCCTCTCGGTGTGGGACACCTTCGCGCGGCAACGAGGACGGGTGCGGGACGGCTCCACGGGTGACGTCTCCGCAGACCAGTACCACCGGTACCGGCAGGACGTCGCCTTGATGCGACAGCTGGGACTGCGCGCCTACCGGTTCTCGATCTCCTGGCCGCGGGTCATGCCCACCGGTTCGGGCCCGGTCAACCAGAAGGGGCTCGACTACTACCGGCGGCTCAGCGACGCCTTGCGTGCGGCGGACATCGCGCCGTTCCCGACCCTGTGGCACTGGGACACACCCCAGGTGCTCGAGGACCGTGGCGGGTTCACGGCCCGGGACACGGCCTACCGTTTCGCCGACTACGCGCACGTCGTGTTCGAGGCGCTCGGGGACACCGCCTCCGCCTTCCTGACCCTCAACGAGCCGAAGACGGTCGTCCAGGTGGGGTACCTGGCCGGCGCGCACGCCCCTGGGCTGAGCGATCCGGTCGCCGCGGCACGTGCCCTGCACCACCTGCTGCTCGCGCACGGACTGTCGGTCCAGGCGTTCCGCGCGAGCGGGGTGCGCTCCAGGATCGCCCCGGTGCTGAACCTCGCGCCCTGCTACCCCGCGGACGACACGGAGGCGTCCTGGAGTCAGGCGGTGCACCGGGACGCGATCGAGAACCGGCTCTACCTCGACCCGATCTTCCGGGGGCGCTACCCCGAGGACGGGTTCGACGCCGTCGACGGCGACACCCTGCGAGCGGTGATCCGCCCCGGCGATCTACGGATCATCTCGGCGCCGGTCGACCTCCTGGGGGTCAACTACTACAACCCCGTGTTCGTCGACGAGGCCGGGCGCACCGTCATGCGCTACCCGTCGGCGCTGCCGGCGACCTGGTTGGAGATCTACCCGGACGGGATGTACGACATCCTCACCCGCGTCCATCGGGACTACGGGCCGCGGATCATGGTGACCGAGAACGGGCGCCCGACCGCGACCGCCCGGGCCGCCGACGGCAGCTATCCGGATGACGACCGGATCGCCTACGTGCGCGATCATCTGGTGCGCGTGCACCGTGCGATGCAGGACGGGGTGCCGATCGAGGGTTACCTGGAGTGGTCCCTTCTGGACAACTTCGAGTGGGCCGAGGGCTATACCCAACGTTTCGGGATGGTTCACGTGGACTACGCCACCCAGCGGCGAACTCCGAAACGGAGCGCCTGGTGGTTCAGGGACCTGATCGCCAGTCGCACGCTCGTGGGGTGAGCGGTTTCCCGCCGCGCGAACCGCGTTCGGAGGCTGTTCCGGTGAGCGGTCGGTGGACGGTCAGTGAGCGGGCGAATCATACCGTCCGGTCGCCCATAGCAGGATCTCGGGGCAGCGACCGGGACTTTATGCCCTGGGTCCGGCAGCCTGGTCAACGCCGTTCAGCGTTCACCCTCCCGTAACACCCCGCGAGGGCTTGTGGACCGAGGCCTCGAGTTGGTCTGCTGGGGCATGACCGGTCCGCCACCGGGACCGGTGCGAGCGGCCCAAGGAGGCACGATGTCGACAGGCGTTGGCACGGAGTCCGAGGCACAGATCGCCGGGGAGACCGGCGAGCGAGGCACCCTGCGGTTGACCCGCATGGTGAATGCCCCCGTCGCTCATGTGTGGGAGGTACTGGTCAGTCCACCCGGAGCGGCCGCCCTGTTGGGCGAAGGTGCCGTCCTCGGTGCGAAGGGTGATCCCTACCACTGCACGAACGGCAGTAGCGGTGTGCTGCGCAGCTACCATCCCCTGGAGCAGCTGCGGGTGTCGTACCACCCGACTCCCGGAAGCGCACCGTCGATCATCGAGGTCGACCTGCGTGGCGAGAACTCCGTCACGGTCATCGAACTTCGGCACGACCGCATCGTCGACGACATGCAGCGCGAATCGCTCCAGGAGCACTGGAACGCCGCACTCGACGCGCTGGTGGCGCTCGCGAGCTGAGAAGACCTCGTGCTGCCTCGCTGCGGCGCCCCGGTCCCCGGGGCGCCGCGGGTGTTTCCGTCGCGAGTTGCCGGTCCTGGGTGTCAGAGCCAGTCCCGGCGCCGGAACGACAGATAGAGCGCGCCGGAGAGCCCCACCATGAGCGCCGTGGACAGCCAGAACCCGGCCGTGTCCCCGAAGCCCGGGAAAGCCACGTTCTGCCCGTAGAAGCCGGTGACGGCCGTCGGTACGGCGATGATGGCGGCCCAGCTGGTGACCTGCTTCATGATGGTGTTCAGCCGGTTCCCCTGGATGGTCAGATTGGTCTCCAGGATTGTGGCGACCAGATCGCGCAGGGAGTCGGCCCACTCGGTGACGCGGAGCACGTGGTCGTAGACGTCGTGCAGGTACGGCGCGGTCGCCTCGTCGACCAGGTGCAGATCGCCCCGCAGCAACGCGTTGAGCACCTCCCGCATGGGCATGACCACGCGTCGGAGCTGGAGCAGGCTCTTGCGCAGGGCGAACGACCGGCGCTGCACCTCGGCGTTACGGGGGTGGTCGTCGAAGACCAGATCCTCCAGGCGCTCGATCTCGTCGTCCAGGGACTGCACCGCGGCGAAGTGGCTGTCCACGACGAAGTCGAGCAGCCCGTGCAGCAGGAACGGGACCCCCTTCCCGGCGAGTCCGGAGTCGGCGTCCCAGCGCCGGATGAGCTCGTCGATCGCGAAGTCCGGAGTTCGCCGCACCGTGACCAGCGCGTTGCGGGTCACGAAGGCCGCGACCTCGGCGGTGAGGAGCTGTCCGGTGGGCGGGTCGATCCGGACCTGGTACACGGTGAGGAACAGGTGGGTGTCGTAGTGGTCGAGCTTGGGACGCTGCCGGCCGACCGTGGCGTCCTCCAGGGCCAGGGCGTGCAGTTGCAGCTCGTCCGCCAGCAGCTCGAGATCGGACTGATCCGGTACGCACAGGTCCACCCAGACCGTGGCGCCCGGGAGTTCCAGGTGTTCCGAGACCTGCTCTACGGGGAAGTCCTTCTCCGTGAGGACCCCGCCCTGGTAGCACCGTGTGTGGACCACAGCCGCAGGGTACGCCGACCAGGTAGGCGGGTCGGCGTGACGACACCGCGACACCGGCCTGCGGAACGGCGTGACGACACTGCTGTACCAGCATGCGGGACGGCCGGACGACCCAGCTACCCGTCGCGGTCACCGGCGCCGCAGGGCCGCGGGCAGAGCCGCGAGGAAGGGGCCGCCCGGCACGGCGCCCAGCAGCCGGCGTTCCTGGCGCAGGCCGGTCTCCTCGTCGAGAAACGCGAGCACGTCACCGATGTGCTCGGGCCGCAGCAGTCCGTGGAACACCCGCTGCAGCGCCGCCGGCTCGCGCCGGATCACCTCCAGCAGCACGCGGTCCAGCTGAGGGTGACGTCGTCCGCCGAGCCGGGTGCGCAGCGCGTCCCCCGAGGCGTGCCACCGGCCGCTCGGGCTCCTCTCCGGGGTGCCCCGACCGCCTCCGCCGGAGTTCTCTCCGGCTGTCGCAAAGGGTCCGCGGCCCCGGACGAACGCCGAGGCGAGCAGTGCCGAGTCCTTCTGGATCCTGCGGTAGGCATAGCCCGTACTCGCCTTGATCATTCCGGCCGGGGTGCCGATGGGGATCACCGCGGACCGCACGGTGCGCCGGGGGGTGGTCCCCAGGGGGAGAACGCCGTGCTCGGTGCGCCTGACCCGGTAGTCACCCGCCCGGACCACGTCGTCGAGGTACTCCCGCAGGGCTTGTTCGTGGTGACCCGTGTGCGGATCCGGCCGGGAGGGTGCGGTCCAGGCGCGTGGGTCCGCCGTGCCCCGCAGCGCGGTGTACTCCGCCAGCAACCGGTGGTCGCCGAGGGGGAGGAGGTAGACGAAGGCGAGGGTGCCGGGCAGCGACGGCGTCCGGAAGTCCATGAAGACGGGGATGTCCTGTCCGTGGGGCCGGTCGGTCTCCACCTCCCAGCCGAGGAAGGCCATCTCCGCCGGGACGGGTCCCGGTGGGGGGGTCATGGTGCTGTCGAAGACCCACCGGGCGCGGACCTGCGGCCCCTCCCGCAACGTCACGTCCACGTACCCCCGACCCACCCGGGCCCCGAGCACGGTGTCCCGCAGCCACCGGACCGAGCCGGGGCCGGCCCGGTGCTCCCGGTCGCTGTGGTTCGGGCGACTCAGTTCCGGGTCGCGGTGGTCCGGGTCGCCGACGACATCGGTGACCGCCCGCCGCAGATCACGGCCACGCACGGCGCGGTACCGGTACGGCCCGAGCGGCAGGGTGCGGACGCCGTCCCCGGTGTGCACCGTGACCGTGTCCCACGAGCGGGAGACGGCGGCGTCGAGCAGTCCGTGCCCCCGGGACCAGGAGGCCCACAGGCGCTCGTCGAGCGGATGGCGGGCGTCGTCGACGACCAGCACCGAGGGCTGCCTCATGCCGGCCCGCCGGGCGGCGTCCACGAGGTGCGCGGTGAGGCTGAGGCCGCTCGCACCGCCCCCCGCCACGAGGACGTCGACCTCCCGCACGGGCTCCGCCGACGGCGTCCACGGGGGAGGCGCGAGGGTCACCCGCGGTTCCGGCTACCCGAGGTCTTCCGGTCCGAGGAGCCGGTCGAGGTGCCACCGCCGGCGAGCCGTCGCAGCAGCTCCGCGGTCACGGCGGTCGCGGCGTCCCCGTTCGGGCCGCCATCGGGGACGACGACCGCGAAGGCGAGGTCGCCCTGGTACCCGACCGTCCAGCTGGGCACGCCCCGGCCGGTGCCGGGGATTCCCCCGTGGGCGCCGGTGACGGCGAGGACCGGCCCACCGGGGACGTGGGCGAGGGCCGAGGCAGGGCCCGAGGTGACCATGGCGCGCATCATCGCACGTACCGCCGCGACGGCGGACCGGTCCAGCGGGGTCCTCGTGCGGGAGGCCTGCGGTGCAGGATCGACGACCAGCCGCGGAGTCACGGGGTGGCCGCCGGCCAGGGACGCGGCAGTGGTGGCGGCGGCGAGAGGGCCCGCCCACACCCCGCGGGAGCCGGCCGGCTCGTCTGCACCTGTTGCTGGGGTGGCCGCTCGCGTCGTCGGGGTAGCCGCGCGTGTTGCTGGGGTGGCTGCGTGCGTCGCGGGTGCCGGCACCGGGTCGATCCGGCCAGGGAATGCCGCCAGGCCCAGGACGTCGTCCGCCCCGTAGCCGAGTGCCGTGGACGACGCCCGCAGTCCGGCGTCCGAGACCCCCGCGGCATCGGTCGGGCTCACCTCCGCGCAGGCCGGGACGGGCGATCGCCCCCCACGGTGTCCGGCCACGGGGGAAGCAGTCGAGGCGCAGCTGTCGGACGGGACCGGGCTGGGCGGGACCGGGGGGAGCCCGGTGCGTGCCCGGGCGTATCCGCTGATCAGGAGGAACCCCGCTCCAGCCGGGTAGCCGGCGGAGATCGCGCCGCCCGCGGATCGTCCGCCCGGCGGGCCGGAGGAGGCCGCGGCGAGCACTTCGCCGGTGCGGACCCGCAACACCACCACTGCGGCCGGCCGGGCCGAGGCTGCGAGGGCAGCTGTGGCCGCGCTCTGCACCCGCGCATCGAGAGTGGTGCGTACCGGATGCCCGGGGACGGAGGGGAACTGCACGAGCGCGGACGAGTACGAGGGAGTGCCGCCCGGGTGCCGCACCTGGACGACCACCCCGGCGAGACCCGCGAGCCGGGCGTCGTACCGTGCCTCGAGTCCGGACATGCCGATCGGCTCCCCGGGGGCGACCCGGCCACCGGATCCCGACGCCTGGTTCGCGCCGGCCGGGCCGATCATCCCGCGCACGGATTCCACGGGCACCGAGCTCGCCCAGCCGGAACCCGCGCTGCGCACGGAGCCTGCCGACGCCGAGCCGGCCGACGCCGAGGTCATCTCCTGCGTGGTCCCGCCCCTGGTGACGGATCCCGACCCCCCTCGGGGAACGGCGATGGTCTCCGTTCGTCCGTCAGGCCGCCCGGGCTGTTGCCCGGCAGGTTCGGTGGGTGAACCGGTGACGTCCAGGACCGCCGCCCGGGGCGGCAGGGCTCGCTCGCAGGCGAGGACGTCCCCTGGACCGAGCATCGGGTTCACCACCGCCGGGCTCCACCGCACCTTCCACCGGCCCAGGTCGCGGGCGAGTGACACCACCGTGTGATAGCTCCAGGAGTGCCCCGCCAGCGGCCAGGTCACCGCGAGCACCGCGGTGCCGTGGGCGTCGTCGCCAGGATCGAGATCGGCGCGAACGACCTGCACCCGGGAGGGGGCATCCTGCGGGACGAGGAGCTCCGCCACGATGGCGTGCTCCTGGCGGGCCACCGTGTCACCGCCGATGTGCAGGTAGGGGACGTCCTTGAGACGCCCACGGTGCCAGGCCGAGGCGAAGGTCGTCACCGCGCTGCCGAACCCGTTGCGGCGCGCATGGTCCTGCTGCGCCTGGACCACCGGGATCACCCCGACGATCGCGACAACCGCGCCGATCAGCGTGATCAGGACCAGGGGGCGGCGCAGGGGAACGAGCCAGCCCTCCTCGTCCAGGGGCTGTGGTGAGGGGTGACGATGGGTACCCACGGTGGCCTCCCGGCAGCGTGACAAGGTCCACGTGACGCCGGGACCCAGCCTCTCGCACTCCGGGGATCAGGGCCGCCACCTGCGCTGCGTGTCCGCAGACTCGGCTTCACCTCGCTCGGGCGGCCCTCGGTCCGCCCTTGGCGGCTCCCACCAAGGTCACCGTCCGTGACATTGGTCCGGGTCTGGCAAGGGCCGGCGTGGGCGCGGGCATTGACGAGGACGGCGTCCGCACGGGCATTGACGAGGACGGCGTCCGTGCGGACCGCGGAGGTGGACGGTGTCCGCGCGGGCCCGGAGGAGCAGACGCGGGCGAGGGAAGGAATCAGTCGGTGGCCGTGTCGTCGATGAACCGCACGGCCGCGTCACCGACCGGGGGGAGGGCCGACCAGGGCAGCTCCACCCGGCGATCGGTCTCCCGCCACCAGTACCCGGGGCGCACACAGCTGCCCGGCCGGGCGAAGAGGACCGCCGTGCGTACCTGCGCCCCGGTCGCCGACACCGCGGCCACCGCCGATTCCAGCGTGGAACCGGTCGTGGCGATGTCGTCGACGACGAGTACCCGCATGCCCGGGGACCACCGGGGCGGCCCGTCCGGGTGCACGCCCGGGAGGTCGAGGCAGCGGTCCGGTCCCGCCGCGCGGTCCACGGTGATCGTGCCCACCGCCTGGGCGCCGAGCGCGTAGGCGAGGCCGCCCGCGATGGGCAGCCCTCCGCGGGCGATGGCGAGCACGAGGTCGGGGGTGTACCCGCTCAACGCCAGCTGCTGGGCCAGTTGGCGCACGGCGGTGCCGAAACGCTCCCAGGTGAGAATCTCGCGGTCCAGGTCGTCGGCGGGTCGGCGACTGGGGCCGATCCCGGTCGGCCGCGCGCTGGTGGGGGCTACTGCATTCACGGGCTACCTCCGTCTCGGGCTGGTCGGGGCGCCATTGGCCCGATGCGGGCGTCGACCCACCCAACAGGAACCGTGTTGCGGTGGTGTTGCCGCCACACGCCCACCCGGGGTCGTAGGGGGTCATTCTGCCCCAGATCCGAAACGTCGCGATCGCGCGGACGGACATCCCCCGGCTTAGGCTGGATGAAGGTCGGGCTCGGCCCGATCCGGCACCGCGACGCGGAGGGGCAAGCAGCCATGATCGATCCGCAGGAGTTGTACGAGTTCACCCGGGAACGGCCTGCGTGGCAGGGAACCCTGCGACCGGTGCTGGTCCACCTCCTCGAGGGTTTCGTCGACGCGGGCGCGGCCGGGCGGCTCGCGGCGCGCCATCTGCTCGACCGCTGTGACCCGCAACCGCTCGCCCGCTTCGACCCGGACCGGCTCTACGACTACCGGTCCCGGCGTCCGGTGATGACCTTCGACGAGGACCACTGGGTCGACTACGCGGTTCCCGAACTGACCCTGTACGAGTTGCGGGACGCCACCGGTACACCCTTCCTGCTGCTGCACGGATTCGAACCCGACTACGCGTGGGAGGCCTGCACGGCGGCTGTCCGCCGGATCGTCGAGCAACTGGACGTACGCCTGGTCGTGGGTGCGAACGCCATCCCCATGGCGGTACCGCACACCCGTCCGCTGGGCGTCAGCGCGCACGCCACCCGGGCCGAGCTGGTGGCGGAGCGCCGTCCCTGGATCGGGAAGGTGCAGGTGCCGGGGCATCTCGCGGGCCTGTTGGAGTTCCGGCTGGGGGAACACGGCCACGACGCCGCGGGCTTTGCGGTGCACGTGCCGCACTACCTGACCCAGACCGAGTACCCCTCCGCGGCCGTGGTGGTCGTGGACGCCCTGGCCCGAGCCGCGGGCCTGGCGCTGTCCGTCGAGGAGCTGAGGGCATCAGCCCTGGTCGCCGACGCGTCGGTCGAGGAACAGGTGACTCGGCAGCCCGAGGTGGCCGGGCTGATCTCCGCCCTGGAGCAGCAGTACGACGCCTTCGTCGGCGCGCAGACCCGAGGCCCGTTGCCGATGGGGGAGTCGGACAGGCTCCCGGACGCCGAGGAACTCGGAGCGCAGTTCGAGCAATTCCTGGCGGAGGAGAACGAGCGCCGCGCCACGGGGGACGGGTGAGGGCCCGGACGACGGCGCAGGGTGGGAGGAGCCTGATGCCCGCGATCCTGTGCGCGACGGTGAACGTGACGTCCAGGCGGCTCAGTTCCGCCGTCGGGCTGCCGATGGAGGGGCATGGGCCTCAGCATCGTGATCGTCGCGCTGGTGGTCGGGGGAATCCTTCTGCTGTGCCGCGGCGACTCCCCGCGGCGCTCGGCCGTCGTCCTGCCGCCCGATGACCAGCCTCCGCCGGCTGCCCGGTTGCCCCTGCCCTCGGGACGCCGCCTGCGCGCCTACGTGGGGGAGGGCCTGCGCGAGATCGACGCCTATCTCGAGCGACGCTGCGGCGGGGTCTGAGCGGCGACGGGGCGCCCCGGCCCGGGTGCGGGAGCGGGTGCTCCTGCGATCTTCCTCCCGGGGGACCGGGCGATCTCCCCTGCGGGGGCCCGGCCGAGCCGTGGCGCGGAGGGCCCGATGAGCGGCGAGCGGCCGGCCACCCCGGCCGAAGCACTGGCCACGTTGCTCGAGGGCAACCGGCGGTTCATGGGGGGCTGCCGCCAACACCCCAACCAGGACGCCGACCGGCGGGCGGCGCTGGCCCCCGGCCAGCACCCGTTCGCGGTGGTGTTCGGTTGCGCCGACTCACGGCTCGCCGCGGAGATCATCTTCGACCGTGGCCTCGGTGATCTCTTCGTGGTCCGCACCGCCGGCCAGGTGGTGGGACCCGAGGTGCTGGGCAGCCTGGAGTACGGCGTCGAGGTGCTCGACGCGCCACTGATCGCGGTGCTCGGCCACGACTCGTGCGGGGCGATCGCCGCCGGACGGGCGGCCATGGTGGACGGGCAGACGCCCAGCGGGTTCATGCGGGAGGTCGTCGAACGCGTGATGCTGAGCCTGGTCGCGACCCCGAACGGCCTGCACGATCTCGACGCCGCGGCCGAGGAGCACGTGCGCTACACCGCGGACCTGCTGGTGGAACGCTCCGGGACGATCGCCCGCCGGGTGCACACGGGCGAGACCGCGGTGGTGGGGCTCTTCTACCGGCTGGTCGAGGGCAGCGTGCGGGTCGTCGTCCGTCACGGGAAGGGTCTTGCCGTGGCGTGATCCTGGTGTGGCAAGGGCCGTGATCGGGCGCGGGCCGCCGTCAGAGGGTCGCGAGCACGAAGGGCAGGACCGATCCGGCACCGGCGCGGCGCAGTGCGCGGGCGGCCACGGTCATCGTCCAGCGGGAGTCCGCCAGGTCGTCCACCAGCAGCACCGGGGCGCCGTCGAGCCGCGCCACGGCCTCGGCGAGGGCATCCGGCACGGCGAAGGCGTTCCAGACCCCGGCGAGCCGGAAGGCGCTGTTGCCTCCGGGGCCGCCCCGGGGGCCACCGTCCTGCAGGGCCAGTTCGCCGAGCAGCGGTAGCCGGCCGACCCGGGCCAGCTGGGCGGCGACCGAGCGGACGAGCAGCGGACGCCGCCGGGACGGCATCGTGACCACCGCTGCGGGACGTCGCTCCCAGGGCCAGGCGGCGAGGGCGGACACGCAGGCTGCGAGCAGCGCGTCGGTGGCCTCGGTGTCCGGGGCGGTCCCGCCGAGCAGGGTCCGCAGCCGCTGCCCCCAGCCGAGGTCGGTGAGCCGGGCCAGCGCCCGTCCCTCCTCGGCCCGTTCCGGCACCGGGATCCGGCCCGTGACCGGAACGCCCAGCCGGTCCATGCCGCTGGGCCACATCGCGCGTGGCGGCAGGGTGACCCCGGCCCGTGCCAGGTGCGTCCGGGCCAGGTGCAGCGCGGATCCGGGGACCTCGGTGGGGATCCAGTCGCCCGCGCACCGGTCGCAGCGGCCGCAGTCCGCGGCGGCGGGGTCGTCGAGCGCCTCGGTGAGGTACCGCATCCGGCAGGACGGCGTCGCCAGGTACTCCTGCATCGAGCGCTGTTCCGCGGTCCGGGCCGCCGCGACGCGGGCGTAGCGCTCCTCGTCGAGTTCCCAGGGCATCCCGGTGCTCACCCACCCGCCGTCCACGCGGGCGACCGCGCCCTCGACATCGAGCACCTTGAGGAGCAGTTCCAGGCGGGTGCGGCGGATGTCGGCCGCGGTCTCGAGCACCGCGGTGGACAGGGGCCGGTCCGCGGCCGTGAGCGCGGTGAGCACCGCGCGGGCCTGGTCGGTGCGGGGCAGCGCGGCGGTGGCGAAGTACTGCCAGATGTCACGGTCCCCTGCCCCGGGCAGCAGCACGACGTCCGCGCTGTGCGTGGCCCGGCCGGCGCGTCCCACCTGCTGGTAGTAGGCCACGGGGGAGCTGGGCGCGCCCAGGTGCACCACGAAGCCGAGATCGGGCTTGTCGAAGCCCATGCCCAGGGCACTCGTGGCCACCAGCGCCTTGACGGCGTTCTCCCGCAGCGCGGTCTCGGCCTGTTCCCGCTCGGCGGTGTCCGTGCGACCGGTGTAGCACTGCACCGCGTGGCCGGCGCGGGTCAGGACCTCGGTGGCGTCCTGGGCGGCGGCCACGGTCAGGGCGTAGACGATGCCGCTGCCCGGCAGGTCGGCCAGGTGCGCGGCCAGCCAGGAGAGCCGGCGTTCGTCGTCCCCGAGGTCGAGCACCCCCAACCGCAGCGAGTCGCGGGCCAGCGGTCCGCGCAGGGTGGTCACCGCTCGTCCACCCGCTCCGAGCTGCTCGGCGACGTCGGTCACCACCCGGGCGTTCGCGGTGGCCGTGGTGGCCAGGACGGGCGTGCCGGCGGGCAGGGTGGTGAGCAGATCGCGGATGCGGCGGTAGTCGGGGCGGAAGTCGTGGCCCCAGTCGCTGATGCAGTGCGCCTCGTCGACCACGAGCAGACCGCACCGTGCGGCCAGATCGGGCAGCAGTTCGGCCCGGAACCGCGGGTTGTTCAGGCGCTCGGGACTGACCAGCAGCAGGTCGACCTCGTCGGCGGTGAGCTGGGCACCGACCTCGTCCCAGTCCTGCATGTTCGCCGAGTTCATGGTCACGGCACGCACACCGGCCCGGTCCGCCGCCGCGAGCTGGTCCCGCATCAGTGCCAGCAGGGGAGAGATGATCACTGTGGGGCCGGAACCTGCGTCCCGCAGGAGGCGGGTCGCCACGAAGTACACCGCCGACTTGCCCCAGCCGGTGCGCTGCACCACGAGCGCCCGTTCACGGCGCCGCACCAGCGCGTCGAGCGCCTCGCGCTGCCCCTCGCGGAAGTCGACGTCCGCTCGACCGACCAGCTGCCGGAGCACGGCGAGCGCGGGGTCGGCCGTCCCTGGCTCGGTCAGGGCGTCGCGGCCGGTGCCGGTGGAGGTGGGGGTCACCGGCTCAGCCTGGCAGGTGCCGGTGTCATCCACCCACGGGCACCCGGTCACGGGCATGAGGATCCGGGGTGCTTCGCAGGCAGCGCCAGCCCAGGACGGCGAACCAGATCATGACGGGGAGTTGCAGCGCGTAACCGAGCAGTTCCACGGTCGGGGACAAGCCCCGGGATCCGTTGATCCACGGTAGTGCGACGGCGGCCAGACCCGACACTGCGACGTTCACCGAGCGCTGCACGAGTTGGTCGTCGGCATCGACCGTGACATCGCTGCCCTGACCGAAGTCGCTGACCAGGTCAGGGACCATCTGACCACGCCGATGTCGATCCTGCCCACGACGGCCACGGTCGGTATGCGTCACCTCCAGGTGCACCGCCTGGTCGTGGACCATCCCCGGGAGATCGCGGCCGCCTGTCCGGCCCCGCCCGCCACCCTGTTGACCTGGCTGCTCGGGCGCCCCGACGGTGGAGGCACACCTTGTTGATGCCGACCTCCGGAACTGCTGTGCTGTCGAGGGCAGCGGCCTCGCCGGCGAGGGCGGGCGCGCCCCAGCCGCTCCCCATCCGCGCGGCCGCGACGCCGACGCCCAGGAACGCGATGCCCGCGAGCACCGGGACCGGGACGAGCACTCCCGTTCCCCGGCGGTGAGGTGGCCTGAGCTGGGTCGCACCCGCTGACGACGATCACTCGTCCCGCGCAGCTCGAGGGGTGGTCGCTCTTCCACGTCCGTGCGTGGCCCTGGGGCTTGACACCTCGTCCTGGGTCTTGACACCTCATCGACGTGACATCTAGCCTCGGCAATCGTTTTCCGGCACTGGTTATCCGATCTCGGGCGTCCGGTGTTCGGGGCCGATCGGGGCCCCTCCGCCCGGCCGAGGACGCAGGCAGAGAACCGGTTCGCCCAGGGCCGGGTATCGGCGCGGGCACCCTCCAGCCGCCGGCACCGCTACTGGACCGCGTCCGAGAGGGCGATCGAAGGCACGGCATCGAACCGGAAGAAGGACCATGCGCCAAGCCTCTCTGCCCCGACTGGCCGGACCGGTGGCTCCGACACCCACTGCGATGGGCGTCCTGCGCCCCCTTTCCACGGGTGTCCGGTTCGATCCGTCCGGACTGCTGGGCAGGTGGCAGCGGCGCAACGGCGCGGAGACCCTGCCGCATTGTCACGAGAGGTTGGAGAGCGACGGCTCCCTGGAGAATCTCCACCGGGTCGCCTCCGGAGGAGAGGGCGAACATCGTGGGATGTGGTTCTCCGACTCCGACGTCTACAAGACGCTGGAGGCCTCGGTCTGGGAGGCCGCGAGGCAAGGATCCGGAACAGGCGCGCTGACCGATTTCGTCGAGCGCACGGCGGCCCTGCTCAGCGCGGCGCAGGAGGACGACGGTTATCTCAACTCGTTCTTCACCGGGAAGAACCTCGAGCGCCGGTGGGAGAACCTCGCCTGGAGTCATGAGTTGTACTGCGCGGGCCATCTCATCCAGGCTGCCGTCGCCGCGGCACGCGCGGAGGTGGGGTCCGGCCTGGTCGCAGTCGCACGTCGAACGGCGGATCTGCTCGTCCGGCGGTTCGGGGCCGACGGTGTGGACGGTGTGTGTGGTCACCCGGAGATAGAGACCGCACTCGTCGAGCTGTTCCGGCTGACCGGTCATCACCCCTATCTGGCCTTGGCCAACCGGTTCCTCACCCTTCGCGGTCACGGGCTCCTGGCCCGGGGACCAGCTGGTCGCCCTCGGTTCGGGCTGGCCCACTACCAGGATGACCGACCGATCCGGGAGTCCGATCAGGTCTCCGGTCACGCCGTCCGACAGCTCTACCTCCTCGCCGGCGCGGTCGACGTGGCGGTGGAGACCGCGGACGTCGAGCTGCTCGCGGCCGTGCGTCGCCTGTGGGACGACGCCTTCGGGACCAAGACCTACCTGACCGGCGGCCACGGTTCGCGGCACCGTGACGAGTCGTTCGGGGACCCCTACGAGCTGCCGCCGGACCGGGCCTACGCGGAGAGCTGCGCCGCGGTGGCCAGCTTCCACTGGAACTGGCGCCTGCTGCTGGCCACGGGCGAGGTTCGCTACGCGGACGAACTGGAACGGGTGTTGTACAACGGCGTCGCCGTGGCGATCGGAGCGGACGGCCGGCACTTCTTCTACTCCAATCCGCTGCAATTGCGCCGGGATCACGACGGATCCGACGAGGACGCGCCGTCCGCGCGATTGCCGTGGTACTCCTGCGCCTGTTGTCCACCCAATCTGGCCCGGCTCATGGCCTCGCTTCACCACTACGCGGCGACCACCAGCGCCCGAGGCATCGAACTGCATCTGTACAGCGGTGGGCGCGTCGTGGCGGAGGTCGGCGCCTCGAGCGTGACCCTGGACGTCCGGACCAGGTATCCCTGGGCGGGCCGGGTGGAGATCACGATCGTGGACACCCCCGTCGATCGGTCCTGGACCCTGGCCCTGCGCACTCCCGGGTGGTGCCGTCGCTTCGCCGTGACCGTGGACGGGCGTCCCCTGGACGTGGCACCGGACGGCGGGTACGTCCACCTGACTCGTCCCTGGACTCCCGGGACGAGGATCGTCCTGGACCTGGAGATGACCCCGCGACTTGTGGCGGGACATCCGCGCATCGACGCCGTCCGCGGCTGCGTCGCCCTTCAGCGCGGGCCGCTCGTCTACTGCTTCGAGGAGATCGACCTCCCGGCGGGTACCGCTCTGGAAGACGTGCGACTGGACGACGGGTGCCCGGTCCGCGTCGAGGACCACGGTGACGACGCCCCGGTCCCGACCACCCTCGGCCTCACCGGACACACGGAGACGTCTCCGACGAGCGCCCTGTACCTCGATCACCGGCCGGAGAGCTCGCACCACGACCGCTCGCCGAGCCCGCGACCAGGGGATGAGATCCCCCTCACCGCGCTTCCCTACTTCCTCTGGGGCAACCGCGCCAGTCCAGGTATGCGTGTGTGGATGCCCATCGGCCGGCCTTGACCCGGCCTGCCGCAGTTCGAACAGACGACGGCACGCGCCGAGGACGGCGACACCGTTGCAGACCAGAGAGGATGTGCCATGACACCACCCGTCACCGTCGGCACTCGTACCTTTGCGGTCGTGATAGCGGCCGTGCTTGCCGTCCCTGCACTCGCCGGCTGCGGTGGGGGCGCTCCGGCCAAGGACGGAGCCTCCGGCAAGGTGGGGAAGTTCTCGCTCTGGGATCCCTATCCCCAGTTCGATGCCGCTGCTGACTGGACGAAGTTGGTCGAGAGGTGCGGAACGCAGGCGGGCGTCGTGGTCCGACGGACTTCGTACGACACCACCGATCTGACGAACAAGGCCCTGCTCGCCGCGCAGCAGGGGAACTCGCCCGATCTGCTCGTGGTCGACAATCCCGTCGTGTCCACGCTCGCCGAGGCAGGCGTGCTCACCACGACCGCCGATGTCCCCGTGGACACGGCGTCCGTGCAGCCGAATCTCCTGGCCGCCGGCCAGCAGGACGGCAAGACCTACGGGATCCCCATCGGCGCGAACACACTCGCCCTCTACTACAACAAGCACGTTCTGGCGGGCGCGGGTGTGGACATCGCCTCGGTGCGGGACTGGGCGAGCCTGACCGCGGCCCTGGCGAAGGTCAAGGCGGCGGGCAAGAAGGGAATCACTTTCTCGGCGATCGGTACCGAGGAGGGCAGTTTCCAGTTCCTGCCCTGGTTCTGGGGCGGCGGAGCCGATCTCCTCCACCTCGACTCACCCCGGGCGGTCACGGCACTGCAGTTGTGGACCGACTGGTTGCGGAAGGGATATGCCCCCAACTCGGTGATCAACAACACCCAGACCACGAGTTGGCAGGAATTCGCCACGGGTGACTACGCCTTCGCCGAGAACGGGACGTGGCAACTGGCCAACGCCCGGAAGTCCGGGATCGACTGGGGGGTCATCCCGATCCCCGCGGTGCACGGAGGTGCGGCCCCCGTGCCCACGGGGGGTGAGTTCGTCACGGTCCCGGTTCAGAAGGACGCCGCCCGGTACGCGACGTCCCAGAAGATCGTGGCCTGCCTGACCAGCACGGAGAACGCCCTCGCCACGGACGCCACGTTGTCCTACATCGCGGCGACCACGACCGGGCAGACCACGCAGGAGTCAGCCGACCCCGACCTCCGCGTGTGGGTGACGGCGGTCCAGGCGGCCAAGGGGCGCACCAGTGACAACCTCGGCACGAAGTACCCGAGGATCTCCGAACCGTTGTGGGGGGCGTTCCAGGCGGCGCTGAGTGGGTCCGGGACACCTCAAGCCGCCCTCGCGCAGGCCCAGGCGGCGGCAGCCGCCGCCGTCGCGGGATGATCACGACACTTGCGTGAGCGGCGTCGTCCGGGCGCCCTGACGCCGGTGGGTGATCGCACGCGCGTCGCCTCCTCGCCGGACAGGACGAGGAAGCGTTCCGC
Organism: uncultured Kineosporiaceae bacterium; assembly: GCA_964583765.1. Lineage (GTDB taxonomy): Bacteria > Actinomycetota > Actinomycetes > Actinomycetales > Kineosporiaceae > CAZOWW01. The sequence continues at coordinate 22,134 of CAZOWW010000019.1, forward strand.
GGTCGCGGAGGGCCGGACTCCGGCCCCCGCGACCGCACACCCGCCGGGACGAGGAGGAATCAGTCAGTTGATGCGTTTCCCGGCCCGGGACATCGCGCCCGGGCGAGCCAGGGCGCCGCGCCCCGAGCACAAGCAGTTGGCGGCCTGGGCATTCCTCACGCCGGTCACCGTCTACCTCGTGGCCTGCTATGCCTATCCGCTGTATCGCAACACCGACCTGAGCGTTCGCAACTACACGGTGCACTCGTTCGTCCACGGCGACGCGCCCTTCAGCGGACTGGCGAACTACCGTGCCGTGGTGGGCGACCCGACCTTCGCCGTCGCGCTGAGGAACACCCTCGTGTTCACGGGGGTCTCCCTGCTGTTCCAGTTCGTCATCGGACTTGCGCTCGCCGTCTTCTTCCACCGCAATTTCCGGTTGTCGGCGACGATGCGGGCCCTCTTCCTCGTGCCCTGGCTGCTGCCGTTGATCGTGTCCGCGTCCACCTGGTCCTGGATGCTCAACAGCGACTCGGGAATCGTCAACTCCCTTCTCGGCGGTGTGGGACTGCATCCGGTCGACTGGCTCACCTCGCCGCGGTGGAGTCTGGTCTCGGTGACCGTCGCCAACATCTGGATCGGCATTCCGTTCAATCTGGTGGTCCTGTACAGCGGCCTCCAGGCCATTCCCGCGGAGCTCCACGAGGCGGCGGCGATCGACGGGGCCAACGCCTGGCAGCGGTTCCGGCGTATCACCTTCCCGCTCCTGCGGCCGGTCTGCGCGATCACGCTGCTGCTGGGCCTGATCTACACCCTCAAGGTCTTCGACCTCATCTGGATCATGACCAAGGGCGGTCCGGGTGATGCGTCGACCACGCTGGCGACCTGGTCCTACCGGAAGAGTTTCGGGTCGTTGTTGCCACGTTTCGGACCGGGAGCGGCGATCAGCAACCTCCTCATCCTCCTGGCGCTCGCCGCGGGCCTGGTGTACCTCCGGCTCCAGGCCAGGGAGCAGAATCGATGACGACCCCGCCCCGCCGGAGCAACCTGGTGCGCACCGCTCTGGGCCTGTTCCTGACCGCCGTGATGCTCTTCCCGGTGTACTGGATGGTCAATGTCTCCTTCACCCGCGCCCAGGACATGCGTCGTGATCCTCCGCGGCTCTTCCCGACGCACGGGACGCTCGACGGGTACCGCGCCGTCATCCACGACCAGTTGCCCTATCTGGGGACCAGCTTCGTCCTGGGCCTCGGCACGACCGCGCTGACGCTGGTTCTCTCCGCCCCGGCCGGGTACGCCCTCGCCAGGCTCCGTCCCCGGGGCGGAGGGCTGCTCGGCTTCGTCCTGCTCCTGGCGCAGATGATCCCGGGCATCATCATGGCGACGGGCTTCTACGCGATCTACTTGAGCCTCGGCCGGCTCGGCAGCATCGCCGGCCTCATCGTGGCCGATTCGACCATCGCCGTCCCCTTCGGCGTCCTCCTCTTCACCGCCTTCATGCGCGGTATCCCCGAGGAACTGCTCCAGGCGGCGCGGGTCGACGGCGCGGGCACTCTGCGGACCTTCTGGTCCGTCGTCCTGCCGATCAGCCGCAACGCCACGGTCACGGTCGGCCTGTTCTCGTTCCTGTGGGCGTGGTCGGACTTCGTCTTCGCGACCACTCTGGACGGCGGAGGTGCGCACCAGCCGATCACACTGGGCATATATCACTACATCGGGAACAACAACCAGGAGTGGAACTCCATCATGGCCACCGCCGTCGTGGCGTCCCTACCTGCTGCGCTGCTGCTGGTGCTCGCTCAGCGATACATCGCGGCCGGCGTCACCGCAGGCTCCCTCAAGGAGTGAGGGAGGCTCCCGTCAGGGATGAGGTAGGCCCTGGTGCCGCACTGCTACCGCGACGTGCGGGGAAGAGGGCTCACGGCCGGCCCACGGTCGACTCCCGCACGACGAGTTCGCACCGGTGGACGTGCAACCCGGGGGCGGGCTTGCCGTCGATCGCCGCCAGCAGCAGCTGGGCCGCGGTCCGGCCGAGTCCCTCGAGATCCATGTCCACGCTGGTCAGGGTGGGCTGGCACCCCAGGACCATCACGTCCCAGTTGTCGAATCCCACCACCGCCACGTCATCGGGGACGACCCGGCCCGCGGCGCGGAGGGTCCCGATGAGCCCGCGCGCGATCTGGTCGCTCCCGCAGAAGACCGCATCGAAGTCCTGGCCGGACTTCAGGAGGATGCCTGCGGCTTGACGCCCCCACGTCTCATTCCATTCGCCGAACATGGGGGGAACGACCGGCCGGAGGCCGGCATCGGCAAGCGTCGCGAGCATGGCGTCCGCGCGGGCCGTCGCCGACTGGTGCCGTTCGGGCCCGGTGACGTGAACGACGCGCCGGCGTCCGAGCGCGAGCAGGTGTTCGACGGCGGACCGGGCCCCGCCGGCCTCGTCGACGACCACGGAACAATCGGCCGGGCCGGTGGAGCTGATGAACGCGTAGACCGTGGGGACCGGCATCGAGATCGAGATCGGTGGACGGGCCTGTGACCGGCGTCCGGTCATGATGATGCCGTCGACCCGACGCCCGATCAGGGTCTCCAGGTAGTACTGCTCCCGGATCCCGTCGTCGCGGGCGTCGCACAGGAGCACGGACATCCGGCCCGCACCGAGTGCGTCCTCGACGCCTCGCATGATCGGGATGCTGAACCGGCCGATCGAGTCCGTGGTGATCATCCCGACGGTGAAGCTGCGCCCCGAACGCAGGGCCCGGGCGGCCGCACTCGGCTGGAAGCCCAGTTGTTCGGCTGCCTCGCGCACCCGGCGGCGGGTCTCGGGCCGCAGGGTGCCCCGTCCGTTGAGGGCCTTGGACGCGGTGCCCACGGAGACCTCCGCCAGCGCGGCGACATCGCTGACCGTGACCGGGCGGCCGATCGCTCCCATCCGTGTCCCCTCTCCCTGACCGTGCGGGGGCCAGAGTAGCGCCCGGACCTTCGGCAACAGCGGCGGAATCCCGCGCGTTCGCTGGTCTTGACATGCCTCTGACCGCAGGCCTAGCCTCGGCAACCGATTTCCTAACTGACCCCTCTTGCGCCATCTGGTCCGCGTGTCCGAGCGCCGGTCCACCGGCGGTGAGAGGAGTGCTCACCTCCGTCCCGAAGGACGCGCCACACGCGCGGGAGCTGCCCACCCGCCGTCGACGCCACGCTCCGGGAGACCTCCACAGACCTCTCTCCCTGGAAGAACGGATGATCCTGATGACCGAATGGAATGTTCCATCGCGTGGTCCGTCGCGTGGTTCGCGTGGTGCTCGCCGACCTCTGGTTCTGGGTGTCGTCGCGGCTGTCCTGGTCCCCGTGGGTGTCCTGGGGGTGGTGCCGGGGGCGCAGGCGGCGAGTGCGTCGATGACGTTGGTGGTGAGTGCGGATCAGACGTTGCGGCCGGTGACCCATGTGGCCACGGGCAGTCTGTACGGGTTGGCGGATGCGACCAATCCGTCGGACTCGCTCGCGTCGGCGATCAAGCCGAACACGTTCGTGCAGATGCCGGCGGGGGGGCATCAGCAGGGCACGGGCGACATTCTGGTCGTGGCCTCGAAGGCCTCGCGGGTGGGCGCCAAGCTCGTGGATCGGCTCTCGGACTACTACGCGGGCTGGCCGTACCAGTTCAGTTGGAGTACCTGGCCGAGCTTCGTGACCTCCCAGTTGCAGAAGGTCAATCGCAGTACGGTGCCGAATCTGGCGGCGTACGAGTTGTGGAACGAGTCGGACAACACGTGGTTGTCGGCCAACGGGACCTACGAGGACTTCTGGACCCGCACGTACCGGCAGGTCCGTTCGATCGATGCGAGTACTCCGATCCAGGGCCCGAGCTTGTCGAACAACATCAGTGACATGCAGAACTTCTTGAAGAACGCGGTCGCGACGAACACGGTGCCGGACATTATCTCCTGGCACGAGTTGGCGGGGGCGAACCTGATCGCGGGGGATGTCCAGAAGGTCGTGGGTCTGGAGAACAGTCTGGGGATCTCGCCGCGGCCGATCGCGATCGAGGAGTATGCCTCGCCGTCGGAGGTGGGGATCCCGGGGGCGTTGGTGGGGTACATCGCCAAGTTCGAGCGGCTGGGGGTGCATGACGCCGAGTTGGCGTTCTGGAACCAGTCGGGTGCGTTGGGGGATCTGTTGACCGGGCGGGGTGGTTCGCCCAACGGCGCGTACTGGCTCTACACGTGGTACGCCGCGATGAGCGGGAACATGGTGGTGACCACTCCTGCGTCGCAGACCTCGATCGACGGGGCCGCGGCGTTGACCAGTGACGGCAGGGCGTTGAGCGTCATCGTCGGCGGGGGCACCAGCGGAGCGAGCGCGGTGCAGGTCAACGGTCTGGGCGGCGCGCTGGCCGGCAGCGGCACGGTGCACGTCAAGGTCGAGTCGGTGGCCAGCACCGGGCGTACCGGGGCCTCCTCGGGTGCGTCCACCCTCGCCGAGAGTGACTACGTGGTCAGCGGCGGGTCGATCACGGTGCCGGTGAACACGACCAGCACCAGCGCCTACCGCCTGACGATCACCCCGTCGGGCAGCCCGACCACGACCGGCACGACCACGACCACGACCCGGACCACGACCACCACGTCCACGACCCGGACCACCTCGACCTCGACCACCACGCGCACGACCTCCACCAGCGGGGGTCCGGCCGGGTGCACCGCGGCCTACTCGGTGACCAGCGCGTGGACCGGGGGGTTCGTCGCGAACGTCAACGTCACCGCGGGCAGCGCGGGGACGACGTCGTGGAAGGTGAGTCTGTCGCTGCCGTCCGGGACCGCGCTCACCAGTGGCTGGAACGCCACCTTCACCGGCTCCACGGGCACGGTCACCGCGACCAATGCCAGTTACAACGGTGCTCTCGGAGCCGGTCAGTCGACCAGCTTCGGGTTCCAGGGCACCGGTACCGGCAGCGGGGTCACCACCACCTGCACCGCCGCCTGAGCAAGGAGGTCATCGGCGCACCGCCCGATCGAGGTGATCGGGCGGTGCGCCGCCGTTCCGGGTGGTTCCCCGGCCCCGCCACTGTGCTGGTCGCACCGTCCGCCACGGAACGGTCAGGCCGGGGCCGGGGCCGGATCGGCTGACCGGCACGGGGCCACCGTGGATCCTCGGACCACCAGCTCGCCGGGGTGCAACCGGATCCCGTTTCCCACGGGTTCCCCGTCGATCGCCCCGAACAGGTCCCGAACGGCGCCACCGCCCAAGGCCTGGAGGTTCAGGTCGACCGTGGTCAGGGGGGGATCGGTCTCCAGGGCGAAGACCGGCCAGTTGTCGACCCCGGTGATGGCGACATCGTCCGGGATCCGCCGGCCGCTGGACAGGACGGCCTCGACGACCCCGGCGGCGATCTGATCGGAGCCACAGAGCACGGCGTCCACGTCCGGTACCGACTCCAGCAGGCGCCGGGCGGCGGCTTTCCCCCACCGCTGCGACCACGGCCCGTGCTGAACCGGGGCCGCCAACGGCAGGCCGGCCTCGGTGAGCAGCAAGGTCACTCCGGCCAGGCGTTCCCTGACCGCTCGCGCGTGGTCGGGGCCGGTGAGGTGGGCCACCCGCCGCCGGCCGAGTCCGATCAGGTGCTCGGTGACCAGCACGGCGTGGGATCGGTCGTCCGGGACGTGCACGACGTCCTGGCTGCGGCCGGTGTCTCCGTAGACGTAGACCACGGGCACCCCGAGCCGGTCGCCGACCACCGGGGTCGGCACGTTGTTGTCGCCGAGAACCAGTACGCCGTCCACCTTGCGACGCCTCATCAGGTCGATCTGGAAGCGCAGCCGTTCCGCCCCTCCGGCCGCATCTCCGATGATCATGGAAAGGTCGATCTCGCTGAGGGCCGCCTCCGCGCCGACCATGATCGGCACGACGAACCGGTGCGTCAGGTTGTCGGCGATGATCAGGCCGACCGTGCCGCTGCGACCGCTGATCAGGCTGCGGGCCATCGGGTTGGGCACGAAGGCCAGTTCGCGGGCGACCTGGAGGACCCGGGTCCGCGTCTGCGGGGACACCCCGGCCTGTCCGTTGATGGCCTTGGAGGCCGTCGTGAGGGACACCCCCGCGCGGCGGGCCACCTCCGTCAGGGTCGAGGCGCGGCGCGTGGTCACGACGGGATTCTCCCAGGTCGTGCGGAGGACCGTGGCCGACCGGGGTGGCGGGGCCCCCTCGTCGTGAGCGAACTCACGGCCGAGGAAGCCCTTCCTCAATGAGGTGACGGTCGTGACCTCAAGTGTTCGCGCATGGGTCTTGACACTTCGGACGCTGGAGAGGAAAGGTTTCCCATCGTCTCGACGCCCAGAAGGGAAGCGGTGCAACCCATGACGATCGCCTCGGCCAGCCCGCGCTTCTGCGTCCGGGAGGTTCCCTTCAGCCTGTCCGGTTCCTGGCTGGATCTCTCCTGCGTGATCGCCGAGAAGACGGTCGTGGATGACGTCCACCTGATCTCCCACCAGGGGGGCTTCCACCCGGTCCTGCGGTTCGTCCCGACCTCCCGCGGAGCTCGGGCCCTGGTCGGCGTCGCGGCGACACCCGCGAGCCTGACCTGGAGCAACGACGAGGGGCAGATCGAGGCCGCCTGGCAGTCCCCGGACACTGTGCGGGTCACCGGTCGAGGCCTGGACCTGGCGATCAGTGCGGCGGATCCGGTACTGACCCCGTTCAGCGGCTCCTACTTCTTCCGCGACCCGGTCTGTGACGCCTACGTGCTGACCTCGTACCAGACCGGCCGGCGGTATCGGGTCACCCTGCTGGCCGGGGGGGTCTGTCGGTCGACCGGAGTGGAGTCGGTCGGCGGCGCCGATCGTGGCCTGGTGATCGGAGGCGATCTCTGGGAGGTGGCGATCGAGGAGTTCGACAGTGCCCGACCGGAGTACCACGCCTGCAGCACGTTCCAGGAGGTGGTGGCGGCGAGCACGGCGGCCTTCGGCGCCTTCCTGGCCGAGGTCGCGCCCTGGCGGGACGACAGCACCCCCGCGGCGGCGCTGGCTGCCTATGTCCTGTGGTCCGCGACCGTGCGGCCGGCCGGGCTGCTGTCCCGCCCGACCGTGCTGATGTCCAAGCACTGGATGGACAAGCTCTGGAGCTGGGATCACTGCTTCACCGCGCTGGCGCTGGCGGGGGTCCCCGCGCTCGCCTGGGACCAGTTCCTCACCCCGTTCGATCACCAGGACGGCGCCGGTTCGTTGCCGGACTCGGTGACCCACTCCGAGGTGCTCTACAACTTCGTGAAGCCACCCGTGCACGGGTGGGCGCTCGCGCGGCTCCGGCAGGACGCCCCGCACCGGGACCCCGAGACGTTGCGGGACGTCTATCGCCGTCTGTCGGCGTGGACGGAGTTCTGGTTGACCAGCCGCCGAGCGCCGGGCAGAAGCCTGGCCCACTACCAGCACGGCAATGACAGCGGCTGGGACAACGCCAGCACCTTCGATCGGGGTCGCGTCGTCGAGACGGCGGACCTGGCCGCCTTCCTGGTGCTGCAGCTGCGGGAACTGGCCGCGCTGGCCGCCGAGCTGGGCCTGCCCGATGCGGTGACCCGCTGGGGGCGGGAGGCCGACCTGATGCTCGCCGCCCTGCTCGGGGAACTGTGGCGCGACGGGTACTTCGTGACCCGCGGGGTGCTCTCCGACCAGACCTGGACCAGTCACAGTCTGCTCGACCTGATGCCGATCGTGCTCGGCGAGCTCCTTCCCCCGGCCGTGAGCGCCCGGCTGGCCGAGCGGATCGCCGGGCACCTCACCGAACACGGCCTGGCGACCGAACACCCGGACTCGACGCAGTACCGGTCGGACGGGTACTGGCGGGGGCCCGTCTGGGCGCCGGTGACCGTCCTGATCGAGGACGGTCTGCGCCGGGCCGGGCACCGGCAGCTCGCGGACGAGATCAGTCGGCGATTCCGGGCCATGTGTGAGCGGGCCGGCTTCGCCGAGAACTTCGATGCCCACACGGGAGCCGGCCAGCGGGACCTCGCCTACACCTGGACGGCGAGCGCTTACCTGCTGCTGGCACGAGCCGCTCGCGCGGCAGCGTCGGGGTGCCAGGTCCACGGCCGGGAGGCGGTCGTGGACCTGCGCACCTGAGGCCGGCCGGAGTGCCGGCGGGACCTGCAAGGCCGCTCAATGCGCCACATGGACGTGGCGCTCACCGGAGGAAGAGATGAGTACGAGAACACGACGCCGCCTGGTGCTGGCGACCGCGGTGCTAGCTCTGATTGCCCCGATGACTGCTGTGACGCCGAGTCAGGCGGCCACCACCTCGCTGTCGGTGAACCTGGCCGCGCCGCGAGGGCAGGCGACCGGTGTCGGCGAGGGATTCCTCTACGGGGTCAACCAGGACGGCACCCTGCCTGCCGACCAGTACCTGCGCCCGCTCGGGATCACCGCGTTCCGCGCCGGGGGGCATCTCAACCGGGCCTGGGTCGGCGACGGCTACACCTACGGCTCCCAGACCAAGGCCGACGTCGCCAGCGTGATCGCACAGGCCAGGCGGCTCACCCAGGCTCCCTACAACGCGCAGTACCAGGTCATCCTCAGCGACCTCTACGGCAATGACGGGGGGCAGCCGTCCAACACCGTCTACCCCTGCGCCAGCGGCAACTGCTCGAACTGGATCACTTTCATCGACTCGGTGGTGGGGGCCCTGCAGGCATCCGGGCTGACGTTCGCCTATGACATCTACAACGAGCCGGACATCTCCGTCTTCTGGCCGAACGCCTCGGTGAACAGCACCCAGTACTTCCAGATGTGGGACAGCGCCTACAAGGAGCTGCGGCGGGTCGCGCCGAACGCGCTGATCGTCGGGCCGTCGTTCGCCTATACCCCCCAGAGCCGGTCGGCCCAGTGGCAGACCTGGCTGTCCCATGTGAAGGCTGCGGCGACCGTGCCGGACTGGATCACCAACCACGACGAGGGCGACGTGGACGACCCGGTCACCGTCTCGCAGTCCCTGAACAACGCCCTGAACTCGGCCGGCGTCCCGCTGCGCCCGCTGTCGGCCAACGAGTACCAGCCCGCGGACCGGCAGACCGCCGGGGTCACGGCCTGGTACCTGGCCCGCTTCGCGCAGTCGGGCTACAGCAACGCCATGCGCGGCAACTGGGTCTGCTGCCTGAACCCCAACCTGACCGGGGTCCTGACCAACTCCGGCGGCAGCTGGCAGGCCAACGGCAACTGGTGGGCGCTACGCACCTACGCTGACCTCACCGGGACGCTGGTGTCCACCTCCGGTCAGGTCGGCTCCACTGCGATCTCGGCCGCCGAGGACAGCACGGCCAAGCGGGCCGTGGCGGTGATCGGGGACAGCAACGGATACAGCGGGGCTGCCTCGGTGACCTTCAGCGGATTCTCGTCGTTGCCCTGGCTGGCCGGGGACGGCCGCGTCAACGTGGTTGTGGATCGGATCCCGGACCAGGCAACGCTCAGTGCCCCGCAGGTCGTCCTGAGCCAGGCAATGACCGTCGCCAACGGTTCGATCACCGTGCCGATCACCTTCCAGGCCTCGCACGACGCCTTTGCGGTCTATCTGACCCCGACCGGAGGGACGGGGACGACGACCACTACGACCGGGGCCAGCACCACCACCACGACGCGGACCACGACCACCACCACCAGCACCACCACCACAACGACGCGGACGACGACGGGAGGTGGCGGTACCGGCTGCACGGCGGTCCTCGCGCCCCCGAACACCTGGGACGGAGGTTTCGTCGCCAATGTCACGGTGACCGCGAACGCGGCACTCACCGGTTGGCGGGTGACGCTCAACCTGCCGGCAGGAGTGAGCGTCGCGAACGGCTGGAACGGCACGTTCTCCGGAAGCTCGGGAACCGTGCAGGTCAGCAACATGAGCTACAACGGCGGGCTCGGAGCCGGTGGATCGACCACGTTCGGCTTCCAGGGAACCGGATCGCCGGGCGGGATCACGGCCTCCTGCAGCGCGGTCTGAGTCGTGCGGTGCCGGGCCCCGCTCCTGCCGGGCAGGAGCGGGGCCCGGCACGGACGCACCATCGCGGCCTCCGGCAGTTGCCAGGCGTGTCGCAGGCTCGGCTCGACATCCGTGAACCATAGAGCCGGCCCGGAGCAGATTCTCCGGGGCGCCGATCGCGGGGAACTGGCCATTCCTGGCGATAGCTGATCCAGGTGAGCAGCCGTGCCGCTGTCCCGGTGGTTCGCTAGGCCGCGGTGATCGCGGTGATCGCGGTGGTGCAGGCGGCCAGAAGCCTCTGGTCCACGGCCACCTGGTCGCTGCTCCCACCGTTGTCCCTGGCATTGTGCCGGCGTACTGCCCTCAGCTCCTCCTGCAGCAGGGGCAGGGCAGGCGCCGCGGGCGGCCCCAGGTGCTCCAGGATGCCCGCGATCTTGGCCCGGGTGGGCGGATTGGCGATCCAGACCCTGTGCAGCACCGTCAGTGCGCCCTGCACCTGCGTGTCTTCGGTGATTCGCCAGAGCGCGTGGGTCGCAGCGACCTGAACCCACCCGTGGGGATCAGGCTGTTCCAGGAGTTCCTGCAGCAGTGGCACCTGGGCCGCGGCCGCGGGCCCGAGCGCCGCGAGTCCTTCGGCGGCGCGGCTCGCCCGGTACCGGTCCCCGGCCAGGTGCCGGGCGAAGACCGGCAGGACCGCGTCCGCGTCGGCCTCGATCCGCCAGAGCGCGTGCGCCACGTCGAGGGCCGTCTGTGGGTCCGGGTGGGTGAGCAGCGGGCGCAGCGCAGTCACCGCTTCCTGAGCCGAAGGCCCGAAGCGGCCGAGGACTTCCAGCAGCAGAGGTGCCGGCTTGGCGGAAGCCGTCAGCAGGGTGAGCAGCTCCGGCAGCGCTGCCGACCCGGCGGGGCCGATCCGGCTCAGTGCGGTGACCAGTCCGTAGCGGCGCATGTCGTAGCCGATCGGGGTGGGCAGGTCGCCCAGCCGCTTGCGGATCAGTGGTACCAGTTCGCCGGCGGCTGGTCCGAGGCCTCCGATGGCGAACCCCAGGTCCTGGGGCAGGTCCGCGTGCTCGAGTGACCAGTGCAGTGCCGGCAGGGCTCTCGGGTCGCCGAGTGCCGCGAGCGCCCGCAGGACCGGCCCGGTCGTGGGCGGGGCGGACGCCTGCCAGGTGAGGATCCAGGCCGGCAGGCCCTCGTCGCGGGAGCCGGGAGCCTGCCGGGGCGCGGCCTCCAGCGCGGTGGCGAGAGCGTCCGCGGCGGGAGCGGCAAGGTCGTCGAGGTCACGCACGACCCTTGCGGCAGTCCCGCACAGCCGGGGCTGCGGGTCCAGGAGCTGCTGGCCGATCAGGAAGACGAGTTCCTCGTACTCGCCGCGCCAGCCGTCGATGAGCGCTTGCGCGGGACGGATCGCGTCGTAGCGGCGTTCCCAGTCCGGCGCGTGCAACAGCGCGACGAGCAGGTCGATCCGCTCGCCCACGCGATGGGCGAGCGCCCGGCTGATCTCGCCGAGCAGGGGACCCGCGTGGGGGGCGGATCGGCCCGCGGTCTCGTGCTCACACCGCGTGCGGATCGCACCGAGCCGAGTATCGGTGGAGAAGCCGGCCGGCTGGGGCACCGGAGCGTGTGCCACGTACACCTGATCGAGCAGGGTGAGCACGGTCGGCACCAGATCCGAGGGCAGTTCGGCGGATGCGCACCGGGCGACCTCGGCCAGAGCGGTCAGTCGTAGCGCCGCATCACCGGTGCCGTTGACGACGGCCAGCAACCGGGAGGTGATCCTGCGCGGGTCAACTCCGGGAAGGTCTCCCGAGGCGGCGCTCCGGGCGAGCGTTCCGAGCGTCTTCGCGAGCGCCTCGCGAGCCTCCGGGTCGTCCTCGATCGGCAACCGCCCGAGCAGGGCGCTTGCCACCTGGGGGGCCTGCGGACGGCAGGCGAGCAGTGCCGTGGGCGTCGTCCGCCGCACCGCCGGGTCGGGGTCGGTGAGCAGCTCGAGCAGGGTGGGGTAGGCCGCCGCCACGGTGTGGTTCGCGAGGCGGTACCGGCCCAGCTCCTCCGCCGCCACGTCGTCGTCATCACCGTCGCCGTCGCGTTCGTCGCCGGCGCAACCGATGCTGGCCAGCAGCCCGAGAACGTCGTGCCGGCCCGGCAGGTCAGGACGGGCGACGATCTCGATCAGGAACGGGATCGCCGCGACCGTGCACTCGTACACGTCGCCCTGATGATGCACCGCGCCGTACATGCCATCCAGCGCCACCTCGCGCTCGGCGGGGCTCTCGCTGATCAGCCCCCGCAGCAGTTCGGGCACCTCCGTGGCCGGCCCGTAGGCATGCTCCATCGCACACCAGTCGATCTCGTCCAGCCCAGCGAACACGGTCTCCTCCTCGTGATCCGAACCTGCCGACAGCCGGTCGCCGGCGCGTGAAGGGCCCACTCCTGCGGAGGTCGCGACAGCCCGGCTCTGCACCCGGTCCTCTCGCCGACCGGCACGCCGCCCCGGGCGAGGTCCGTCCGTGGCCGGGTCCGTTCAGGTCCGGGTCGGGTCACTCGCCCCGGGCGAGGAGGGAACGCTCACCCGATGGTCATCTCCGGCTTCGCCGGGGCCGGCTCGTCGGCCGGTCCCTGATCAGTGTGGGTCAGAGATCAGTGTGGGGCAGACGAGGTCCCGCGGGCCTGCGAACCGGACGGTTCGCCTCACAAACGGGCGCCGCGCAGCGCGAACAGGGCCAGGTCAGCCGCGGCGACCGCGATCGAGACGGCGAAGAACCAGCGGGAGGACGGATCGCGGCGCACGGTCGCCGCCGCGGTGACGGCGCCGATCGTCCCGGCGGCGCCGGCCGTCCAACGCCACCAGCCGCCGTGTCGACCGGGCTGGAGGACGATGATCACCAGGGCGGCCCAGAGGAGCCCGATCGTGGCGAGGGCACTGGCCCGTGCGCCGATCCGGTGCGGTAGCCCCCGCACCCCGGTGGCGACGTCCCCGCGCAGGTCCGGCAGGACGTTGGCGAGGTGCGCGGCGATCCCGAGCACCGTCGCGGCGGCCAGGGTCCATGGTGTGGGCCAGTGCGGTCGGGGCGCCGTCAGGGTGGCCACTGCGGGCAGCGTGCCGAAGGCGAGTGCGTAGGGCAGCCAGGAGACGAGGGTCGCCTTGAGCCACAGGTTGTACAGCCAGCCGCAGGCGACACCCGCCAGGCACACCACTGCCGCTCGCCAGCCGAGGGCGACGGCCAGGGCGCAGGTCGTCGTCAGTGCGAGGGCTGCTGCTCCCGCGACCGCACCGGTGGCCACCGAGCCGGTGGCGACGGGCTTGTCGGTGCGCTGCACGGCCGCGTCCCGTCCGGCGTCGAGCCAGTCGTTGGACCAGCCGATCGACAGCTGACCGGCCAGTTCCACGGCGCTCACGAGCAGCAGGCGCTCGATGTCCAGGTGGGCGAGGGCGCCCAGACCCGTGCTGAGCAGGGTCACGGCGAGGCAGGGCAGCGGATGGCAGGCGAGCAGAAGGCCGCGGGCGGTGCTCCGCCCTCGTGCTGTGTGCTGGCCTCGAGTCGCGGTGATGGTTCGCGCTGCGTTGGTGGCGGGGGCCATGGGGGTGGCTCGGGCAGCGGGGGTGGTGGTCGGCCCCGGTCCGGGGCCGTCCTGCGGTGGCGGGAGCGATCCGGGGCCGAGATCGACGGGTGGAGTGGGCATTCGGGACCCCCCGACTCGACGGGCCCGGTGGTTCCGTGGGGCGGCTCCGGGATCACGCCATTATGGTTGAACAAGTGACCATTCTATCGGGAGTGCACACGGTCCTGCCCGCGCATCGCTATCCGCAGCGCGAGCTCATGGGGGCCTTCGGCGACCTGTGCCTCGGACCGCAGGCCGACCGGACCGGCCTGGAGCGGCTGTTCGCCCACGCCGGGGTGAACCAACGGCACCTGTGCCTGCCACTCGAGTGCTACGGGTCGATCACGGACTTCGGTGCGGCGAACGACCTCTTCCTTCACCATGCCAGGCAGCTCGGGGCGCAGGCGTTGAGCGGTGCCCTGCGGCGGGCCGGGCTGGCGCCGGACCAGCTCGACGTCGTCTTCTCGACGACCGTCACCGGAGTCGCCGTGCCGTCCCTGGAGGTCCTGATCGCCCGGGACGTCGGACTGCGTGCCGATGTGCGGCGGGTACCCCTGTTCGGCCTCGGCTGCGCCGGAGGCGCGGCAGGGCTTGCCCGCCTGCACGACTACCTGGTCGGGCACCCCCGGCAGGTGGGAGCCCTGGTCTCGGTCGAGCTGTGCTCGCTGACCCTGCGCCGCTCGGACCGTTCGGCGGCGAACCTGGTGGCCGGTGCGCTGTTCGGCGACGGGGCCGCCGCAGTGGTGGCCACGGGCACCGAACACCCCGCTGCGGCCGGTGGACCCCGGGTACTGGACTCCCGCTCCTGCCTGTACCCGGACACCGAGGCCGCGCTGGGCTGGCACGTCGGAGGCGAAGGTCTGCGGATCGTCCTGGACGCCCAGGTGCCGTCCCTGCTCGAACGGCACCTGGGCACCGATGTCCGGGCGCTGCTGACACCCAACGGTCTGCGGATCGAGGACGTCGCGGCGTGGGTGTGCCACGCCGGCGGTCCGCGGGTGATCGAGGCGGTCGAGACCGTCCTGGCCCTGCCCGGTGATCCCCTTGAGTTGACCTGGCGGTCGCTCGGGGAGGTCGGGAATCTCTCCTCGGCCTCGGTGCTGCACGTGCTGCGGGACACCCTCGACAAGCGTGCTCCCGCAGCGGGCAGTCCCGGGGTCGTGCTGGCCGTCGGCCCCGGGATCGGCAGCGAACTCGTGCTGGTGCGGTGGTGACCGGGGCCGTGGGGACAGAGGCGGTGGTGACCGGGGCCGTGGTGACCGGTGCAATGGTCACGAACGCGGTGGAGGCGAGTGCGGTGGCAACGAGTACGAGTGCGGTGGTGACCGACCGATGGTGACCAGCCAGATCGGGTATCTCGCGCTGATCGCCGTGGTGGCGATCGAACGTCTCGCCGAACTGGTGGTCGCCCGGCGCAATCTCCGGTGGGCGCTCGCCCAGGGGGCCCGGGAGTTCGGCCTGGGGCACTACCCGTTCATGGTCGTGCTGCACGGTGGACTGCTGGTGGGCAGTGCGATCGAGGCGATGGACCGGCCGTTCGTGCCGGCGCTGGGCTGGCCGATGCTCGCGGTGGTCGTGGCGGCCCAGGCCCTGCGGTGGTGGTGCGTGTTCACCCTCGGGTCACGCTGGAACACCCGGGTCCTCGTCCTGCCGGGACGGCCCCTGGTCGGGGACGGTCCCTACTGGTGGCTCCGGCACCCGAACTACCTGGCCGTGGCCGCGGAGGGGATCGCGCTCCCGCTGGTGCACACGGCCTGGATCACCGCACTGACCTTCACCCTGCTCAACGCGGGTCTGCTGCGGGTGCGGATCCGGGTCGAGGAGAGTGCGATCGGCTGGGCGCTCGCACACGGCGACGCTTCGTGAGCGGACCCGGCGCCCGGGGCGGACCTGGCGATCAGGGCGGACCCGGCGCCCCGGGCGGAGAACCGTGCCGACCTCGGACCGGGCCCGTGGCGGGAACCCCCTCGCGAGAGCCGCCCGCGGACGTCGACCTGCTGGTGGTGGGGGCCGGCCCGGCCGGGTTGGCCACCGCGATCTACGCCGCGCGGGCGGGTCTGGGGGTACGGGTACTCGAAGCGCGGCCCGGTCCGGTGGACAAGGCCTGCGGAGAGGGCCTGATGCCCTCGGCCGTCCGTGGGCTGAGGGAGCTGGGCGTGCGCCTGGAGGGCCGGCGCATCCGCGGGATCCGGTACACCGACGGCAACCGCTGCGCCGACGCGTTCTTCCGGAACGGTTGCGGCCTCGGCGTGCGGCGCACCGTGCTGCAGGCCGCGATGAGCACGGCCGCCGAGCGGGCAGGCGTGCAGATCACGCGGCACCGCGCGCAGGTCGTGGCCTCCGATGACGTGGGGGTGAGCGTGGACGGGTACCGGGCTCGCCACCTGGTCGTCGCCGACGGACTGCACTCCGGGTTCCGTCGCGCTCTGGGCCTGGAACCGGGACGGCAGCCCGGCACGCGGAACGGCCCCGGTACACGGAACGGTCCCGGCCGGCGGAGCGGCGTGCGCTGGGGCCTGCGCCGGCACTTCGCCGTCGAGCCGTGGACCGATCTGGTGGAGGTGCACTGGGCGGCCCACGCCGAGGCCTATGTGACGCCGGTGGGGCCACGACTGGTCGGGGTCGCGCTGCTCAGCGGTGAGCGGGGTTCCTTCGACGAACAACTGGCGGGGTTCCCCACTCTGCGCGCACTGCTCGGGTCGGCGGTCGGCGGCCCGGTCCGTGGAGCCGGACCCTTGCGGCAGCGCTCGACCGCCCGGGTGCACGGGCGGGTACTGCTGGTGGGGGACGCCGCGGGGTACGTGGATGCCCTCACGGGGGAGGGCATCGCCGTGTCCGTGGCCTGTGCCCGGCAGCTCGTGGACTGCCTGGTGGCCGGCACCCCGCAGGCCTACGAGCGACGGTGGTCGGCCACCACCCGCCGGTACCGCACGCTGACCTCGATGTTGCTCTGGGCCGGCCGGCGACCGGTGCTGGCGTCGAGGATCGTGCCGACGGCCGTGGCGTTACCGGGGCTGTTCGGGATGCTCGTGCGCCAGGTGGCGCGATGACCCGTCGCCGAGTGCGGCGAGCGCAGCCGCGAGCTGGGCGTCCTGTGCCAGGAGGTGGGTCTGGATCTGCCGGACCTCCGAGAGGATCGCCGTGGCGTCGTCGTAGGTCGCCTGGGCCCGGGCATCGGCCGCCGAGGCCTGGACGTTCTGGCCCACGATGATGATCGGTAGCAGTACGAGTTGCAGGAAGGTCTGCGCGATCCAGGCGACCATCACCAGGGAGTTGCCGCTGGCGAAGGCCGAGGGCGCGCTCACCAGGGCGAGCAGGGTGAAGGCGTAGGCGCACCACATCGTGCCCACGATCACCGTGATGCGCACGCCCACCCGGGCGTTGAGCTGGCCGATCCGTCCCGGCCCGTGGAGCGAGGCCGCCGCGGAGGCCACCGTGGGCGCTCCCACGCTCCGGCGGTGCTGCAGGTGGGGATGCGGAACATAGCGGAAGGGGGCACTCACGCGGCCAAGGGTGGCACATCCGGGCCGGGGGCGAGGGGGCGTTACGGGAGTTCACACACCCGGCCCTCGGCCACCTCGATGCGGCGGGTGAGGCGCACCGAGTCCAGCAGCCGCCGATCGTGGCTGACCAGGATCACCGTGCCGGTGAACGAGTCGACCGCCTGTTCCAGCTGCTCGATCGCGGGGAGGTCGAGGTGGTTGGTGGGCTCGTCGAGCACGAGCAGGTTCACCCCGCGGGCCTGCAGCAGCGCGAGGGCCGCGCGGGTGCGTTCGCCGGGGGAGAGGTCGTCCGCCGGCCGGCGCACGTGGTCCGTGGCCAGCCCGTACTTGGCCAGCAGGGTGCGCACCTCGTGCTCGGGCCAGTCCGGCACCTGGTCGCCGAACGCCCGCAGCAGCGTGGTCCCGCCGACGAAGAGCGATCGCGCCTGGTCGACCTCGCCGACCACGACCCCCGAGCCCAGGGACGCCGTGCCCGAGCGCGGGGGGATCCGGCCGAGGAGCAGTGCGAGCAGGGTCGACTTTCCGGCCCCGTTGGGTCCGGTCACGGACACGCGGTCGGCCCAGTCCAGGCGGAGGTCCACCGGTCCGAGCGTGAAGCCGGGGGTGTCCGGCGTGCCGCCCAGCTCGGCCACGGCTTGGTGCAGGGTGGCGACCACGGTGCCCGAGCGACCCGCGGTAGCGATCTCCATCCGGAGTTGCCACTCCTTGCGCGGTTCCTCGACCGCCTCGAGTCGCTCGATCAGCCGCTCGGTCTGGCGTGCCTTCGACGCCTGCTTCTCGGAGGTCTCGCCGCGGAAGTTGCGGACGAACTTGTCGTTGTCCGTGGCCTTCCGCCGGGCGTTGCGCACGCCCTTGGCCATCCACGCCCGCTGGGTCCGGGCCCGTTCCTCCAGCGCACCACGGGTCTGCGCGTACTCGTCATAGGTCTCGCGGGCATGCTGGCGCGCGATCCGACGCTCATCCAGGTAGCGGGCGTAACCACCGCCGAAGACACTCACCTGCTGCTGGGTGAGGTCGAGCTCGACCACCTTCGAGACCGTGCGGGCGAGGAACTCGCGGTCATGGCTCACCAGCACCGTGCCGGCGCGCAGCCCGGTGACGAATGCCTCCAGCCGGGCCAACCCGTCCAGGTCGAGGTCGTTGGTCGGTTCGTCGAGCAGGTACACGTCGTACCGGGACAACAGGAGCGCCGCGAGACCCGCGCGGGCCGCCTGCCCACCGGAGAGACTGGTCATCGGGCGGTCGAGGGCCACGGCCGGTCCGACGTCGGCGAGCACGGCCTCGATGCGTTCCTCGAGGTCGGCGCCACCCAGGTTCAACCACCGTTCGAGGGCCGTGGCGTACTCCTGCGCGACATCCTCCGCGCCGGCCCGCGCCCGGGTGCCGGTCTGCTCGCCGGCGGTGGCCTGGGCCCCCGTGGTGGCCAGGGCCTCGGTCGTGCGGTCCAGCGCGGTCTGGGCGTCGGCCACCCCGGTGCGCCGGGCGAGGAACCCGCCGAGGGTCTCGCCGGGACGGCGTTCGGGTTCCTGGGGCAGGTACCCCACGTTCGCGTCCCGGGGGGACAGGCTCACCTGCCCGGACTCGGGAGTGGCCAGACCGGTCAGCAGGCGCAGGAGGGTCGACTTGCCGGCGCCGTTGGCGCCCACGAGGCCGATCACGTCCCCCGGGGCGACCACCAGATCCAGGTCGGTGAACAGGGCACGGGCGCCGTGGGCCGCGGAGAGGCCGCGAGCGACGAGGGTGGCATTCATCTCGCAGCGACCGTACCCGAGCGGCCGACGCGGTTCCCAACCGATTCCGTCCGCCCGGTCGGCCCACCGGAGTCGGCGGTTCGGGTGGCCCGGTCGGAACGGTCGGCCTCGGCGGTTGGGGTGGCCTGGTGACCCGGACAGCACGATGGCCGGTCCCGAGGGAACCGGCCACCTGGAGTGTGCAGACCGGCGAGCCGGCCTCGTGCGGTACGGCGTCAGTGCGAGCTCGGCACCAGGCTGCCCTTGGGCTGGCCGATCGCCGAGAGGAGCTCGGTGAACCAGGGAAGGTCGGTGTCGAACGGCTTGCCACCCTTGATCCGCGGGAACTCGATCACCCGCAGCTCGCCGTCCTTGTCCTCGTCGCCGCCGACCACGCCGCTCTCGGCGCGCAGCGCGGCGTCCACGGCGAGCTCGGTCGCCTGCTTGATCAGGGCCAGGTCCTGCGCGTTCGCCGGCGCGGACCGGGAGAAGTAGCCGCTCTTCTGGACCATCGTCTTCTCGGCACCGAGCAGGTGGGCGAACTGCTTGGCGAACCAGGCACCCGGGTTGATCGTGTCGATCTTGACATGCCCGAACGCGTCGCGCTTGGGCTCCTCGCCGCGGGCGATCATCTCCTCGACGATCGTGGTGACGCCGGCGCCCTCGGACAGGAAGACGTTGACCGCGTCGTGCGCGTCGAGGACGGCCCGCAGGCGAGCGGCCTCCTCGGCGATGTCGAAGGACAGTTCGGGGACGTAGACCGCGTGCACGTCCCAGCGCTCGGGGTGGTTGCCGAAGCCGGCGAACTCCCGGTCGATGAGCCGCTCGCGGTACTTGGCGGCCGTGGCCGCGGTGAGCCAGCCGCAGTTGCGGCCCATGACCTCGTGCACGATGAGCATGCGGGGGTTGGACGAGTGCTCGGCGATGATGTTGCTCGCGAAGCGGGCGCCCTCTTCGGCCGCGGTCCAGGCGCCGAGGCTCTGCGCGATCGGCACGACGTCGTTGTCGATCGTCTTGGGCAGCCCCACGACGGTCAGCTCGTAGCCGTTGCTGTGCAGGTAGGCGGCAAGATCGGCCGCGGTCGTGTTGGTGTCGTCACCACCGATGGTGTGCAGGACATCGACACCGTCACGGGTCAGCTGCTCCGCGGCCACGTGCAGCGGGTCCTGACCGGGGGCCACCAGACTGCGCTTGACGCAGTCCTTGACGTTGGTGAGCTTGACCCGGCTGTTGCCGATCGGGCTGCCCCCGAAGGAGTGCAGCAGGTGGGCCTTGGCCCGGATCTCGGGCGTCACGGTGAGGTAGCGCCCACCGAGCAGGCCGGCGTAGCCGTCGAGGTAACCGATGATCTCGATCTCGGGGGCGAGGGCGGTGTAGCGCTCGATGAGGCCGCCCACGGCGGACGACAAGCAGGGTGCGAGCCCACCAGCGGTGAGCAGAGCAACACGGCGAACGGGCATGGCGCTGGCTCCGAAGACTCGATCGTCCGGTACAGCACCCGAGTCCTGACGGGTGCCGGCACGCCGTTGTGCGTGTCTACAGTATCCGTCCCGCGAGGGGGAATCGCGCCCGCATCGGGGGCGTGAGTCGGCGCACATATCCGGCTCGAACGGCGTGTCGCGGGGGGCTTTCCCGCAGGCCAGTGACATCCCGTGTCGAGTTGTGGACACCCCGTACCGAGAGCTGGGACAGAGGTCCCGGTGTCGCGCATCCGGGTGTCGGCGCGTCCGGCGGTGTTCACGAATCGGCCTGGTGGCGTTCAGGAATCCGCGTGGTGGCGTTCGCGAATCGGCGGCGACGGCGCCCCCGGACCGGCCGGCGTCCCCGGACCGGCGTGGCGGTGGCGACCCGTGGCGACCCGGCGCAGGCCGACTGGCAAGGTACGCACATGACCTACGTCGCCGCCCCGGACCGCTACGCCGCCATGCCCTACCGCAGGGTCGGCCGCAGCGGTCTCCTGCTGCCCGCGATCTCCCTGGGCATGTGGCACAACTTCGGGGACGAGAAGCCCCTGGAGACCCAGCGCGCGATCCTGCGCCGGGCTTTCGACCTCGGGGTCACGCACTTCGACCTCGCGAACAACTACGGACCGCCCGCAGGGGCCGCCGAGGCCAACTTCGGGCGGTTGTTCGCGCAGGATTTCACCCCGTACCGCGACGAGCTCGTGATCTCGACCAAGGCCGGGTACGACATGTGGGAGGGGCCCTACGGCGAGTGGGGTTCGCGGAAGCACCTGCTCGCCAGCCTGGACGCCAGCCTGCGTCGCACGGGCCTCGACTACGTGGACATCTACTACAGCCACCGTCCCGATCCCCGGACGCCGCTGGAGGAGACCCTCGGCGCGCTGGACACCGCGGTGCGTTCGGGCCGCGCGTTCTACGCCGGGATCTCGTCGTACTCGGCGCAGGACACCCGGCGGGCCGTGGAGATCATGCGGTCCTTGGGCACGCCCCTGCTGATCCACCAGCCCTCCTACTCGATGCTCGAACGGTGGGTGGAGGGCGGCCTGCTCGACGTCCTGGGCGACGAGGGCGTGGGCTGCATCGCCTTCTCGCCGCTGGCCCAGGGCCTGCTCACCGACCGGTACTTCCACGGGATCCCGGCCGACTCCCGCGCCGCGGCCAACCGGTTCCTGGACCCCCGGCGGATCGACGAGCGGATGCTCACGCATCTGAAGGCCCTCAATGCCATCGCCGAGCGCCGCGGACAGAGCCTGGCCCAGCTGGCGCTCAGCTGGCTGCTCAAGGACCCGCGGATCACCTCGGTGCTGGTCGGGGCGAGCAGCGTGGCCCAGCTCGAGGCCAACATCGGGGCGGCCCACGCCGCACCACTGAGTGCCGAGGACCTCGCCGAGATCGACCGGTTGGGCGGGGTCGCCGGAGTGAGGATCCCCGGGGCGTAGAACTGAGGGCGGGTGACCCCGGCTGCGCCGAGGAGTGACGAACCCCGGTCCGCAGGACGAGCGACCTTCGCCGAGGCAGAGTTCCGGAGCCGGCCCGGGCTGCTCCGATCAGCGCCGGGCGGGGTCCCGGGAGTCGGCGTCCGGCTCGGGGTCGGTGAGCCAGCGCAGGTGCCCGGGGTCCTCCTCGGGGATCCGGCCGGCGGCGAAGGCCCGCACCTCCCCGGTGTCCAGGAGCCGTGCGCGGACCACGCCTCCGGCCAACCGCCGGCGCAGCTCCTCGATCGGCAGCGGAGCCTTGCCGGCCAGCAGCACCACGTTGCCGTAGCGGCGTCCCTTGAACTGGGCCGGTTCGGCGATCAGCGCCACCGAGGGGAACCGGGTCAGGGTGGTCGCGGCCTCGCTGCGGGCGTTGGCCAACCCGGGGGCGTCCGCGAGGTTGGCCACGTAGCAGCCGTCGTCCGCGAGCACCCGGGCGACCTCGGCGAGGAACTGCCGCGTGCGCAGGGACGGGGGCACCAGGGCGCCGGTGAACGCGTCGCGGACCACGATGTCCTGGCTGGCGTCGGGGAGCGTGGCCAGGCCCTCGCGTCCCTCGCCCGCGCGGAGGCGCAGCGAGCGGGTCGAACGGAAGCCGAAGGCGGCGCGCACCGCGTCGAGGACCTCGGGATCGAGCTCGAAGACCACCTGGCGCGAGGTGGGTCGCGTGGCCGCCACGTAACGCGGCAGGGTGCAGCCCGCGCCGCCCAGGTGCGCCACCCGCAACCCGGCGCCGGGCTCGGCGACGACGTCCAGGAAGTCACCGATCCAGCGCATGTACTCGAAATCGAGCCGGGTCGGGTCGTCGGGGTCGAGGTGACTGCTCGGTACTCCGTTGACCAGCACCGTCCAGCCGCCCCGTCCGTCGCCGTCCGGGACGAAGGCCACGGTGCCGGTGGATGTCGTGTGCACTCCGGCTACGGGCTCGCGACCCCTGGTTGCCATGTCACCATGATGGCCGTCGTTCCCGCCGTGACGGTCGTGGTTCCGCCAGGCCGGCCGGCAGTTCCGGTCCGTCGGCAGGCCTGCACCCGGTGGGAGGAAACGGCGGGGGGCCCGTATCACGGTGAACCACGGCGGGCTCCTCCCGTCAGGAACACGTGGCCGGGGCGGTCACCGCCCTGGGAACGAGTGTTCTCGGACGGGGTCGGTCCTCGGTGGCGTCCCGTGACCGGGGCGTGAACCCACGGACGGGGAATCGGCAGGGAGAGTCACATGGCGATCTATGGCAGTGGCGGGCCGCCCGGCCCCGGGGACGTCGACCCCACGCTGCCCGACTCGGAGGTACTCGTGCGGCACAACGCCCGCGTGCTCGACCCCACGCACGCCCCGACCCTGCCCGGGCAGGAGCTTCGCCCCACGGTCTACGTGGCCGACTCGCTGCTCGTGGCCGGTGGCGGGCACGGTGAACGCGCGGTCGAGGCCCTCCGGGGCATCGTGGAACCACGGGGTGCCCGGGTACAGCTGCACGTACAGTCCGACGGGGTGCGGCACACGCTGCGCCGGCACCTGCCCGCCGCCACCGGTGACCCGGATACCGCGCACGCCGGCCCCGAACCGTCCACCCGGGTGAGCTTCGTCGCCGCGGCGGGCGCGTCGTCCGACACGGTTCCGGACGCCTGGCAGGTGCTGCAGGAGCTGCGCACGGACGCCCCCGAACTCGCCCGTCACCTGGGCCTGGACCACCTGATGTCCGTGCACCCGCAGTGGAGCCCGCATCCCCAGTGGAGCCCGCACCCGCAGTGGAGCCCGCACACCGACGGCGACTACACCAGTCCCGGTAACGGTGGTCGTGGTCCGGTGGGCCTGGTCCTGGGCGCCCCGTACCGGCGTCCTGACTCGGTGCTGCGGGGTCGCCGTCCGGTGATCGCCATCCCGGACACCGGCTGCGGGGCGCACCCGTGGCTGCCCGACGACATCGTCACGCGCAGCCCGTCCTGCCTGGGCGAGGTCATCGGCGAGTCCGACCCCGCCACGGACTGCGAGGCCGGGGGGCGCACGGTCGACCCGCTGTCCGGACAGTTGGACCCGATCGCCGGGCACGGCACGTTCATGGCGGGTCTGGTGCGCCAGGTCTGTCCGGACGCGAACCTGATCACCGCGCGGGTGGCGCACGGGGACGGTCACGTCGCGGAGGGCTCGGTGCTGCGGGTGCTGCACCAGTTGCTCACCCTGACCCTGCTGTACGAGGAGGGCCACGAGGGAGGTATCCCGGTGGACGTGATCTGCCTGTCCGTCGGCTACTACCCCGAGACCTCCGACACGGCGGCGACCGGTGCCCTGCGTGCGGTGATCGACAAGCTGGCCGCGCACGGTGTCGCGGTGATCGCCGCAGCGGGCAACGACGCGACCACCCGCCCGATGGTGCCTGCGTCCTTCTCCACCGCACCGCCGTCCCGCGGGGTGGGCGTGACGAGCGTGGGCGCGCTGAACCCGGACGGCACGGTCGCGATGTTCAGCAACAGCGGCGAGTGGGTGTCCACCTGGGCCCCCGGCGCGGCGCTGGTGAGCACCTTCCCGATCACCTTCGACGGCGGCCGGGAACCCTATGTGTCGGCGCAGGACCCGTTCGCGGGCCGGGCGCGCACCAGCCTGGATCCGGACCGGTTCGGCTCGGCCGTCGAGGGCGACGCCTGCAGCGGCTTCGGAACCTGGAGCGGTACCTCGTTCGCGGCGCCCGTGGTGGCCGCCCGGCTGGCCAATGATCTCCTGCAGTCCGGTGAGATGGACGGGACGGGCCTGGGTCTGCCGTCCCGGGAGGGAGCGGGCGCGCGCGCGACACGGATGACGACGACGCTCGAACGGGTACTCAAGTCATGAGAACGGGTACTCACGTCATGAGAACGGGTACCGGTCACCCAGGTCCCGGGACACCGACCGTCCCCGGGACGCCGCGAGGTTCGGTCCGACGGTGTGCGCGATCGCGTGCCCTCGGGAACGGGAGGATGGCATGAACGGCGAATCCGGGCCGACGACGTCGTCGGTCGAGGGCGACGACGCATTGCTGGAGGCGGTGGGCAGGGCATGGGATCGGTTCGATCCGGTGCCCGACACGCTGGCCGAGCGGGTCGTCTTCGTGCTGAGCCTGGCCGGTGCCGAGGAGGAGCTCTGCGGACTGCGGGAGGAGATGCTCCTGGGAGCCCGCGGTGAGGAACGGGTGCGGACGGTCACCTTCACGAGCGACAGCCTGGCCGTGACGATCACGGTGAACTCCGGGGACCGCGGGGCCCGGCTGGACGGGTGGATCTCCCTGGGCTGCAACCTGACCGTGGAACTGCGGGAGGAGGGCGTGACCACGCACACCACCGCCGACGAGGACGGGCGGTTCGTCTTCGACGGGGTACGGGCGGGGCTCGCGCAACTGGCGTTCCATCCGACGGCGGGCGGTCTGCCGGTCCTGTCCCGAACTGTCGTCACCCCGGCGGTCAAGATCTGAGGTCACGGTTCGCCGCCGATCCACTGCCGGAGGGGGCGGGCGTGCGGAAGATCCGGCACCATGTGCGGGTGAGATCGACGGCAGCCGGTTCGGGGGCGGCTGCCGGACGGTCCCGAACGGACGTGGACCAGCTCTACGCCCGTGCCCGAGCCCTGCTCGGCGACTACCGGCAGGCCGAGGCCGAGCGGCTGCTGCGGCAGATCCTGGCCCGGATCGACACGCACCCCTCGGCCTCGGGGCTCACCCGGGACCGGGTGCTGTTGACCCTGGCCAATGTGCGGGCCGAACGGGGTCAGCTCTCGCAGGGACTGGCCATGCTGGACGACCTGGACAGCGGTGCCTCCGAGGCGCTCTCCGGGCTGGTCGCCAGCCAGCGCGGTCTCATGCTGCTGCGGGCCGGGCGCCTGAACGAGGCGTTGAGCCACATGGACGAGGCCGAGCGCCGGCTGGGGGACCAGCCCCAGGAGCTCGCACGGGTGCTGCTCAACCGGGGGTTCCTGCGCCTGGGCCGGGGCGAGATGGCGCACGCGCGGACGGACTTCCTGCGCTGTCTGCAGGTCGCCACCACCGGCGAGTCGGCCGAACTGATCGTCAAGTCACGCTTCAACCTCGGCTACCTGGCCTACCTGGCCGGGGACCTCCCGCGGGCCCTGGCCCAGATGGACGAGGCCCTGCGGCAGGCCGACGAGGCCGCCCTGGGCACCCAGGCGGTCGGGCTGCTCGACCGGGCGCGGGTGCTGCACGCGGCCGGGCTGGCCGCCGAGGCCGATGCGGATCTCCGCCGGGCGGTGGCCCACTTCGCCGCCGAGGGCAGCCGGCAGGACCAGGCCGAGTGCGAGCTGGCCCGGGCCGCGATCGCGGTGAGTGAGGGGCGCCCCCAACAGGCCCAGGAGCTGGCACGAGCCGCTGAACGTCGGTTCCTCTCCCGGGGCGCGACCACCTGGGCCCTGCAGGCGTCGCTGGTCCGGCTGCAGGCACGCCTGGAGGCCGGGCAGGCGGGGGTGAACACCGCGCGTGCCGCGCAGGAGCTGCATGCCCGCCTGTCGGCCGGTGGGCTCGTGGACGACGCCCGGGTCGCCCTGGCGACGGCCACTCGCGCGTGGTTGGCCGCCCGCCGTCCGGACCATGCCGAGGAGACCGCACGAGAGCTGGGCCGGGTCCGCCCCGGCGACAAGCTCCTCACCCGCCTGCAGGTGCGGGGGGCCCTGGCCGCGGTGGCCGGTGCCCAGGGACGCCGCCGGGCCGAGCTGGCGAACCTTGCCCGGGGGCTGCGGGAACTGCAGCGGCAGCAGGCCTCCTTCGGCTGCCTCGACCTGCAGACCGGGGTGATGCGGCACGGGCAGAGCCTGGCCGCGCGGGGACTGTGCGTGGCTCTGGAGGACGGTCGCCCGGCGCTCGTCTTCGAGTGGGCCGAGCGGGCCCGGGCGGTGGCCTCGCGGCTCGATCCGGTGCGTCCGCCGCACGACGAGGAGGCGGCCGGGCTGCTGGGACAGTTGCGGCACCTGCGGATCGAGCTGCGCGCGGCCGAGCTGGCCGGCCAGCCCGGATCCGGCCTGCGCGCCCGATGCGCCGAGCTGGAGCGGGCCATTCGCGAGCGGTCCTGGTACATGGCCGGGGGCCAGGGGCATGCGGAGCCCGTGCGGCTGGCGGAGGTGCGCCGGGCACTCGCCGACACCGGGAGCGGGGACGCCGTGCTGCTCGTGCACCTCGCCTGCGCCGGGCAGCTGCACCTGCTCGTGGCGGACGCGCGCGGCGCGCGGCTGGTGCCGCTGGGACCCGTGGACGAGGTGCACGAGACCCTGCGGCGGCTGCGCGCGGACCTGGACACGCTGGCCCTGGCCGGGTTGCCTGGCCCGATCCGTGATTCCGTGCACCGCTCCCTGCGGCGCGACCTGGACCTGCTCGCCCGGAGCCTGTGCCCGCCGCACGCCCTGGCCGCCTCGGACGGGCCGGTCGTGCTGGTCCCGTCGGGTGCCCTGGTCGGTGTCCCCTGGCCGGCCCTGGCCGGGTTGCGGGGGCGTCCGGTGAGCGTGACCCGCTCGGCGACGACCTGGTTCGCGCGCAGGCCGCCGTCCCCCGTGGCCCCGAGCCCGTCCACCGGGACACCGGCTGTGGCAGGCCAGGGGTGGGTGCCGGGGCCGCGGCGGTCGCCGGTTCCGCCGGACGGGACTCCCGCGCATGCTTCCGAAGGGAACGCCACGCGAGGCGGGGCCCCGCTGCCGTTCGGGGCCCTGCCGTTCGGGGCTGTGGTGCCCGGTGCCTCGCCATCCGGGACTGTGCCGCCCGGGTCCGTGCTCCTCGTGGCCGGACCGGATCTCGCACACGCCACGACCGAGCTCGCCCGGATAGCGCCGCTGTACCCGGGTGCCGAGATCCTCGCCGATTCGGGTGCCCGGGTCGAGGACGTGCTTCGGGCCGTGGGTCGTGCCCGCATGGTGCACGTGGCCGCGCACGGCACGCATGAGGTGGCCAGCCCGTTGTTCTCGGCCCTGCGCCTGGCGGACGGCCCCCTGTTCGGGTACGACCTCGACCGGGCCACCCGGATGCCCGAGCTCGTCGTGCTCTCCTCGTGCGATCTCGGTCTGGCCGCCGTGCGCCCGGGCGAAGAACTGCTGGGCATGACCGCCGCCCTGCTCCACGCCGGGGTGGGCTGCGTGGTGGCCGCGGTGGCGCGGGTCTCCGACGAGGTGGCCGCCAATGTGGCAGGCGAGTTCCACGCCGCCTTGGTCCGAGGGGCGGTGCCCTCGGCGGCGCTGGCATCGGCGATCGGAGCTCGCCCCGATGCGCCCTTCGTGGTCTACGGCCGCGGGTTCTGAGGCACCGACCGCACAACGGTCGGTGGGAGTACGCCAACACCCTGAGCCTTCGGTCGGTGGGAGCGCGCGCACGACGGACGGGGGTCCCGGCCGAGATCGACACGGTGAGCCCGGAGTGCTCGTTATTGTCGTTTTTCTCCACTGTGGCGTTTTCGTGGTACTTGGGATGCCCCTGGGGAGTAGGGTTCAGTGATCAGCGCACACACGACACCGCGGTGTCGGGCCCTGCGTGCCTGGATTGCCGAGGTCAGGGCGGTGACTCATGTGACGGGCGGCCCGGCCGGGGGTCGCAGTCGTCACCCGACCGGACGACGCTCCCGGGGAGCGCAGGAGAGGTGAGACGTGCAGGTCGAGGCAGACAGGATGACGGACGCGGTGAAACGGCTCCGGCGGGCGCAGGGGCAGATCGCCGGAGTGGTCCGGATGCTGGAGGACGGGCGGGACTGCGCTGACGTGGTCACGCAACTGGCCGCGGTGGCGCGGGCCCTCGACAAGGCCGGATTCGCCATCATCGCGGCGGGATTGCAGCAGTGTCTCGAAGCCGGCGAGGTGGGCATCGCGGATCGGCGCAAGTTGGAAAGGCTTTTCCTGTCCCTGGCGTGAGGCGCCTCGGCGTCCGGCCGGTTTGAGCAGGTTCCTCGTACCGTCCGGAGCGGATACGGAGGGTGGCGCGCGGGGCCCCAGGGGCGATCCCCCCGGGACCGAGGCCGTGGGACGGAGCCCAGGCAAGGGCCGGGCTCGTGACGCCCGACGGCGTTGTGCTCTCACTCGCGGGGTGGCGGGGCCCGGCAGCCCGGGCCCCGCTGGTCGGACGCCGCTGCTCGGGTGCCGGTACGGCCTCTCGACACCATGAGTCCGCACGGCCTCTCGTGCCCATGAGCAGGCCTCTCGGCCCCGTCACCAGGGGCGGGCACCCCCATGACCGGACCTCTCGACCCCATGACCGGGGCCGGGCGCTGAAGCGGATCAGCACGCGGCCGAACGGGGGGTACCGGTCCAGACACGATCCCGGACCGCCGATCCCAGCCGTGTGCAGGAGCCATTGCCGCCGTTCGCCGGGTCGGCCTCGGGCCGGCCAGCGCCCCCACCGGACGGCACCGGGGAACCGGCGCCCGCATCGCCGCGCAGCCGCGATCGGGGGGACCCGGGCACGCTGGTCCTCCCGGCGGGAAGCCCAGGCGCGATCCCGGTGCAGCGGGGACCGTCCCCTCAGGAGTCGTTCCCCGCCGCCCCGGCAGGGTTCCGGACGGCGTCCCCCACCGGAGCGAGGGCGACGGGCGCGCCGGACACGCTGTCCCGACCCGGTGCGTCGGTGGACGCAGGTTGGGCAGGCAGATCGTTACCCGCCACCTTCTCGCCACCAGGACCGGTCACTCCGGTACCGGTGCCGCTGGACCCCCGCTGGGGACAGCCCCGGCACGGCCGGAGCGCCTCCCGTCCCATGGCGCTGGTCGTGGTGCTCGCCGCGTTGGCCGCGCTCGTCGTAGTGGGCGTGCGGATGGAGAACCGTCCATGGACGACTTCGGGAGCACCGGACGGGCCCCCGGCGGACGCCCGACCGACCCCGATCGGCACCCCGGCGGCCGCCCCGGCGGGAAAGGGCGGCTACGCCCTCCTGAACCTTGAGGACGACGGCTCCGGACTCCCGATCCGTTGGGATCCGTGCCGCCCGATCCACTACGTCGTGCGGACGCAGGGAATGCCCCCGGCCGCGAGCGGGCTGATCGAGGAATCCTTCGCCGAGCTGAGCCGGGTGACCGGATTCAGCTTCGTCAACGACGGCACGACGGACGAGGCTCCGCATCCGCACCGCGCGGCGATGGACGCGGCCCGCTACGGCCGTCGCTGGTCGCCCGTGCTCGTGGCCTGGACCAGCCCGGCCGAGGACTCGGAGATCACCGACTATGCGGGTCTGGGCGGTCCTGTCTCCGTGGGCGGACGTCACCCGGGCCAGCGGCGGTACGTCTCGGGGATCGTGCTCCTGAATCGCGAGAACCTCGGCGACGTCGGCACCTGGCAGGCGGGGAGGGCCAGGATCCGTGGCGTGATCCTGCACGAGATGGGGCATCTCATGGGCCTGGACCACGTGAAGGACGCCCACCAGCTCCTGTACCCCCAGCCCACGGTTCTGGCGACGGACTATGCGGCGGGGGACCTTCGGGGTCTGGCTCTGCTCTCCCGAGGCCCCTGCTTCCGGGACTACTGAGCGTGCCGCAGACTGGTCGGGAGCGTCCCGAGGACTGGTCGCGAGCCTCCCCGGGACCGCGGAACGGATGGGTCACGCGGATCCCGGATCCCGGGGCCGGGGCCGGGGGAGGCTCCCCGGATCTGGCGGAGGGTGTCGCGCGAGCTGTGCACAGGCGGCTCCGATCTCAGGGCTGTCCACAGGTGGTCCCGGGGACGAGTGTCCGGGGTGCCCGTCCATGAGGCTGTGGGCATGGGAGTCGTGGTCAGGGGCGGGAACCGCGAGGTCATCGCGACCGCCTGGTACGCATTGGGGTTCCGTCCCCGCCGGAGCCTGGTCGCCGTGGCGCTGCACGGTGCCCGGCAGCGCATCGGGGTCGTGGTGCGGGTCGATCTCCCCGGTCCTGTCCACCGTGCGGAATGTCTGGGCCGCCTGGCCCGCACCCTTCGCCAGGACGGTGCCGACGGGGCGGTCGTGCTCGTGGTGGCCGACGACGTCCTGGTCGCGGGCGGCAGCGGGGCCGCGGGCAGCAGGGGCGCGGACGACAGGGCTGCTGGCGACGGTGCCGGGGAGGGGACACGGATGCGGAAGGTGATCCGAGCCGCGCCCGATGCCCACGCCGTCGACGACCCCCCAGCGTCCGCGGGACAGGCATGGGTGTCAGCGGTGCTGGCGGTGCTGCCCTCGGCCGGAATCCGGGTCGCGGACGTCGTGGGGGTGGGGGAGAGTCGCTACCGGTCGCTGCTCCCCGTCGCGGGCCGGGGCGATCCGTCACGGAGCAAGTCCCTGACGGAGGCGACCGCGAGTGAGGTCGCCCTGCACCACGTCGTGGCCGGGCACGTCCTGGCCCAGGACGAGACGGACTTGCTCGCCGACGTCCGGGCGGACCCGGACCTCCTGCGGGAGGGGGTCCCTGCACCACCCCCACTCGAGGCGGTCGACCGTGGCTGGGCCTGGTCGACCTGGCGGCAGGCACTGCCCGGGCCGGCGCTGCCGGAGTCTGTGCGCTCCGGGCCTGCGCTGCCTGAGCGGGAGGTCGCGCGGAAGCTGGCGCATGCCCTGGTCGACGTGCGGTTCCGGGACGCAGTGATGGTCAGTCTGGTGCCCGGCGCGAGCGAGGCCGCCTCCGCGCTGGTCAGTGGTGGGGTGCCGGATCTCGGGGCCCTGATGGCCACACCTCCGGATCCGGCGCTGGCGGAGAGCGGACATCGGCTGCTGGCGGCCCTGGCCCGGGCGGCCGATCCGGCGGACCGGGTCCATGCGCTCGCGGTCCTCGCCTGGCTGTCCTGGTGGACCGGGGACGGGGTGCGGGCCCGGTTGCTCGCCGGTTCGGCGGCGGACGCGGATCCGGACCATCGTCTGGCCGGCCTCGTGCGTCGTCTCCTGGCCGCGGCGGTGCCACCGCCGTGGGCCGGTCCGTCACCGCGATTCCCCCGCCGACGATCGCGGAAGATCGGGCCACCCGCCCCGTGACCGTCCGACCGCGCTCCCACAGCTGTCGGGTCACCACCGCCATGATCCGGGACGTCACCCCAGATCTACGGGGAGTCATCCGAATCGTGAGATGAACTGTTCCGCGGGCTGGGTCAAGGTCTACGCTTGTTCTAGGTCATGAGTGCCAGCGTCAAGCCCCGGCTCGCTGGACGGCAACCCTCCGCCGCGGTGGGGTGCCCCGGGTGATGACCAGGCCGACCGCCGTTGTGGTGGTGGCAAGCGCGGGCCCGGTCGGGCCCCGAACTGAGGAGCAGGCCGTGAACTACTCCATGTGTTGTCGGTGAGGTAACAGGTCGACGTGTCCTGACGCGTTCCGGCGGTGAACCCGCCGGTTCCGGTGCGTCGACGTCTCGGCGGATCTGAGGTCCGCATCCCTGTCCGGTCGTCCCTGTCTGTGGTCGACCTCCAGTCCTGTCGTGCCCCCCATCGGCCCCGCGGCGATGGCGCCTACCCCTGCGCCGCCGCACCCTCGCATCCTGGGAGAACTCCGTGAGCAACGGTTGGTCCTTCGAGACCCGTCAGATCCACGCCGGTCAGACCCCCGACACCGCCACCGGTGCGCGTGCCCTGCCGATCTACCAGACCACGTCCTACGTGTTCCAGAGCACCGACCACGCGGCGAACCTGTTCGCGCTCAAGGAGTTCGGCAACATCTACACCCGGATCGTCAACCCGACGAACGACGTCGTGGAACAGCGGCTCGCCAGCCTGGAGGGCGGCGTGGGCGCGCTGCTGGTCTCCAGCGGGCAGGCGGCGGCGACCGTGGCCCTGCTGAACATCGCCCAGGCCGGCGACCACATCGTGGCCAGCCCCAGTCTGTACGGCGGTACGTACAATCTGCTGCACTACACCTTCCCGAAGATCGGTATCGAGGTCACCTTCGTCGAGAACCCCGACGACCTGGACACCTGGCGGGCGGCGGTCCGGCCCAACACCAAGGCCTTCTTCGGCGAGACGATCTCCAACCCGAAGAACGACATCCTGGACCTCGAGGCGGTCGCCGCACTCGCCCACGAGGTGGGGGTGCCGCTGGTCGTGGACAACACGGTGGCGACCCCCTACCTGCTGCGGCCGCTGGAGTGGGGCGCGGACGTGGTCGTCCACTCGACCACGAAGTACCTGGGTGGTCACGGCACCTCGATCGGCGGGGTGATCATCGACGGCGGCACGTTCGACTTCGGGGCCGACCCGCAGCGCTTCCCGAACTACAACGAGCCCGACCCGAGCTACAACGGCCTGGTCTACGCCCGGGACCTGGGTGTGGGCAGCCCGCTCGGCGCCAACCTGGCCTACATCCTCAAGGCACGCGTCCAGCTGCTGCGCGACCTCGGCCCGGCGGCGTCCCCGTTCAACACCTTCCTGCTGGCCCAGGGTCTGGAGACGCTCAGCCTGCGGATCGAGCGTCACGTGGCCAATGCCACGAAGGTGGCCCAGTGGCTCCAGGGCCGTGACGAGGTGGAGTCGGTGGCCTACGCGGGTCTACCGAGCAGCCCCTGGTACGAGCTCGGGCGCAAGTACGCGCCGCTGGGGACCGGGGCCGTGCTGGCCTTCGAGATCAAGGGCGGGATCGAGGCGGGCAAGCGGTTCGTGAACGCGTTGGAGCTGCACAGCCACGTCGCCAACATCGGTGACGTGCGCAGCCTCGTGATCCACCCGGCGTCCACCACGCACAGCCAGCTGTCGCCGCAGGAGCAGCTCGACTCCGGCGTCACCCCCGGACTGGTGCGGCTCTCCGTGGGCATCGAGCACATCGACGACATCCTCGCGGACCTGGAGACCGGGTTCCGGGCCGCCAAGGAGGTCTGATCACCGGGCGTAGGCCCCGGACGGAATCCGTCCGGGGCCTACGCCGTACCGGTCCTGGCGGTGTCCCGACGGTGGTGAGGCAGGCATGAGCGTTCTTCAGATCCTGGACGACGACGAGGCGGTCCCGGTCACCGCAGCCTGGCGGGAAGGCGATCATCCGGGCTGGCGCCGATTCGCCGAGTTGGGCGGGCTTCGGCTCGAGACGGGGGACGACCTGGCCGTGACCCTGGCGTACGAGACCTGGGGCCGGCTGGATTCCCGCGCGAGCAACGCCGTGCTCGTGCTGCACGCGTTGACCGGGGACGCGCACGTCGTGGGACCGTCCGGACCCGGCCAGCCGACCGCCGGCTGGTGGGAGGGCATGATCGGACCCGGCGCACCGCTCGACACCGACCGGTGGTTCGTCGTCGCCCCGAACGTGCTGGGGGGATGCCAGGGCTCCACCGGTCCCGCCTCGGCCGCGCCCGACGGGCGGCCGTGGGGCGGGCGCTTCCCGTACCTGACCATCCGGGACCAGGTCGCCGCCGAGGTCCTGCTCGCGGACCGCCTCGGCATCGATCGGTGGGCGCTGGTGGTGGGCGGCTCCATGGGCGGCATGCGCGCCCTCGAATGGGGGGTGGGGTACCCGGACCGCCTCGAGCGGCTGCTCGTGCTCGCGGCGTGCGCGCACGCCACGGGCGACCAGATCGCCTGGTGCGCACCGCAGCTGGCCGCCATCCGGGCCGACCCCGGGTTCCGGGGCGGTGACTACTACGACGCCCCGCCGGGCAGCGGCCCGCATCTCGGGCTCGGGGTGGCCCGTCAGGTGGCGCAGATCACCTATCGGTCGGGAGCCGAGCTCGATCTGCGTTTCGGACGCAAGCCCCAGCCGGGGGAGCATCCGCTGGGCGGCGGTGGCCGGTACGCCGTGGAGTCCTACCTGGATCACCATGCGGGCAAGCTCGTGCGCCGGTTCGACGCCAACTCCTACGTGGTGCTGACCGAGGCGATGAACAGCCACGACGTCGGCCGTGGCCGTGGCGGTACGGCGGCGGCGCTGCGACGGGTGCGGGCCCGGACCGTCGTCGCGGGGGTGACCTCGGATCGGCTCTACCCCCTCGCCCAGAGCCGGGAGCTCGCGGAGGGGATCCCGAACGCGGCACCCCTGGAGGTCATCCGTTCCCCGTTCGGTCACGACGCCTTCCTGATCCAGTCCCTCGAGGTGGGGAGGATCATGAGTGATCTCCTGGCGCGGGACCCGGCCTGGGCCGTCCCCGGAGCCGTGCGGGCGTGATCCCGTTGTGGGGGGTGACCTGGCACTGTGCGGCATCGATCCGGAGGGTGATGTCGCATTCGTGGTGGTTGCGGATCACCTCGACGGTGTCATCACCGCAACGTCAGGAATTCCTGACCCCATCCGGTACGTTGCACCCTGCGGGCAGCTTGTCGATCGCCGTGGTCGCGCACCGGTGTCCGGTCCGGGTCTCCGGGCCGGGTCGCGGGCGCATGGATCGACGAGGACCACGGTGCAGACATCTGCGGCCCGTGCAGTTGTCCGGTGTTCGACCGATCGTGTGGCCGAGATCGAGGAGTGAGCAGTGACCGTCGTGGTGGGGTTCGTGCAGACTCCGGAAGGGCTCGCCGCGCTGCGGCGGGCGGCGATCGAGACCGCGCAGCGTCGGTCGTCGTTGCTCGTGGTGCGGCCGGCGACGGACCCGGGGCCCGACGAGGCAGCCGAGGCCGAACTGGCCCGCGTGCGTGCCGAGCTCGAGGCCGAGGGCCTGACGGTCGGTGAGCGTCGGGCCGCCGTGGGGCAGGAGCACGCCGATGTCCTGCTGTCCGTGGTGGCCGAGATCGAACCGGAACTCGTGGTGATCGGGCTGCGGCGCCGCACGCCGGTGGGCAAACTGATTCTGGGCTCCAACGCGCAGCGCGTGCTCCTCGAAGCCCCCTGCCCTGTGCTGGCGGTCAAGGCCGAAGGTTGAGTGGTTCTCCGGCCGGGCCCCAGGACCCATTCATCCCACAGGACGGGTGGCAGACTGGGGGACGTCCGGTGGGCGAGCTCTTCGTCGAACCCCTCCGGTGGGGCGGGATCGCGATCGTGCCACAATGAACAGTTGGTTACGCGGGGTCGGGCACAATGAGAGTGGTAGGGCAGGCGTCCCGGAACGGGACGACACGCCCACCGCCGGCCCATCCCTCGGTTGATACATCCGGGACCGTGCCACCAGGGCGGTCCGGCTCGCATCCAGTTGTCACGACGAAAGGCTGTCCGTGTCGTCGGTTCCGACCTCCCGGCCTCTCCCTTCCGAGTTCAGCCACCCGGCTCTGCAAGAACTCCTGCGCCAGGGAACCACTCGAGGCAGCGTTGACGCGACGATGCTGCGCGGCGCCTGTGAACAGGCCGAGGTGCCCATGCCGCGGATGAAGGCCGTGCTCCGGGCACTGGACGACCTCGGAGTGACCGTTGAGGTGCCGGCTGAGGCATCCGGCCGCCGGGTCGTGGCTGCTGCCGGTTCGCGTTCCGGTGCCACCGCGTCGACGGCCGAGAGCGCCGGGGGAGCGCGCAAGGCGTCCCGGGCGGCCAAGCCCGCGTCCCGCACCAGCCGCGCCGCTGCTCCGGTGGAGACCACCCGGATCGCCGAGCCCGTGTCCGCGGACCCCGGGAACGCCGCCGCGAAGCCGGCCCGCAAGGCCGCGGCCAAGGCGGCCGTCCCCGTCAAGCCCGCCCGCAAGGCAGCGGCCGCATCGGCGGACGAGGCCGCGCCGGCAGCTGCAGCCAAGAAGGTGGCCAAGCCTGGCACACGGAAGGCGGCCGGCAAGAAGGCGGACGCCGCCGGCGGCAAGGACCTCGGTGAGGACACCGTCATCGAGGGCGACGACGAGCTCGTCGACGTCGACGAGCTCGAGGGCGCCGAGCCCGCTCTGGACGTGGAGAGCGAGGACATCGCCCCCGAGGAGCTCGAGCTCGCGGTCGAGGAGACCGAGGAACCCGAGGCGGACGTCGCACCCCCGGCACCGCCGGCCGAGGAGGACGAGGGCGCCTTCGTCCTCTCGGACGACGACGACGACGCCCCTGCCCAGCAGGTCGCGACCGCCGGTGCCACGGCCGACCCGGTCAAGGACTACCTGAAGCAGATCGGCAAGGTCGCCCTGCTCAACGCGGAGCAGGAGGTGGAACTCGCCAAGCGCATCGAGGCCGGCCTGTTCGCCGAGGAGAAGCTCAACGCCGGGATCAAGCTCGACACCAAGCACCGCCGCGAGCTGTACTGGATCGCCGAGGACGGCCGGCGGGCCAAGAACCACCTGCTCGAGGCCAACCTGCGCCT
>CAZOWW010000020.1:0-58509 GCA_964583765.1 uncultured Kineosporiaceae bacterium
ACACGTGCAACGCCGGAGCCGAGCCCGCCGCGCCACTGGTCGTGGTGGTGGTGGTCGTGACCGGCTTGGTCGTCGTCGTGGTCGTCGTCGTGCGGGTGGTCGTGGTGGTGGTGACCGGCTTGCTCGTGGTCGTGGTCGTGACCGGCTTGCTGGTGGTCGTGGTCGTGGTGGTCGTGCCGGTTCCGTTGCAGGCCACGCCGTTGACCTTGAAGTCAGAGGGCAGCGGGTTGGCGCCGCTCCAGGACCCGATGAACCCGAGGCCGGTGGAGGCGCCGTTGGCGAGGGCGGCGTTCCAGCTCAGCGCGGCGGCGGTGACCGCGGACCCGGACTGGCTCCAGGTCGCCGACCAGCCCTGGGTGAGCTTCTGGTTCGCGTCGGGGAAGGTGAACGTCAGGGTCCAGTTGCTCAGGGCGTCACCCGTGTTCTTCACGGTCACGTTGCCCTGGAACCCACCGGTCCACTGACCGGCGATCGCGTAGGTGACCTGACAGGCGGTGGCAGCGTTCGCGGTGGGCGAGACCGCGAGCAACGATGCCCCGGCGAGCATGCCTGCCGTCAGGAAGGCCACTCGACGATTCATAGAGGTTCCTCGCTATCGATGAGGTGCTGGGAGGCGGCCACACGATTACCACTCCTGAGCCGGCCGTCAATCCCTGCGGCGAGTCTGTGCCTCTGCTGAACCGAAATAGTTCCCTGAGTGACGAATGATGAATTCAGAGTGACCGATCATTGGCTGAAACGCTGACCCGGCCGCCGGGAGTCGAGGAGGACCCCGGACGCCGCGGAGCTCAGACCGGTGGCTGGTCCGCCAGCGAACGGAGCGCATCCGCCACGTCGAGCTCTCCCCGGGCGACGGCCCGCAGGACCTCCAGGCGTGCGGCCGGATCTCCGGAGGGCTCCACCGTGGACGCCGGCGGGGTGGGCGTGGCACCGGGGAGGACACCGAGACGGCGGAGCAGATCGTCGAACCTTCCGCGTGCGGTGGGATAGCTCACGCCGAGGTGCCGTTCGACGTCCTTGAGGTTGCCCCGGGAGGCGAGGAACACCCGGAGCAGTTCGCGGTCGGCCTCGTCCAGCCCGCAGAACTCGCAGGGGCGGAACTGTCCGGACAGGCCGGTGCCGCAGTGCGGGCACCCGAG
Source organism: uncultured Kineosporiaceae bacterium (assembly GCA_964583765.1). GTDB lineage: Bacteria > Actinomycetota > Actinomycetes > Actinomycetales > Kineosporiaceae > CAZOWW01. The sequence goes on from CAZOWW010000020.1 coordinate 1,140, forward strand.
CTGGGTGATCTGCAGCCGGTCCCCACAGACCGGGCAGTCCCGTGGCGGCCGGTAACCGGCCGCGTCAGGCGTCTCGTGCGGGTGGGCCCCGTCGCCGTTCACAGCCAGCCTCCGATCACGACCGAACTCATCAGGGCCTCGATCTGCAACTCGTCGCGGCCATGCCCCAGGGTGGCAGAGCTGAGCTCGCCGTCCGGGAACCGCCCGCGGGTCACGCCGCTGGGTAGCACCACCTTGCTCATCTGGTTCCGGGCATGCACGCGCAGATCGCTGCCGGCCATGAGGGTCGCCTTGACCGAGGAGGACTCGGCGAGGACGCGGGACCGGCCGGTGGGGCCGATCGTGCCCTTGAGCGAGGACGACAGAAGTTCGAGGTCGAGCGGTCCCCGCACCTGGTCGAGGACCACCTTGCTGGCCACCAGGCGCATCCGCAGCCCGGCCGCGCAGCCGGTGACCCGGAGGTTCGAGGCCCGGACCTCCAGATCGAGGGGCAGGTTCGGGTTCGCCCGTACAGTGAGACCGCGGTCCCGCCAGTTGCGGGCCCAGGCGAGGCCGCGGGGCAGGGTGGAGAACGAGAACTGCGGGCCGTCCGCGTCCGTTCCGGCGCCGGTCAGGGCGGCCGGCAGGCCCGGTGACGCGATGACGAGGACGTCGCCGAGGCGCTGGAGTCCGTGGGCACCGACGACGAAGGCCTCGGAGATCGTGGGATCGGCCTCGACCTGGACCGACTGGTACGAGGCGATGACCCGGATCTGCCGGGCGGGCCCGGGGGCGGTGTGCCGGGGGTGGGTCGGTGTCGTCTCGTCGTCCTCGACACCCGAACCGGGTTCGGTCCAGCCGAACGCGCGCCCGGCGGTGGCGCCCGGCGTCCCGGAAGGATCCGTGGACGTGGCACCCGGGGTCCCGGGACGGGATCCCCGTGCGGTGCCGGGACCGCGGTGCCCCTGTGCGCGGTCGAGGAGGGGCAGCGCCTCCTCAGGGGCGAGCTCCCCGGAGGCGACTCGGGCGAGGATCTGCTCGACACTGTCGGACATAACAAAAGAGTAAGCGAGTTTGCCATAATGGCAAAGACCTGTTTCATGATCTGTTTCTGAGAGCAGGGCGGCCGCAGGGGGCCGTCTCTGCGGCCGGAGGGCCCCGGGTCGGTGCTGGTGCCGTGCCGGCCCGGGGTACGGGCGGTATCACTTGTCCGACGAGTAGGCAAATGGGCCATTGACGGCGATTGTCCGATGACATAACCTTCCGGCACCCGTCCGTTCAGGTCAGAGTCGCCCTGCGCCGTGCGGGCAGCGGAGCCGTGTCGCGTACGCGGTTCCTCGCCACGGTGACGTCAGCGAGCACACCCCGATGTCTCAGCCGCCCGCCCTGGCATCGGGTACGTCCCGTGGACTTCGGCAGATCCACCACGGTCGCGCCGGGTTCCGAGGCAGGGAGCACGGGTCCCGGCGCGCCACCGAGTGGGTGGAGCAATTGCTCCCCGCTCGGGGGATGGCGTCCCGCGGGGCGCCGAGGCGGCGGTCATCCGTTGTACTGACCTCACTCCGTGACCATTGATACTCGGTCAGTAACTGCGATATCTCTGGGACATGGCCACAACGGCGCCGGAGGCGGACCTGAGGATCGAGTACCGCAGACTTCGCGGTGCCTGGTGGTCCTGGGTGCCCGAGGAGGCGGTGCTCTACCTGGAGCGCGACCTCGAACCCGTGCAGCTCGTAGAGGCCCTGAGCCTGGCCGCGGCCGACATCCTGTCCACGCGTTCGATCTCCCCGCGGGAGGCTCGGGGGCTCCCGATGTCGGAGATCCTCCGGGCATTCGCCGCCCCGGGAACCCGCCGGCCCGCCCGGGCGCCCGGCCAGCGCCGGCCACCGGAGTGACCCTCATCTCGCGCCGGCCCTCGAGGCGGCGCCACTGACCACCCACCGGACCGGTCCGGTCTTCCCTGGCCGGTCCGGAGGGTATCCACGTGCCGCCCCGGTGGCGGCCTGTCCCTGACGAGCCGTCACCGGACGCGTGCCCTGGGCGCGGGGCCTTCGTTGCGCGGTGGTCGGCGGGCGGCGTCCCGAGCTCCCCGGGACGCCGCCGGGTGGGGGCCGCCGACCCGGTCAAGGGCGGCGGTCCCCACTGCTGGTGCGCTGGTCCGGTGTTGCGTCTGGCTGCTGGTGCGCGGGGCCGACGGTGCGGTGGTGAGCCCCGGCGCCGTCCGGTCCGGTCAGGCCGGGGGAGTGCCGTAGACGAGCTTCCCGTTGTAGTAGACGGTGATGTGGTCCCAGGTCGTCAGGGACGTGTCGGTCGCGTTGTAGGAGTAGTCGTCCGACTGGTCCAGCGAGGAATAGTCCGCGAGGTAGATGCGGTTCTGCACCGGTCCCGTGGAATTCCCCGGGTACAGGGAACCAGCCCCGGCGCCGAATCCGATCTGCAGATAGTGGTCGGCGCCCTTCACCGCCGGGGAGACCGCACCGAACGTGCCGGAGACATTCGAACAGTTGAGCGGGGAGTAGTCGCACGCATAGTTCGGTGCCGACGACGAGTTCGTCGTGAACCAGTAGCGAATGGTGATCGCCGAGAGCGGCACGCTCGTCGTCCCGGTGTTGGTGAGCTGGATCTGGTTGGCCATCTGGCTGGCGTTGGCCGCGTTGGTCGTGTTCGCGTACTGGGCGGTGAGCGTGGGCGTGGGGCCGGCGGTGCCGCCCGTTCCCGTGGTCGTGGTGGTGGCAGCGCTCCCGCAGGTCTCGTCGAGCGTGGTCGAGGGCTCCGTGCCGAAGACCTTCGTCCCCCCGCGGTACACCGGCACGTACGGGTCGGGCACGGTGGCGTACTTCCCGTCGGCCAGGCCGGTGTAGCTGTAGTCGTTGGTCGGGTCCCAGTAGGTCTTCCAGTTCGAGGTCTGCGCCTCGACCAGTCCGAACTGCAGGGGGCGGGCGCCGAAGACGTCGTCCCCGTTCCAGTCCAGGGTCACGTAGTAGACGCAGCTGGACGCGCCGCCCCAGCGCACCGGCCCGGTGACCTTTGCGGGCTGGTTGTAGCTGGCCGCCGAGGAGTCGTAGTAGATCTGCGTCGACACCGCGGAGATGTCCTGGCCCTGGTTGTGCAGCTCCTTGATGTCGAAGTAGTAGCGCGCGCTCAGATCGGTCTCGTAGTGCGGAGGCCGGGAGGCGAAGTTGTTCACGGTGACCGAGATCTGGCTGGACGCGCTGTTCTCCTGGACGGTCTGGCCGAACGCGTAGTAGTCGTCCGTGGCCGGTTCCAGCGGCGGGGTGAAGTGGGTCACCGTCTGCCCCGAGCCGTAGTACTGGTACAGGCCGGCCAGTGCCCCGACCAGTGCCGCGTTGTAGTCCACGGCCACCTCGTTGTAGACGAAGTCGGTGGTGATGTCGGAGTGCTGATCCTTCAGATCGGGCCCGCCCACGAGGCCGCCCCACAGGATGTGCCGGTCGACCGCCGGGTCGTCCTGGTTGTTGGTGGTGGACCCGTGCGCGTCGGCGTGGTGCGGGTGCGAGACGGCGACCGCGCTGCCGCCGACCTGCGAGCCGATGCCCTGGGTGGTGGAGCCGAACCCGACGATGTAGGAGCGGCTGAGGGGGTTGTCGCCCATCAGATAGTTCATCTGCCCCATCGCCCAGTCGCTGAACAACACGCTCTTCGGGTCGGAGGGGAAGTGCCGGCGGTAGGCGAGCGCCTCGAGCTGTCCGGCGGTGTTGTACCGGGCCGAGCCCCAGCCGTTCAGCACCTCGAAGCCGGCCGGGCTCTGCGCGATGAAGGCGGTGTCACTGGTGAGGTCGTGCGGTACGTGCGACCAGTACTCGACCTGCCACTTGTCGATGAGGTGAATGGCCGCCTGCACCTTCGCCGGGACCAGGGAGTCGCCCTGGACGAGCGGGTCGATGAGGCTGAAGACGCCGCCCCACTTGGTGTCCCAGCTCATCACCCAGATGTTGTTCCAGCCGTCGGTGGCATTGCCGATGATCTTCTTCATCCAGCCGGTGTACGCACCCGAGGAGTCCGTGGAGATGATGGAGTCCAGGTAGCTGTGCGTCCCGGTGGCCACGTAGAGCAGGGCGGCCGCCCAGGACAGTTCGTCCTCGTCGAAGCTGGAGCCGTAGAAGCCACCGGAGTAGCCCAGGCCTCGGTTCGCGACCGAGAAGGCGTAGAGCGCCTTGGCCGCGGTCAGACACTTGGTCGCGTAGGCCGGGTCGCTCGCCTTGACGATCAGGGACTCGACGGCGAGGGCGGCCGCCGCACCGGCGGTCTGGTCGCTGGCCGGGTGCTCGGTGGTGGCGAAGTACGCGGGCCGGGGGAACTCCTTGATGCTCTGCAGCTCCGAGGGACCCCAGTAGCCGTGGTCCACGGACCCGTCGCCCACCTGGTAGTTGAAGGCCACCACGGCACCGGAGGAGTCGGTGAACAGGGAACGCAGGAAGTAGTCGCTGAACCAGCGCATCTCGTCGAGGCCGTGGTCCCAGGAACCGGTGGCCTTGAAGGCATCGGCGAACTCGTACATCCCCCAGCCGAGGGTCGAGGCCGCGTACGTCTGCGGGAGCCCGAACTTCACGTGGTCACCCGCGTCGTGGAAGCCGCCGGACAGGTCGACGGTTCCGTTGCCGTCCGGGTCGAGGACGCTCTTGTGCGCGCTGATGAACGCGGCGGACATGTCGGTGCCGACCCACTTGGAGATCGGGGTGAGGGCCACCGCGGAATCGCTCGGTTCGGAGTCGCCCCGCCATTCGAGGGGCTGGTCGCCGAGGGTCCGGGCAGGGCCTGACTTCTGGGCGTCGTAGAAGTACAGGGACTCCTGCAGGGCGAGCGGGAGGCTGTAGTGCGGGGTGTTCGCCAGAGCCGCGTGCGCGGGGGCCGCGGTGACGACGGGGACGGTGAGCGCCGCTCCGGCCAGGGCGAGCGAGCCGAACAGCGCGATCGCGCGGTGGCGGGGGCGCCTGGGCGGCGGTGCGGACCGGGACACGGGCCCGGGGGCGGGACTGCAGGAGGACATGGGACTTCCTTCCGGCCTCGAGGAGGCTGGTCCGATGCGGGTGCGCCGTGGACGGGGTGCGCCGTGGACGCGCAGCGCGCGCCGGACCGGGGGGACGTCGTGGACGTCCCCCCGGGAGTGTGATCGGCATCCCGGGAAACCCGAGAACCGAGTGCCGGGACCGTGGGCAGGGGTCCGGCCCCGGGACGCCGGCGGATGGGTCAGGAACCGGTGCAGGTGAGGGTCGGCGTGCTGGGCGCGCCTGCGCTCACGAAGCCCAGGCTGGCCGTCTTCCCGGGCGCCAGGGCTCCGTTGTAGGGGGCGTTCTTCACGCTCACCGAGGATCCGCTGATGGTGAAGATGCCGCCCCAGGTGGCGCCACCGCCCTGGGCGATCGACTGACCGCTGTCCAGGGTCCAGCTGACGTTCCAGCTGTGCAGCGTGCTGGAGCCCGCGGTCACGGTGACGTCGGCCTGGAACCCGCCGGGCCAGGCGTTCGCGGTCTTGATGCTGGCCGTGCAGGCCGCCGTGCCCGTGCCGGTGCCGCTCGTGGAGGTCGTCGGGGTGGGCGTCGAGATCTGCCCGGTGTCCGAGGTGGTGTAGCTGATCTTGGTGTACGCGGTGCCGCACTGCGGCGAGCAGGAAGCGGGAAGCGAGAACTGGTAGATGCGGCCGTTGTTGATCAGCGCGTCCGTCATGTCGTGCACGCGGATGGCGAAGTCCGTGCCGCCGTCCTCGGTGGGCTTGAGGATGTAGGCCTGGCCCATGTCACCGTCCATGACTGCTGCCGACCAGGTGCCGTTGTTGTAGTAGTCGATCCCGTGCATCCCGTTCGCCAGGTGCGAGACCGACGCGGCGCCCCACCAGGTCTGCGCACCCTGGAGGAAGCCGATCTGGATGTCGCCGGTGTAGTTGGGGGCGGGGATGAACTTCCAGCTCATGTGCCGGTTGTTCCAGTGCTCCGGGTCCATGTCCTTGACCGCGACACCGTTCAGTTGGAACCGGTTGAGCGAGTCATGGTTGAAGTCCAGGTGGTAGGGGTCGTCCCGGCACCAGGCGTTGGAGTCACCGCAGCTGTCCGCGACGATCAGGTTCAGCGTGGCGCCGTTGTACTTGTCCGCCACCCAGGAGCCGTTGCGGCAGAACGGCTGGTTCATGGCGCCGTCGTTCGTGCCGGTGCAGTAGTCCCCGATGGTCACCTGCACCCAGCGGCCGCAGTTGTGGCCGTTGTCCCACATGCCCATCCGGGTCAGGTCGGCTCCGGTCAGCGGCCGGTTGTAGAAGTCGTAGTTGCCGGGGGTGTTGTAGACGTTGAGGGCGACGAAGTCCTGCGTCTCCAGGGCGTCCTGGGTCATGCCGCACCCGCCGTACGGGCCGCCGAGCCCGCTGAACCAGGTGGCATTACCGGTGACGGGGGTGGTCACGTCGTTGGTGTCCAGGGCATGGGCAGGTGTCTGGGCGATCACCAGCGAAGCGCAGAGACAGGCGATCGTGGCCACGGCCCGAACGGTGCGGGAGGACGACCGCCTCCACCGGGGCACGTTCATGGTGTGTTCCTTCCGGCGTCGAAGAGGAGAGGTCCCGCGCGGACGGCGTCCTGGTGGCCACGTCCCTCGTGGGGGAGGTCACCGGACTCCGTACGGGCAGGGCGTCGTGCTGTCCCGGGTGTCCCCGCGGGTCGCGGCTGGGCAAGCCGCGATGAACCGGCGCCGATCGGGGTATCGGGATTTTTCGAGTGGTGCAGCGCGTGCAGTGTGCGGCCACCCAAGCTCTGTGGCAATCGCCTGTCAATGCGTCGCGGATCACATCTGGGGCGTTGCCGCCCACGCCGTTCGCCCAGCCGGAGGGCAGCGCACGGCAGGACCGGCACCGGCGGAGCGGGTCCAGGGCGGGCGCCGGCGGACGAGCGGTCGAGTGCTGCTCGCCCTGTCGGGCGGTCCGGGATCCCCCGTTGTGCTGACTTCACTGCGTATGTGTAGCGATGCGTATTGTGACAGGACTACACCAGGGGCATGACGACGGCAGCGTGTGCTTCCAGGATCGAGATCATGCAGACCGTGCTGGGCGGGGCGGCGTGGGCCTGGGTGCCGGGCGCCCGGTTGCTCCTGGTCGAGGAGTCGCTCAGCCCGCTCGCCTACGCGCAGGCGTTGAGCGAGGCGGCCGCGGACATCGCCGTGCGGCAGCCTCGGGAAGCGGCCGAGGCGCCCGTGCGGGGGATGTCGCCGGGGGACCGGATGGGGTTCAGCTGGTTCGGCGCGGACGGCGAGACCTTCCTTCCCCGGCAGCGGGGCTCGGTGAACTGGTCGCGGAGTCCGCTCGCCGAGCATTGAGCCCGCGGAGGCGATGCCCGGTCAGGCCGGAGGAGGACCCTCGACCCCGGCCCGACCAGGTGCCCCGACCCTAGCGACGGACACGATCTCTGGCAAGTTGTCGGATAATGTGGAATTTTCTCGCCGATGGGCACTGTCGGCTGGGGATCGTGGAACTGTCCGTCGGTCGGTCCGAAGGGCCACGCGATCTGATCGGGAGGGTCACGGCGGGTGTCCCCGCGGCGGCCCTGTGCCCGGTGGGCCGTGATGTCGAAGAACTGCCCGGCCTCTCCCGGCGCCCATGGGGGAGCGGGTGACCGCATCGATTTCGATCGCGCGAATCCGGCCGTTTTCCCGGAAATGGCGCGCAGGGGATTCCTCGGGTGCGACCGGGGCGGCCGCGGCTCTGATCCACCTCGTCCCCGGTCAGCGCGGTGTCTGTCGTCCTGTTGCCCGACGATTTGGGCGCCGGATCGGTCCTTTGGGTGCATTTCCGACCGGATGGGCGCCGGACGACCGGAATCAAAGGTGCACACCGGTCAGGTGGTGCTCATCCGGTGCTTCGTACTCATCGGGTACGGCAGGAAATTGTGGATTGTGGGTCACTGTGGGTGCTGATTATGCGACTCTGTGGACTTAGGAGTGCGTCATCGCCCGTGCGGGGGGAGGTCGTTGGCGGCCGCGCCCTTGGTGAGACCCCGCATGTGGAGGACGCATGAACCCCGTTCGAGCTCTGTGCACCGTGGCCGCTCTCGGCCTGGTGGTGGGGGCCCAGTCCGTCATCGACGTCCCGGTGGCCACGGCCACCACCTCAGCGGTGTCGCTCGTGAGCGCCACGAGCGAGGGGCTTGCCGGTGACGGCTTCTCGGCCCCGACCATGATCACACCGAATGGGCGGTACGCGCTGTTCAGTTCGACCGTGGCGGACCTGGTCGACGGCGAGGCCAATCCCGCGGGGATCCTGCAGGTGTACCTGCGCGACCTGCAGTCGGGGACGACGGAGCTGATCAGCCGCAACGCCCAGGAGACCCCCGGCGATGACGACAGCTACGGCGGTTTCGTCTCCGCCAACGGACGGTACGTCGCCTTCACCTCGGCCGCCTCGAACCTGGTGTCCGGGGACACGAACGGTTTCGCGGACGCCTTCCTGCGCGACCGGGTGACCGGAACCGTGGAGCGGATCTCGGTGCGGCCCGACGGCAGTCAGATCCCGGTCGGCGGCTGGGCGGGCCCGGTCAGCGTCAACGGGCACGTCGCCCTGTTCGGCTCCTTCGGTGCGGTGACCCCGCAGACCCAGTACTACAACGACGGCTGCACCTTCGTGCGGAACCGGTCCACGGGCACCACCACCGACCTGCTGGGCGCGACGACGAAGCTCGGTCACCCCTACCCCTACCCGAGTTCGGGCGCCAGCCTCAATGGCAGCGGCGGTCTGGCGGTGGTGGCGGCGGCGAATCTGCTGCCCGACGACAACGACCAGCAGCAGGGTTACCTGGTCGACCTGTCCTCCGGGGCCGTCCAGCGCCTGACCGACGCCGTGGGGGGCGGTCCCAGCGACGGGGCCTTCGACGGCGGCACGCTCTCGTTCGACGGGCGCTTCGTCGCCTACACCTCCGAGGCCACCGATCTCGACGCCGTCCATCCGGCCGCCACCACCTCGGCCTACCTCTACGACCGGCAGACCGGGGTCACCGAGAACGTCGGGCGGGGTGCGAACGGTCCGCTCGACGACCTGGCGATGACTCCCTCCGTCAGCGAGGACGGCCGCTACGTGGCCTTCGCGTCGTCCGCCTCGAATGTGGTCGCTCCCGCGACACCCGCCGGGCGCACGCTCGCCTACGTCCTCGATCGCGGCACGGACACGACCGAACTGGCGAGCGTGAGCGGATCGGGCGCGCGTCCGGACGACAACGTGAGCCTCAGCCAGTTCGCGCTCACCGACGACGCGTCGGGCCTGCTCGCGGGGGCCGATGCCGGCAATCTCCTGCCCGCGCCGGGCGCCTCGGCCGCTCAGGTGCTCCTCTTCTCCCGGGCCACCGCGCATCCGGCAGTCTCGGTGGGCGGGATCACCGACGGCGCGAACTACGAGTTCGGTGCGGTGCCCGTGGCCACCTGCCAGGTCAGCGACCCCCTCGACGGCACGGTCTCCTTCGCGGCGACCCTGACCGGGCCGACCGGGGCCCGGTCCGCCGACGGCCTCGGCGCGGTCACCGTCACCTGCTCCTACACCGACGGCGCCAGGGCGACCGGGACCGCGCAGGCCGCCTACGCCGTGGTCGACACCACCGGGCCCGTGATCTCGACACCCACCGCGTTGACCGTGGCGGCGACCGGACCGCACACCCCCGTGACGTTCACGGTCAGCGCCGCCGATCTGGTCTCCGGCGTCCGGCCGGTCGGGTGCCAGCCTGCGTCGGGGAACGGGTTCGCCGTCGGTCTGACGACGGTGACCTGCACCGCCGGCGACCGCGACGGCAACACGACCTCCGTGGCCTTCCCGGTGACCGTCACCGATGTGGCCGCCCCGGTGGTCACCGCGCCCGCCGCGCAGGTCGCGGAGGCCACCGGTTCCGACGGGGCTGTGGTGGACTATCCGGCGGTCTCGGCGCAGGACGACGTGGACGGCTCGTTGAGCCCGGACTGCGACCACGCCTCGGGAGCGAGGTTCCCGCTCGGGGTGACGACGGTGACCTGCACGGCCACCGACGCCCACGGCAACACCGGCACCGCCGCCTTCGCGGTGACCGTCCAGGACGCCTCCGCCCCGGTGGTCACCGCGCCCGCCGCGCAGGTCGCGGAGGCCACCGGTTCCGACGGGGCTGTGGTGGACTATCCGGCGGTCTCGGCGCAGGACGACGTGGACGGCTCGTTGAGCCCGGACTGCGACCACGCCTCGGGAGCGAGGTTCCCGCTCGGGGTGACGACGGTGACCTGCACGGCCACCGACGCCCACGGCAACACCGGCACCGCCGCCTTCGCGGTGACCGTCCAGGACACCACCGCCCCGGAGGTCGAGGTACCGGCCACGGTCGTCGTCGAGGCGAGCGGCCCGCTGGGCACGGCGGTCGACCTGCCCGCGGTCACCGTGCACGATGCCGTCGACGGCTCGCTCGACCCGCACTGCACCGCGATCTCCGGGCAGGACTTCGGCCTCGGTGACACCCAGGTGACCTGCACCGCCACCGATGCTCGCGGGAACATCGGCACCGGGACCTTCACCGTGCGCGTGCGCGACACGACCGCCCCCGTCCTCACCGTGCCCGCGGACCTCACCCTCGAGGCCACCGGTCCCGACGGCGCGGTGGTCAACTACCCGGCAGTCACGGCCCAGGACACGGTGGACGGTCCGCTGCCGGTGACCTGCCTGCCGGTCTCCGGGGAGACCTTCGGGTTGGGCGTGACGACCGTGACCTGCACCGCCGCCGATGCGCACGGGAACACGGGCACCGCGACCTTCACCGTGACCGTCACGGACTCCACCGCGCCCACCCTGGCCGTGCCCGCGAACCTCACCGTCGAGGCCACCGGCGAGGACGGCGCCCAGGTGGACGTGCCGGACGCCCAGGCACTGGACCTGGTCGACCTGGTCGTGGGTGTGGAGTGCGACCACGGCGGCCGGCAGCGGTTCGGGCACGGGGTCACCACCGTGGCCTGCACGGCCACCGACGCCCACGGCAACCGGACGAGCGGTTCCTTCACGGTCACCGTCACCCAGGACGTCCCGGTGGTCCAGGTGCCCGCGAAGATCACCGTCGAGGCCACCGGGCCCGATGGTGCGAGCGTGCAGTACCCCGACGCCACCGCCACCGACCCGTTCGGCCTGGCCCTGCAGCCCTCCTGCACGCCTGCCGCCGGGAGCACCTTCGCGCTCGGGGAGACCACGGTGACCTGCCTGGCCGCCGACGCGGCGGGCGGTGTGGGACGCAACCACTTCGTGGTGGACGTCGTGGACACCACTCCGCCGGTGCTGGGCGCGGTCGCCGCCCGCTCGACGGTCGCCGACAGCCGCTCCGGGCGCACGGTGAGCTTCCCGCTGCCGACCGCGGCGGACACCGTGTCCGGCGCGGTGACCGCGAGCTGCGACCCGGCCTCGGGGAGTCTGTTCGGACTGGGGACGACCACGGTGACCTGCACGGCCACCGACGAGGCCGGCAACGCGGCGCACGAGTCGTTCCCCGTGACGGTGGCCTACGCCTGGCACCTGAGGAACGGGGAACTGGTCGACCACGGCCGGTACCGGTACGGGCAGCACGTGCAGGTACGGGTGCACCTGGACGGAGCGAGCCGGCCGGTGCACGCCGCGCGGCTCCTGCTCTGGGCCTCGCGGATCTCCGAAGAGACCGGGGCAGGGGACGTGCGGGCGACCCAGGAACTGACGCCGACCCGCGGCAACGCGTTCAGCTACGATCCGGCGACCGGGGACTACCTGCTGGAACTGGACACGCGGTTGCTCGCCCCGGGCACCTGGCAGTTCCGGCTCGACCTGGGCCAGGGCGTGCCGACGATCGCGACGGTCACCCTCGCCCCCTGACGGGCCGGCACCACCCGTGCCCTGACGGGCCAGCACTGCCCGCACCACCTGGGCCCTGACGGGCCTGGGCGGGCCCGGGCGGGTCTCCTGGTCCCCGCAACGCCCTGGACGTCAGGGAGTTGCGGGGACCAGCGGCTTCCGGCCCCACCGTGCCGCTCGGGGCCCGGGCTCACTCGATCCGGACAATCCTCTTGGCGGTATAGTCCATGCCGTTGGCATATTCCACGTCATGCCAGTTCAGGAACCCACCCTGCTCGTCCTGACCGTCCTCGCCTCAGGACCACGTCACGGTTACGGCCTCATGCGGGACATCGAGACCATCTCCCAGGGGCAGGTCACGCTGCGCGCCAGCACCCTGTACGCCGTCCTCGACCGACTCACCACGGACGGTCTCGTCGAGGTCGAGCGCGAAGAGGCCGTCAGCGGGCGGCTGCGGCGCTATCACCGGCTCACCCCTCGGGGCGCCGACGTCCTCCAGGCGGAGGTGGAGCGCCTCGAACGCATTTCCCGGGTGGCCCGGGAGCGCCTGGTCGCCCTGCGTCCCGCCCTCACGGTCCAGGTGCTGTGGGTCACGGCTGACGAACGGCTCGAGGTCCGTACCGCCACCGCGGTCGCGACCACGATGGCGCCGGGCCACACCGCGGAAACCTTCGAAACGACCCGGCTGCTCACGTATCGGAGCGTTCTGGACCCCGAGGTGGGGACGACATCTCGTCCCGTGTGAGCCTGGGCGGCGAGCAGTTCAGCCCCAAGGGCCGGCTCGTCCACGTCAACGGCACGGGCGATGCTCTCCCGCAGGTGCGCGCACGGCTGGCCGCCGCCGGCGTTGTCCCGCCCGGCGCAGGAAGACGGTCACCGTGTTCGGCCTGTGCGGTGCCGCCATTCTCGTGCTGGGCACCGTGATCTCGGCCGGACTGCTCATCCTCGCGACCGTCCGATTCGGCTACTCCACGGAAGGCGTGACCGACTTCGGGCTCGGCCTACTGCCCACGGGTCCGGTGACCGTGCTCGGACTCGTCGCCCTGATCATCGCCTCGCTGATCGCCGGCCTCCCCGTTCCGCGGTCGTCCGTTCCGCAGTCCCTCTCGCGCACCGGCATCACTTCGTGATCAATGAGTTTGCTCGGTGCGGCGTCGGCCACCGATCTCGCGGTGCCAGTACCGGGCGTCCTCGCTCCCGACGCGCAGGATCTGGTCGGCCTTCCCATCGCGGGGCCACAACTGGAGGAGGTACTCATCCACCACGCCCTCGGCGAACTCATCGTCCCGCCCGGCGTCCCGTCCGTGCGCGCTGACGCGCATCCGGTACGTGCCCGGCGTCAGGTCGCCGAGGCAGCCGGATGTCTCGCCCGCCCATGACTCCCAGCGAACGTCCGACCCGTCGGGGACCATCAGGGGCACTTCGACGACGTCCTCGTGGTGGGCGGCCGGGAGAGGCGGCTCGGCGTCGAGGAGGACGATCCGTACCCGGGATCCGCCGGATCGACGTGCCAGATTGACGTAGACACCTCTCGCGTCGGCGGCCCCGACCAGACCGTTGACCTGCCCGGCGAAGAACCTGTCGAAGTCACCGTCGAACCCGGCACCGTCCGACCACACCAGGTCGAACTGGCCGTAGTCGGTGTAGACGATCTCGTCCATCACGACGCGCTCCATGCATGGGACGGTAGCGGTCCAGAGCCGCCGCCGTGCAGGCTGAGGGGTCGGGACGGCGGTACGCGCCGCTCTTCCGGAGGACTCAGGTCTTGGGCACCTGCTCGGTCGACGATTCGGCGGTTCCCGTGGAGGGGACTTCGCCGGCCCAACGAGTCAGGAAGTCGGGTATCTCCTGTGCCGGGCACGCGTCGCCTGCCGCCATAGTCGGGCAGGCGACGCGTGCGGTGGCGTGATCCGGGCACGGCGAGAAGTGAGGAAATCACGGATCTCCGCACGCGCGTCCACACGATCACGGTAGGTCGCGGACCCACGCGGTGGGTCAGCCACGGGGGATGCCGACAGGGCGTGGTGGGCTTGATCCTAGAGTCGTAGGGCGGGTAGGGGCCGGGTGGTGGTCCAGCAGGTGATGTCCTCGGGTGGCACGTTCAGCGCATGTCCGAGATCTTCTGGGGCCCATCCGGCCTGGGTCGCTGCCGTGACGGCATCGTTGCGGCGTTCGATGGCATCCGGGCCACCACGGGTCCACAGATCCCGATGCGCCGTGATCGCTTGGCGGAGAAGGTGTTGTTGACGGTCGGTGGGTGTGCTCATCGGTGTCCCCGCAAGGCTGGGTCGCGACGTGGTGTGAGGTGTCCTGGTCGAGGACCGGGGTGCGGAGCACCTTCGGGTGACGCCGATGGGCCAGGTCGGTGCCGGTATCGGACAATTTTGTGGTAGATCATCATCTGTCGCATCTTGATCGTGGTCCAGGTTCGTTCCCGGGGTGGACACCAGGAGTATCGGCACGACGGCCGCGGTAGTTGCCGTCTTCCGCCCCTTGACCATGGATCTCGGCAGGGCACGCGGGCGCATCCGTGGTTCAGTTGAACGCAGGGGGTGGTCGCGGTGGAGAGCTCGGCGTTCAGGAGCACGGAGACGTTGACGCGGGTGGTCCGGGTGGACAGGGCCGTGTGGAACGACGATCGGCCGGGTTCGGTCCAGGAACGGAACCAGGCAGTTGCTGCCGCGGTGTGCGACGGGTGGACCGAGCAGGAGATCGCCCATGAGCTGGGAGTGATGCCCCACGACGTGTACCAGTGGATCACCGGTGAGGGCGTGGATCTTCGCTGAGCGCGGCGGCATCAGGCCCGCTGGGGTAACGCGAGGGCCGCCCCCGGGGTCAAGGTCGGGATGCGGTGGGTCGAGGAGGCAAGCGCACTTCCACGCCGCTCATGGGACCTCAATCTCACGGGCGGTGGTGCGGATGTGGGGACGGCGTTGCCCACCACCACCGGGCGAGCTTGTCGCGCTGGGTGCTCGTCGAGGAGCTCAGGCACCCGGGACGGCTCATGATCCAGCCGGTCAGGCGCCGGATGACAGGGTTGGGCAGGACGTCATCGGCTCGGCCCTGGTCCAGGTAGCGAACCAGGAGGTTCGCGCTGCCGGTGTAACCCATGGCGCGGATCTCGCCCAACAGTTCAGTGGCGCCCACCGGGCCGGCTGCCCGACGCTGGCACAGGTGCTCGCGGGGTCGACCAGGCAGGCCCGGTACCCGGGTGTGCGGATCAACTCGGCCTTATCGTGGGCGCGCGCGTAGCGCTTGACGGTGTTCAGGGCCAGCCCCGGAGCGCGACGCTGATAGCGCCGGGTCATCTGCTCGACCTGCTCGATGAACGTCGCACGGGAGCAGGCCGGGTTCGGGCAGGACAACCGGCGCACCGACAAGTCGATGACCAACGGGCGGGTCCCCAACACCTCGCCGGCCGAGTTTGGTCCTGCTGCGGTCGAGTGACACCCAGCCGGATGGGTGTCGTCCCCGGAGCCACTCGTGGCGCCGCGGAACCCGTGCCTGTTTCCGCTCTCCTGCCGGCGCATCAGGGGTTTCCGGGCCCCAGGTGCCAGCGGCTCACGAGCCGGCTGGGACGGATCCTGACCCGGCCGGTGGGCGTGGCGGTCCGGCTGGGCACCGCATACCTGGTCACTACGGGAGTTCTGCGCACGGGTGCGCACAGGGGGCGGAACAAGCGTTCCGGCCCTCCTGCTCGTCACGCTCCGAACCGGGCAATCTGACACTCCGTGACCGGTTCGTCCCTTTCTGTGTCACGAGTTCGCTGTCCGCTCCCGCGGCTCATGTCTGGCGTTCACATCGGCGAACGCGTCCATTCGCCGGGTCCCTGAAGTCTCCAGATGGTCCCGAGAGGGCGCCGCACAGAAGCACGCGGCCAGGCGTGCTGGTCAGGCGGGAGGTCATGATGTCGCGAGCACGTTTTCACTTGGTGACGGGAGCGGTCCTCAACGGGGCCTCGACTCCGACGTGGCAGATCCGAGAGGCGGGGGACGACGACCCCGCCGGTCTGGTGGCGACCGCCTGGCGGTTGCTCGGCGGCAACAACCGTGAGCTCGGCCGCAGCGCCACCGTGTTCCCCGGCGTGACGGCCGCCCGCGAGGCGATCAGCGAGTTGCGCGATCGGCTGCCTGAGGCCCTGCGCGCCTTCGCCTGCGACACCCGCACCGGCCGGTGGGGGTGGCGGCTGCTGGTGGACGGTGAGCCCCTGGCCACCTCCTCCCGGCTGTACCTGCGACACCGCGAGTGCGGGTACAACCTCGGCCAGTTCCTCGCGGGTGTCCCGGGGGCCGAGGACCCCGCGGCGGAGCCCCCCAACGGCCTCGGCGTCGTGATCGATCTACGGACAGCGGCTCCTCGCCGCCGCACCGAGGCCGTGGTCTTACCCATGGCTGCCCGGGCTGCGTGGTCGCGGTGACCGAACATCCGAGCAGCTCTGGCGTCACGAACGGCCCCGTGGTCCCGAAAAGTCTCATGGTCCCGAACAACACAGTTGTTTCGGCCACCGCGGTCGTCGCGACGCGCACCGACCGCGATCGCCGCTCCCGGGTGCGTCCCGGACGCCGAGCAGGGCTGGCCGATCGCACCTTCCAGGGCGTCTCCTGGGCGAGCGGGATGCTCGTGCTGGCAATCATGGGGATGGTCGGGCTCTTCCTGAACTTCCGCGCCGCCCAGGCGCTCTCCGTGGCCGGCTGGCGGTTCCTGACCACCCAGGCCTGGGAGCCGGACTCGCACAACTTCGGCATCGCGGCGATCCTCTTCGGCACGGTCCTGATCGGGGTGACCGCCCTGACCATCGCGGTCCCGTTCTCCCTGGCCACCGCGCTCTACATCTCCGAGTACGCCCCTCGCAAGCTGCGCCGGACCTTCACCAGCCTGGTCGACCTCATGGCCGCGGTGCCCAGCGTGGTCTACGGCCTCTGGGGCGCCTACCTGCTGCAGCCGCACGTCGTGGGGCTCGCCCGGTGGATCTCCACCTACTTCGGCTGGGTCCCGTTCCTGCGCGTGGACGGGGTGGACCCGCGTGACCCGCTGGCCACCGAGACCGTCTACACCTCCTCCACCTTCATCGCGGGGATCGTCGTCGCAATGATGATCACTCCGATCACCAGCTCGGTGATGCGTGAGGCCTTCATGCAGGCGCCGCTGGGGGAACGGGAGGGCGCCTACGCCCTCGGCGCGACCCGGTGGGGCATGATCCGCGCGGTGGTGCTGCCCTACGGCAAGGGCGGCGCGATCGGCGGGACCATGCTCGGCCTCGGCCGCGCGCTGGGGGAGACCATCGCCGTGGTGATGATCATCTCGCCGGTCTTCGTGATCCAGCCTCACATCCTCCAGAACGGCGCCATCTCGGTCTCGGCCCTGATCGTCCTGCGCCGCGGTGAGGCCGGTCAGTTCGCCCTGTCGGCGCTCTTCGCCGCGGGCCTGGCCCTGTTCCTGATGACCCTGCTCGTCAACTTCATCGCGTCCTCGATCGTGGCGCGCAGCCGCTCCGGCGCAGGAAGCGAGGCCTGACTCATGACCGCCCCCCTTGCCGCGGGCTCCGCCGACACTGCAGCCGGTACCACCCAGGTCCTCCCGGCCGCCGCGCCGCGACCTTCGCGGACCGCTCTGCCCGCACAGACCACCCTGCACGAGCGGGCCGCCGGGGCACCGCCCCGCCCCCGCCCCGTGAGCGGGGCCCGGGCCTCGGACGTCATGGCCGTGCTCGGTGCGCTCGCCGCGGCGCTGGGCATCACCTGGCTCCTGTTCACCGAACTGGCGCCCTTCTCCGGTGCCCTCGGCGCGTTCGTCGTCGCCTTCCTCGCGTTCGTCGCGGTGTACGCGGTGCTCGTCTCCATGGACGAGAGCAGCCAGGCGGTGCGGGACCGGGTGGCGTCCGTGGTGATCCACGGATTGGCCGCCCTGCTCCTGACCGGGCTGGTCTTCGTGATCGTGTACGTCTTCTACCGGGGGTCGGGCGCCCTGGCGCACGCCAACTTCTACGTCGACGACATGTCCGTCACCGGGCCGCTGGATCCCCTCACCCACGGCGGGATCGCGCACGGGATTGCCGGCACCCTCGAGCAGATCACGATCTCGCTGATCATCACGATCCCCCTGGGTCTGACCTGCGCGGTGTTCCTCAACGAGTTCCGCGGTCCGGCGGTGCGCTTCGTGCGCACGATCGTCGAGGCGATGACGGCGCTGCCCTCGATCGTCGCGGGCCTGTTCATCTTCACCACGTACATCCTGGCGCTCGGGCGGCCGAAGTCCGGCCTGGCCGCGGCCCTGGCCCTGAGCATCATGATGCTGCCGATCATCATCCGGGCGTCGGACGTGGTCATCCGCCTCGTGCCGTCCTCCCTGAGGGAGGCGTCGCTGGCGATGGGGGCGGGGCAGTGGCGCACGGTCTGGCACGTGGTGCTGCCGACGGCCCGCTCCGGTCTGGCCACGGCGATCATCCTGGGCACCGCCCGCGGGATCGGGGAGACCTCCCCGGTGCTGCTGACCGCCGGCTTCACCCAGGACATGAACCTCGACCCGCGTCAGCACCCCCAGGTCTCGTTGCCGCTGCTCGTCTTCCAGATGTTCTCGTCCCCGGAGGAGGCCATGCGCACCCGCGCGTTCGGTGCGGCCAGCGTGCTGTTGGTACTGGTGCTCGGGCTGTTCCTGATCGCCCGGACGATCGGTGGGCGGGGCCCGGGCAACCTCACCCCGCGCCAGTTGCGCCGCCGCGACCGGCAGTCGGCGCAGGACCGCGAGCGCATGGGCAACCGCGGACGCCGGTTCGCGGTGCTCGGACTGGGTGCCGTGGTGGCCGCCTCCGTGGTGGCGGGCGGGGCGGCGGGTCCCGCCTCGGCCGCCACGTACACCCGGATCAGCGGCGCCGGATCCACCTGGTCGGCCAATGCGATCCAGCAGTGGACGTCGAACGTGCGGGCCTCGGGGATGGTCGTGGACTACGCCTCGACCGGATCCTCGGACGGTCGCCAGCAGTTCAAGAACGACACCGTGGACTTCGGGGTCTCGGAGATCCCCTACGGCCTGACCGACGGCGGGGTGTACGACGACCCGCCGAAGCGCCCCTTCGCGTACATCCCGATCGTCGCGGGCGGGACGTCGTTCATGTACAACCTCAAGATCGCGGGTAAGCGGGTGACCCAGCTGCGGCTCTCGGGGGAGAACATCGCCAAGATCTTCACCGGGGTGATCACGAGCTGGGCGGACCCGGCCATCAAGGCGGACAACCCCGGGCTGAACCTGCCCGCCCGGAAGATCGTCCCGGTGGTCCGTTCGGACGGTTCGGGTACCACGGCCCAGTTCAGCCGCTACCTGGCCACGCGCTACCAGTCCCTGTGGGACGCCTACTGCCGCAAGGCCGGGCGCTCGACCCCCTGCGGAATCACCTCGCAGTACCCCACCGTCAACGGCAGCGGCTTCGTCGCCCAGGCCGGGTCGGTGAACGTGGCCGGGTACGTCGCCCAGAGCACGGGCGAGGTAGCCATCACCTACGTCGAGTACTCGTACGCGCTCAACGCCGGGTTCCCCGTGGTCAAGCTGCTCAACCAGGCCGGGTACTACGTCGAGCCGACGGCGCGCAACGTGGCGGTGGGACTGCTCAAGGCGACCATCAACAAGGACACCAGGTCCCTGAACTACCTCACCCAGAACCTGGACGGCGTCTACGCGAACCCCGACCCGCGCGCCTACCCGATGTCCAGTTACAGCTACATGATCATCCCGACCGGTCCGGACGGGCAGGGCGCGTTCACCAACGCCAAGGGCTACACCCTGGCGGCTTTCGCCGACTACTTCCTCTGCCAGGGCCAGCAGAAGGCGGACATCCTCGGGTACTCGCCGCTGCCGCTCAACCTGGTGCAGGCCGGCTTCGAGCAGATCCGCAAGATCCCCGGTGCGGACGTCGGGTCCATCGACCTGAAGTCCTGCCACAACCCGACCTTCTCCACCAACGGGAGCAACACCCTCGCCGCCTCGGCGCCCTACCCGCCCTCCTGCGACAAGAAGGGGGCACACCAGTGCGGGACCGCGGTCGCCGGTGGGGGTTCGGGCAGCGGTTCCGGCGGTGGGGGCGGTTCCGGCAGCGGGGGCGGCTCGGGTGGGGGCTCGGGTAGCGGGGGGTCGGGGTCCGGGGGTGGGAACTCGGGTTCCGGGGGAGCGACCGGCGGGGGTGGTGGCGGAGCCACCGGCGGGGGTGGGACCGGCACCGGTGCCGGCACTGGGCAGGGCACCACGGCGGGGACCGGCGGCGGGGCCGGGGACTCCTCCGGCGGCACCGCCACGGGGAACGGCCCCGCGGTGGATGCGGACACCGGCCAGGTGGTGGCGGGCGGCAGCAGCGACGCGGGCCTGACGAACGTGGCGGGGACCACCGTGCCACTGTCCGCCGACTACACCCAGGGCGGCACCCGCACGGTTCTCATGGTGCTCGCGGTGCTGCTCCTGCTCGGAGTCTGCCTGGGTCCGCCGGTTCTGGCCCGCGCGTCCCAGCGGGGTCGGGAGCAGGGCCGATGAGCGATCCGCGCCGCCGCGACGACGCCCGCTGGGCGGCCCGCCGCGACCTCCTCGTCGACCGGCTGCGCTGGGGGGTGATCGTGGCTCTGGTGGCCGAGCTCTTCCTGGCCCCGGGCAGTCCGGGGGCCAGGTTGGGGAGCACGGTCTCGGATCTGGTCGCGGTCAGGGCCACCGTGGTCACGACGGCGACCGCGGGCGCCACCACCGGCACCAGGACGAGGTCGGCGACGGCACGCGTGGCGGCCGCGACCACGAAGAAGGCGACGGCCAACGTGTCCAGCGCGGTCACCGTCTCCGGGCGCGGTGCCTTCGCCTCGCTGAAGGTGACCGTGAGCCAGACGACGCACCTGGTCGACCAGTCGGTGACGGTCACCTGGAGCGGCGGCAAGCCCACCAACGACCGCGCCGCCTTCGACATCGACTACCTGCAGCTCATGCAGTGCTGGGGGGACACCATCGCCGGTCCCGACCGCACGCAGTGCGAGTTCGGCGGCACGGTGGCCAGCGACACCCGCGGGGGTGCGTTCGCGAACAGCCGCCAGCTCACGACCGCCGCCTACGTGGACAAGGCGGAGCCCCTGACGGCGAAGAGCGCGTCAGGCGACCAGGTCTTCGTCCCCTTCCGGCCGGCCAGGGGAGCCGTCGTCTCGGGGATCGACGTCCTGAAGAACCCCTACTACGACAACACCACCACCAACGAGCAGCCCTACCAGCGCACCCGCAACGACGGCCAGGGCTACACCACCTTCGAGACGGTCACCTACCGCGAGGCCCCGGGCCTGGACTGCGCCGACCTGGTGGGCGGCAAGCCGCGGCGGTGCTGGTTGGTGATCGTTCCCCGCGGGGAGACCGAGGTGGACGGCACCCCCCGGGCCCAGGTGCTGGCGAACGGCTCCCACCGGCTGGACACCTCACCGCTGTCGACCACCAACTGGAAGAACCGGCTGGTCGTGCCGCTGTCCTTCGAGCCGGTGGGCAACGCCTGCCCGCTCACCGCCCAGGCCAAGCCGCTGGCGGGCACGGAGATGGTGGCGGAGGCGATCTACCGCTGGCAGCCGGCGCTGTGTGCCGGGAACGCGCCCTCCTTCGACTTCTCGCAGGTCGCGGACGCGGTGGCGGACCGCACCCTGGCCACGGACACCCCGGGCATGGAGTTCGTCACTTCGCCGGTGGACCCGGCGGACGTCCCGGAGGACCGCGTCTACACCTACGCGCCGGTCTCGGTGTCCGGCCTGACCGTCGCGGTGATGATCGAGCGGCAGACCCCGGTGGGCGGATCCGCGGCCACCCACCTGCACGACGGGGAACGGATCACTTCGGTGAACCTGACCCAGCGCCTGGTGGCCAAGCTGCTCACCCAGTCCTACGTGTTCGGCGCACCTGGCCTGGGCACCGCCCGTTACCTGCAGAAGAACCCCTCGAACATCACCACGGACCCGGACTTCCTCGCGATCAACCCCGCGTTCAAGGGCCTGCAGTTCCAGGCGAACGTCGAACTGCTGGTGCCGGGCGGCCTGTCCGGGACCACCGAGCTGCTCTGGAACTGGATCACCTCGGACCAGACCGCCCTCGACTTCCTGGCGGGGCTCCCGGATCCCTGGGGAATGCGGATCAACCCCTTCTACCAGGGGCTTCCCCTGCCCCGGCAGGACTTCGCCAAGATCGACCCCTACTGCGCCGCCACCTTCCAGCAGGGTGCCCCGGCCCTGTGCACCCTGGACGAGCACCCGTTCAGCCAGGACCTGCACGACGCCGCGCGCTCGGCGGCCCGTGGCGACTCCCTGATGCGTACCTTCTGGGACGCCAACGCCCGGCCGCCGACATGGAAGAAGAAGCCCCTGCAGTTGTCCGGGCAGCGTCAGTTGCTCGCCGTGACCGACTCGGCGACCGCCCAGCGGTTCGGGCTGGTCACCGCCCGATTGCGGAACGCGGCCGGCCAGTTCGTCGCACCGACCGCCACGAGCCTGCGGGCCGGCCTGGCCCACCTGGTGCCGAGCGCCGTCCCCGGCGTCCCGGTGACCGATCCGGCCACCGCCGCCCGGGGCGCCTACCCGCTCACCGTGCTCACCTACGCGGTCACCGCGCCCAACATCCTGTCCCCGCAGGACGCCACCGCCTACGCGAACCTCGTCCGGTACGCCGTCGGCGGTGGCCAGGTGGCCGGGACCGCACCCGGAACCCTGCCGGACGGGTACGTGGCCCTGCCGGCACCCCTGCGGGCCGCGGCTCGCCATGCGGCCGCGTTGATCGCCGCCCGGGTGGGACCGCCCACCCACTCGACCACCCAGGGTTCCACCACGACCGCCCGTTCCTCGTCGAGCACCGGTCGCACCCACCGAAGCGGCGGGAACGGTAGCGGGACCGGCGGCGGCACCACCCCGAACGACACCCCGGCCCCGGTGACCACGACGTCGGCGCCGGCCGACTCCACCACCCCCACGGTCACGAGCCACCCGGCCGTGCGCAGGACCCCCGCCGACAGCATCGGCGGCGGCCGGTTCGCGCTCGTGATCTCCCTGATCCTCGGCATGGCGGGCGCAGTTCTCGGCCCGGGCCTGTCGAGGCTGGCGCGGCGCCTCGACGGATGAGGCGCCGTGCCAGTCGGCAACACCGCTCCGCAGATCGCACCTGCCGAAGGCCTGAACTCGCCCTGACAAGGAGAGACCGTGAGCGAGCGGACTGATCTCCCCAGAGAACACGTCGCCACGACCAGGTTAACGCAGGCAGCGAGCTGGCAGTACCGCCGTCGTCCGACGGCGGTCCGACTCCGCGAGAGGACCTCTCCCGTGAAGATCTCGAAAGCCAGTTGGGGTACGGCCGTAGGCTTCGGCCTGGTCGCCCTGTCGATCACCGGCGTGGGCGCAGCCCACGCGGACACCAACGCCGGGAGCACGAGCACCCTGGCCATGGTCGGCTCCGACACCTCGCAGGACGTCATGGAGGGCCTCTCCTCGGTCCTCAAGGACTCCTCGAACAACCCGCTGCTGTCCAACTACAAGGCGATCCCGGTCGGGCGCACCATCACCACCCGCACCGGCAACGCGAACTGTGTCTTCACCGTGGCCAAGAACTCCGGTGAGGGCCGCGACGCCCTGTCCGCCGCTCTGCGGGGGGCGACCTTCGCCGGTTCCCCGGCCACGGCCGGCGGCACCGTGGTCACCTCGGCGAACATGACCGGCTGCGTGGACGTCGCCCGCTCCTCGAGTGGCGGCAACCCGACCACCTCCCCGGGCGTCGGCACGATGACCTACGTCCCGTTCGCCACCGACTCGGTGACCTACGCAACGCTGGCCTCCAGTTCGGTGCCGCACACCCTCAACAAGTCCGACCTGGTGGCCATCTACACCGCCAACACGCCGAACTGCATCTTCTCGCCGCTGCTGCCCTCGGCCGGATCGGGCACCCGCTCGTTCTGGGCCACCACCCTGGGCCTGTCCGACTCCTTCGGCGCGGGCGGCTGGGGCAACTGCGTCAAGGACGTCAACTCGGCCGGCACCGCGATCCAGGAGCACGACGGCCGGTTCCTGACCAACGGCCAGCAGCTCATCCCGATCTCCACGGCCCAGTTCATCGCCCAGCAGGCCGGTGTCATCTCGGACATCCGTGGCCGTGCCTCGCTCGGGTCGATCGACTTCGACGGTGCCGGTGGCGCCAACGCCATCTCGCCGGTGAGCCTGCAGCCGACCTTCGGCACCAACACCCGCCCGCTCTACAACGTGGTCTCCACCGCGGCGATCACCACGGGCGACCCGGCCTTCAACCAGAAGGTCGTGGACACCTTCGTCGGCACCACCTCGAAGGTCTGCTCCTCGACGCTGACCATCCAGCAGTACGGCCTCGCGCCGCTGGGCACCTGCGGCGACACGAGCAAGAAGAACACCAACTGATCTGGCACCCGTATCACCCCCCGTCTGAGCACACCACTTCTGACAGGAAGGCGACACCTGCGCCATGAACAAGACTCTTGCTCGGATCGCGACGTACGGCGCTGTGGCCGGGCTCGTGCTCGGCGGCGCCGTGGCCGGCGCGAACTCTGCCTCGGCCGCCACCGGTGCGGCCATCGCCCCGGCCTCCGGTACCGCCAACGACCTCTGGAACCTGAAGATCTCGCAGGCCTGCTCCGCGGGCGCGACCAACTTCGCCGCGACCATCGACTCGACCGTGACCGGCTGGACGGGCATCCAGCTCGTCGGCAACACCCCGATCGCCACCCTCGGTGACCTGGTCAACACCGGTGCCCCGATCTCGGACTCGCTGGCCGGCATCGCCTCGGCGAACGGCCTGACCCTGGCCACGGGCGCCTACACGATCACCGGTAAGTGCCAGAACGCCCTGGGTACCACCCAGTACGACAGCTTCACCGGCACGCTGAACATCACCGCCGGCTCGCCGGCCACGTTCACCTACGCGGCTCCGGTGGGCGTCGCCTCCACCACCACGCTCGCCGCCTCCGCCACCACCGTGGTGGCTGGCACCCAGGTGACCTTCACGTCGACCACCACCTCGACCGCCACCGTCGCCGGCACCGTGAACTTCCTCGACGGCACCACGGTGCTGAACGCCAGCCCGATCACCGTCAGCGGTGGCGTGGCCAGCTACGCGACCACGTCGCTCACGGCCGGCTCGCACTCGATCACCGCGGTGTTCCTGCCGACCAACCCGGTCAACATCGCGACCTCCACCTCGGCGGCCACAGTCGTCTCGGTGAACGCCCCGGCGCAGACGACCACCACCGTGCTGTCGTCCACCCCGGCCGCGCCGACCACCGCCGACGTGGTCAGCCTCACCGCCACCCTGACCCCGGCCACCGCCGCGGGTACGGTCACCTTCACCGAGACCACCGGCGGCGGCAACACCGTCGTCGGTAGCTCCCCGGTGTCCGGCGGTACCGCCGCGATCTCGCTGGCCAACCTGACCGCCGGTGCGCACAGCTACACCGCGCACTTCGCCCCGACCAACCCGGCCAACTACGTGGCGTCCAACGCGTCCGCGATCACCGTGAACGTCACCGCGTTCGCCGGCGTCACCGCGAGCGAGAACATCACCACCACGGTCGCCACCGGCACGCTGACCATCACGGCCGGCACCGGCACGGTGGACCTGGGCACCCCGGTCCTCAACGCGGCGAACACCCTGCTGATCACCGCGCCGAAGGACATCAACACCGTCACGGTCACCGACACCCGCGCCGGGAACGTCGGCTACACGGTCAGCGGCGTCGTGGGTGACTTCACCAGCGGCACCGGCAACCGCATCAACAGCGAGAACCTGGGCTGGACCCCCCGCGTCGTCGCGGCCCCGGCCCCGCTCGCCATCACCGCCGGTCCGGTCGTCGCCCCCGGCGCCGGTGTCGCGGTGGGTGCCTCGACGGGCGCCGGTCTCAAGACCGCGCGCACCCTCGCCACCGCGGCTTCGGGCGGTTCGGTCGGCACGGCGCAGTTGAGCGCCAGCCTGGTTCTGCAGGCGCCGACCTCGACCCAGGCCGGCACGTACAACACCACCCTCACCCTGACCGCCATCTGATCAGGGTGATCGAAGGGTAGGCGCGCGGCCTCGTCAGCAGCCGCCTCACCCTGGCAGCGGGGAGGAGATCTCCCTCGGATCCTCCCCGCTGCCGCTCCGATCCTCGTCCCTCAGCGCGCCCCGGCCCCGGCCCGACCGGCGGGTGCGCCGTCCCGAGCCACGGCACCGGAACGGATGACCATGACCCTGCCTCGCCCCTGCCGCACCACCCCTCCCCACCGCCGATCGACCGCTTCCCGCCTGCACCGCGGGCACCGGTTCGGCACCGCGGGCGTGCTCGTCCTGGCCCTGCTGACCTCTGTCGGTTCCCTGACCCTGACCGCATCCGCCGCCCGGTCCGCGACGGCCGGGGTGGAGCGCTCGGCGTACGTGCCCGGCACCGTGATCCAGGCGCTGGCCGCGGCCCCCGCCGGCACACTGAGCTCCGCCGGCACTCTGAGTTCTGCAGGCAACCCGACCGCCGCCGGTCGCCTGAGTTCGGCGGGTCCCTTGGGTTCGGCCGGCAGCACCGGGTCCGGGGTGGGGCAGGACTCGGGGCAACGGGTCATCGGGGTTCGCCCCGCCGGGGCCCGGGCCGTGGACCGCCGGGTGAGCTGGACCTACCGCAATCTCAAGCCCGGCCAGACCTTCCTCGACCACGTCGGGGTCGAGAACGTGAGCTACCAACCCGCACACGTGAGCGTCTACGCGGCTGACGCCTACAACACCGCCGAGGGCGGCTTCAGCGTCCTGCCCGCGGGCAAGCGCAGCACGGACGTCGGCCGCTGGGTCACGCTGGTCCGCAACGACGTCACCGTGCCGCCCCGCGCGACCATGATCATTCCATTCCGCCTCACGGTGCCCCGCAAGGTCGAACCGGGGGATCACGCCGGTGGGATCGTCGCCTCCCTGCGGTCGTTCGCCAAGGACAGCAAGGGCCACATCGTCACGATCGACCAGCGCGTGGGCACGCGGATCTACGCCCGCGTGGTCGGACCGCTGCAGCCGCGGATCGCGGTCGCCGGGATCAGTGCGCGCTACCTCGACTCCGGACTCCTCTCGGGTGCGGCCCGGGTGAGCTTCACCGTGCGCAACGAGGGCAACGTCCGCCTCATCGGCAAGCAGACCCTGCGCCTGAGCGATCTGTTCGGCAACAGCGTCCTCGCCCACGACGTGCCCGACCTGCCGGAACTGCTCCCGGGCAACTCGTTCACCTTCGAGGCGCACCTGCCCCGGCTGATCCCGATGGACTTCTACACCGCGCACGTGACCGTCGATCCGCAGTCCGTGATCGGCAATGTGGACCCTGCCCTGGACCAGGCCAACGGGGACGCCGGCTTCTGGGCGTTTTCCTGGGAGGTCGCCCTCGCCCTCGTGCTGCTCACCGGTGGGCTGGGGACCTGGTGGTACCTGCGTCGCCGTCGCCGGGGCGGCGGCACGATGCGTGCGCTCCCGGACGACGGACCGGACGCTCCCGAGGTCGCCCGCGACCCCGGTCTGCCCCCGCCGGCCGCCACGACGAGCCGCGAGCCGGCGAGCGTGCGGGTGCGCCTCGGGGCGCCGTCCGGGCACCGCGGTGGTGCGGCCGGGGCCTGGGCAGGGTCCGGGTGGCTGCGGGCACGTCGGCCGGTGGCCGTTCTGGGCCTGCTGCTGGCCGGGCTCGCCGGAGCCGGGGCTCCCTGCGCCCAGGCGGCCGTCCGGGTTCCCGCCGCCGCGGTGAAGACCGGCAGCACCGCGAAGCCGCCGAGCACCGCGGTGACGTTCATCCCGGCGACAGGCCTGGACATCTCCCCGCTCTACGCGGTCGTGCCCCGTCCCTGCCCGGCCAAGGGCACCAACGTCATCGGCACGCTCTTCGGCAAGGGCTTCCCGGCCGCGGGGGTCGTCGTGGTCGGGAACTCCGCCTCGACCGTCTCGCACACCACCTCGTTCGGGGTCCCCCTGCAGGACACCATGAGTGGCTTCGCCGCGGCGAGCGGTGCGCAACTGACCGGTGCGTACCGCCTCGTGGTCCGGTGCGTCGACCGGTTGGGCCTGCACACGTTCGCGTCCTTCTCCGGGGTGCTCACCTTCACCGATGCCAAGCACTTCACCGCGGGCTCCCCGGCCATGCCGCCGTCGGACGGGAGCATCCCGTACTCGTTCATCCAGAACAACGACCCCGCGGGTGCACGGGCGATGGCGCGGGCCGCGAGCACCACCCCCACGCCCGTCCGGAAGCCCTCGCCCACCGTCCGCCGCTCGCCGTCGGCGAGCCCGGCCACCCGTTCCGGGGGGACGCCGCAAGCCTCGGGGGGCACCGCGCTCGGGCGAACGGCCACGACGGCATCCCCGGCCTCCGGTGACGGCACGCCCTGGGTGCCGGTGCTGGCGGTCTGCGCGATCGGGGTGGTGGCGCTGATGTTCCTCACCCGCAATGTCGGCACCGGTCCGAAGGCCGCCGGCACCGCCGCGCGCGCCACGGGTGCCGGTGCGGGGACGAGGGACTCGAGTACGGGGGCGCGTGCCACAGGTGCCGGGGTCAAGGGCGCGGGCGCCGCGCGGGCCGCGGATCGCGGAAGGGGTTCCTTATGAGGGGGAAGGGGATTCCCCTGGGGGGCTCGGCAGGCGTGAGGCGGATCGTGGCCCGGGTGCGGGCAGCCGCCGGCGCTCGTGCCCCGCGGCGGGCGGGTGGTCGTCGCCCTTTCCGGGAGCTCCTGGTGCTGTTGGTGTTTGCCCTGGTGAGTTGCACCGCGGTGTTCACCGCGGTCGGTCCGGTGGCCGGGGCCGCCGATCTGCCGACCCTGGGCACGCTCACCTTCACCCCCGCCACCGGCACTGCGGTCGACCCGGTCTCGATGACCACGGTCTCCTCGGGGTCCGCCACCGGGTGCCCGGCCGGGAGCACCTATGTGCAGGCACTCGCGGTGGGTCCCGGGGGTTGGGCGACCGGGATCATCGTCCTGGGTGCCACCTCGGCCGGGGTGTCCACCTCCGGGGACTTCGGCGAGCCCCTGTCGGACAACTTCGCCGGCATCGCGAGCGCGAACGCGATCCAGATCCTCGCCGGGCGCTACGACATCACGATGACCTGCCAGAACAGCCTCGGCACCACGAAGTACGGCGTGTTCACCGGCAGCCTGTGGTTCACCGACAGCACCCACTACCAGTCGACCGCGCCGGGGACCGCCACGACGACCTCGACCACCACCACCACGACGACGACCATCCCGGATATCACGACGACGACCACGACGATTCCGGGTAGCACGACCACGACGACCTCGGGGAGCACGCCCATGCTGGGGACGCTGACCTTCGCCCAGCACAGCGGCACCGACATCGATCCGATCACGTTGCACACGGCATCCACGGGCACGCCGAAGGGTTGCCCGGCCGCGGCCACGAACATCTCGGGGATGCTCGTCGGACCGGGGGCCTGGGCGGACGGCGTGGTCGGGGTGCAGAACACCTCGGCCGGGGTGTCGAGCTCGGCGGACTTCGACGTCTACCTGGTCGACACCATGAACGGCATCGCCAGCGGAAACGGCCTGACGATCGTGGCCGGCCGGTACGACGTCACCCTGCGGTGCCAGAACAACCTCGGCTCGCAGGTGTACGGGGTGTTCACGACGAGTCTGTGGTTCACCGATGCCACGCACTGGCAGGACGCCGATCCGAACAACTCGCAGACGGTGACCCTGACCTCGGTCACGGTGGCCCCCGCCGACCGGGCCGATCTCGGGGCGGCGATCACGCTCACGGCCACGGTCACGCCGGCCACCGCCGCCGGGAGCATCCAGTTCCGTGAGCTGAGCAGCGGGAGCTACACCAGGATCGGGACGGCGGTGGCACTGAGCGGGGGAAGGGCCACGCTCACCCGTCGGGACTTCGCGTTCGGCCTGCACGAGTGGTCGGCGGTGTTCACCCCGAGCGACACCGCGGCCTACGCGTCCTCCACCTCCGGCGACGTGGTCTTCGTGGTGGCGCTCCCGTTACCGCCCCTGCCTCCGGCGGCGGCCGTGCTGACCGGGAGCCCGAAGGTCGGGGCGACCCTGCGCTGCCAGGGCGCGTTCCGCAATGCGCGGTCGCTGGCCTATCAGTGGCTGCGGGACCGCACTCTGCTCGACAGCGCGACGAAGACCACGTACCGGGTGGCCGCGACGGACGTCAAGGCCCGGCTGCGCTGCCGGATCCTCGCCACGAACACCGGGGGAACGACGAGCCGCACCAGCCGCGCCACGGCCCTGGTGGTGGCCCGGTGAGCGGAGCCGGCGAGCGGCGTCCCTCCGAACCGGTGGTGGATGTGACCGCTCCACGCCCTCGGGACGGGGCCACCGCGGACGACCTGGCCGCGGCTGAGGAGGGCCACGGCGCGTACCGAGCGGGCCTCGCCGCCCACAGGGAGGGCGCCGGGACGGCCGTGCCGGCCGATCCCACCATCGAGTTGGGCGTGCTCCTCGACCCCCGGACAGGAGCCCAGGAGCCGGTGGGACGTCCCGGGCGGCACGCCGTGGGGCAGGGCGGGCTCGGCGTGGAGCGGGACGACGGGCCCAGCGTGTCGGTGGACGATCGGCTCACCGTGGAACGGGACCGGCTCACCGTGGAACGGGACGACGGGCCCCGCGTGGAGCGGGACCGGCTCGCCGTGGAGCGGGACGACCGGCCGGGAGAACCCGGTGGACCCTCGGCTCCGGTTGCCGCCCCCGCCGCGGGGGATCCTCCCGATCTCGACGGGCCCGTCCCGGACGGATCGCGCAGGATCTTCGTGCCGGGCGCGGCGGTGACCCTCGTCGCCGTGCTGATGTTCACCTTCGTGCTGGACCTGCTCGTGATCGGGCCGGTGCGGCACGCCCGTGACCAGGACCTCGCCTTCGCGGAGCTGCGCAAGCAGATGGCCCTGGGGACGGCCGTGGTCAACGAGACGGACGATCGGGGACGGCTGGTCCCGCTCGGCACGCCCCTGGGGATCATTGAGATCCCGCAGCTGTCCCAACTGGGCGGGGGAACGCTGCGCGAGGTCTTCTTCGAGGGCACGACCTCCGGGGTGCTGATGTCGGGGCCGGGGCACCGGCGCGACACGGTGCTGCCGGGGCAGGCGGGGATCAGCGTGATCATGGGCCGGCGCAGCGGCTACGGTGGCCCGTTCGCCGACCTGGGGCAACTCGCCCCGCGCCAGGTGTTCACCGTGGTGACCGGGCAGGGTCGCAGCGCCTACCGCGTGCTGGACGTGCGCCGGGCGGGCGACCCGTTGCCGGCGGCGCCGAAGGACGGGGCGGGGCGGCTGATCCTCGTGACCGCCACGGGCACCCCCTTCATCCCGACCGGTGCCCTGCGGGTGGACGCCGACCTGGTCACCCCCGCGCAGCCGTCGGGACCCCGTCCGCTGGCGCGGACCGGGATCCCGGCCGACGAGCAGGTGCTGCAGGGGGAGCCCTCGGCCTGGCTCCCGCTCGTGCTGTGGGGGCAGGTGCTCGTCCTGGCCGCGGGCCTGACCGCCTGGGTGCGGTACCGCTGGGGACGCTGGCAGACCTGGCTGGCCGCCCTGCCCCTGTTGCTGGCGCTGGGTGCCGCGGTCTCCGACCAGGTCGCCCGGCTGCTGCCGAACCTGCTGTGACCACCGATCACCTCCGGGCAGTGGCGCCGGGAGACCACGGACGAGATCAGACCATGAGGGAGGACTCCGAGGTGAGACGACCATGACCACGACGACGGACGCGACGACGGTCGGTCCCGGTGCGGGGGCGACCTTTCCGGAACCGGGCGGTGCCGCCCAGCTCGCCGAACTGGACGCCCAGGAGGTCTCCGCCTGGTTCGGGGAGCACCAGGCCCTGGACCGGGTGTCGCTGACCATGTTCGCGGGACAGGTGACCGCACTGATCGGACCTTCCGGTTGCGGCAAATCCACCTTTCTGCGGACACTCAACCGAATGCACGAACTGGTGCCCGGCGCCACGCTGGCCGGGCGCGTGCTGCTCGACGGGCGTGATCTGTACGCCCGGGAGCGGCGCCTCACCGACGCCCGACGCCAGGTCGGCATGGTGTTCCAGAAGCCCAATCCCTTTCCGGCGATGTCGATCTACGAGAACGTCGTGGCGGGGCTCAAGCTCACCGGAACCAAGGTCAGCTTGAACACGAAGGACGATCTGGTCGAGTCCTGCCTGATCAAGGCCGGCCTGTGGCGCGAGGTGCACGACCGTCTGCGTTCACCGGGTGGCGCGTTGTCCGGTGGGCAGCAGCAGCGCCTGTGCATCGCCCGTTCGCTGGCGGTACGCCCCCGCGTGTTGCTGATGGACGAGCCCTGCTCGGCGCTGGACCCCACGTCGACCCGCCGGATCGAGGAGACCATCCGCGAACTGGTCAGCGAGGTCACGATCGTGATCGTCACGCACAACATGCAGCAGGCCGCCCGGGTCTCCGACCAGTGCGCCTTCTTCCTCGCCGAGGCGGGGACCCCCGGGGTGATCGTCGAGCACGGTCCCACCGATGCGATGTTCAGCCAGCCGCGGGACCCGCGGACCGCCGACTACGTGCAGGGGAGGTTCGGGTGACCGGCCGCCGTTCCATCACGGGACCTCGTCCGTCCGGTACGGCCGGGGGTGCTTCCGGAGGGGGCAGCACCACCACGGACGGCCTCGGCGGGCGGGCCACCGGTCGCCGCACCGGCCGAGGCGCCCTCGCCGCGGGTGGTGGTCGCAGCATCATGACCTCGGCGGCCTCCCGCCTGTGGTCCCGCGGGGTGATCAGCCTCGGCATCCCGGGGCTGGCGCTGCTCGCGGGCATCCAGACCGGCCTGCTGCACCCCTCGTGGACCGGCGCCGACGCCGCGCTCGGGTCCCGGGGAGCAGCCCCGGTGGCGGCCGGCGGCGGGTCGGCGGACGAGGCCTCGGTGCCCACCGAGCCCGCGGACGGCCTCGGCCCGGATCAGTCCCCGCTGGGACTCACCGGCACGCAGTCCCCGCCCTCCGACGGGATCGTGATCGTGGGACTGACCGACCCGGCGACGGGCCAGGACGCCCCCTCCGGCGGGTCGGGTGCCGCGGGGTCCGCGGGCGGCACCTCGCAACTGAACGACCAGGGCGGCGGAGGTGTCTCGGCCCTGGCCGCCCGCGGGATCCCGCTGCGGGTGTACCAGGCCTACGTCGCGGCGGCCCGGCAGGAGAGCGCCGAGGACCCGAACTGTCACCTGTCCTGGACAATCCTCGCCGGGATCGGCCGGGTGGAGAGTGACCACGGCCGCCACGGGGGAGCCCGTGCGGGCGCGGACGGCAGGGTGCGCCCGGCCATCTACGGACCGCTGCTGGACGGGCACCGCGGCGGCAACAGCGTGATCCATGACACGGACAACGGCCGCTGGGACGGCAACGCGAGTTACGACCGGGCGGTCGGGCCGATGCAGTTCATCCCCGGCACCTGGGCCCGGTTCGGGGCGGACGGCAACGGGGACGGCGTCGCGGATCCGCAGAACGTGGACGACGCCTCGCTGGCGGCGGCCGACTATCTGTGCGCCGGCACGCTCGACCTGTCCACGGCCCGGGGGCAGCGGATCGCCGTGCTCCGGTACAACCACTCGGACAGCTACGTGAGCCTGGTGCTGCGGCTCGCGGCCAGGTACGCCGGCGCCGAGCAGGCCGGGGGCGAGAGCGGGGTCGTCGGGCCGGCGACCGAGGAGCCCGGCAGCAGCGGCACGGGATCCGGGTCGGGGAGCAGCACGAGCGCCGGGGGATCGGCATCCCGCACGACCTCCGGGCACGCGACGACCACCTCCGGGACCGGCCGCGCGACATCCACCTCCACCGGTACCCGCACCACAGGGACGTCGTCCACGACCGGTTCGCACCCGACCACGTCGACCTCGGGGAGCTCCACGACCATGCCGACCTCGGGGAGTTCGACGACCACCCCGACCTCGGACTCCTCGACGACCTCGGACACGACCACCACGTCCGATCCGGCCTCGACGTCCGATCCGGTGACCACGTCCGATCCGGCGACGACCTCTGAGCGGATCACGACTTCCGACGCCGGCACGACTTCCGACGCCGGCACGACCTCGGACGGGGCCTCGTCGTCGAGCGCGGCCTCGACCTCGGGGGCCGGGGCAGACGGCACGACCACCGCAAGCCGGTAGCCGTAGCGGGTGACGAGGGCTGGTAGCCACAACAGATAGCGGGAGCGGGCAGCAAGGATTCGAGAGCCAGGATCCTCGGGCCGGGGCAGCGAAGCCTCGGCCCGGGGCGGAGACGGGTTCCGGGAGCCGGAACAGGCAGCCGGGCCCGGGAATCGGGGCGGCTGCGTGCCTCAAGCAGGATCCGCGACCCGCCGACATTCTCCCTGGTGGATCCGCAGGAGGGACGCGGACCGAAGTGGGCACCCGGCCCCGGCCGGGCGGACGTCGAGGAGCGTCGTGGACCCCTGTGCGTGCCGGGTACTCGTCCTGGCCCCGGGCCTGGACGCCTATCAGGCCAAGTTGGTCCACGGCATGACCCAGGTGTTCTCCCGCCACGGCGTCTCGGTTCTCGTGGGGGTGCACGAGCAACTCGCCCCCGGGCCCTCTCGCTCCCTTCCCGCGCTGGTCCGGCAGCTGTCCCCCTGCGGGTTCATCTCGCTGAACGGGGTGGGTTCCGCCACGGAGACCGAGCCCGAGGTGCTCTTCCCCGATCTGCCGCGTCCGGTGGTGGGTATCGGGGTGAACAGCTCGCGGGGCAGCTGGGTGCACGGGGACAACGAGTCCGGTATGCGGGCACTCATGACGCACCTGCTGGACGAGTGCGGAGTGCGACGTCCGGCACACGTGCGGGGAATCGCCCATCAGCCCGATGCGGCGGAGCGGGAGCGGGTCTTCCGCGAGGAACTGGCCCGCCGGGGCATCCCGCTCGGCGCCGAGTTCGTCGTGGACGGCGGATTCGACCGGAACATGGCCTACCACGGTGTTCGTCGGCTGCTGCGTGAGCACCCTGATGTGGACGCCGTGGTGGCGGCCAACGACCTCTCCGCCATCGGGGCGCTGCGGGCGGTGACCCACGCGGGCCTGCGGGTCCCGGACGACGTCGTGATCACCGGTTTCGACAACGAGGAGATCGGTGCACTCACCTGGCCGGGACTGACCACGGTCGACCAGGACCTCGAGGGCCAGGGCCGTGCCGCGGCCCGGGCGCTGCTCGCCGAGATCGCCGGGGCGGCTCCGTCCGGCGAGGTCGTGGTGCGCTCGCGGCTCGTGCTGCGCGGGTCGACGCGTGCGGCCGGACGCACCCTCGAGGAGCAACTCGAGTCGGCCAAGCAGATGGCCGAGCTCTCCCGCGGGCACGTCTCGGCGCAGGACGCCGTGCTCGGCCTCCACCGGGTGCTGCATCACTGCTGGACGGTCGACCGGGTCGTGGACGCCCTCACCGAGCGGCTCGAGGAACTCGGCGTCGCGCGGTGTCTCGTCGCGGTACACGAGGATCTGCTGCGTGAGGGCCCGCGGCACGGGGATCTGCTGCCTGAGGGCCTGCCGTGGGGCCCGCCGGACGCGGAACTGCTCGGGAACGGTGTCCGTGGGCCGTCGGGCAACAGCCGGGGAACCTCCGCCCGGGTGATCCACCCGGCGGATCCTCCCCGCGTGCGGGTGGTGCTCGACTACCGGGACGGCCGCAGCCTGCCCTCACCCGAGTCACTGCGCCCCGAGGAGATCCTGCACGAGGTTCTGCATCGCGGATCCGGCGGTGGCACGCTCCTGGTGCAGGAACTGTCCGCAGCCGGTCGCGAGTTCGGCTTCCTGATCTTCGAGCCGGCCGGTGCGCCGGTGCGCTCGAGCGAGGTGGTGCACGAGAGCCTCGCCCTGGCGCTCGGCTCCATTCTCGTCACCGCGGGCGCCCGCACCGG
This sequence comes from uncultured Kineosporiaceae bacterium, assembly GCA_964583765.1. GTDB lineage: Bacteria > Actinomycetota > Actinomycetes > Actinomycetales > Kineosporiaceae > CAZOWW01. The sequence continues at coordinate 36,784 of CAZOWW010000020.1, forward strand.
CCGGGTCGGTTGATGCGGTGGCCGGCCTCCACCCCGGTCGGGCGGTGGGCCGGCCGGCTCAGCCCGCGGCCAGCAGGGTGCTCACCAGCCCCTTCTCCTGGGCGAGCGAAGCGCGGGCCGTGACCAGTACCTCCCGGGACCCCTTGCGTGCCACGACGGTCACCTGGGTGCCGACGACGCTCTTGAGGGTGCTGGAGTACGCCTCGTCACCGAGCCCGGAGAGATTCGCGGTGGACATGCCGTTGTCGCTGAAACCCGCCTTCGAGGTGGCGAAGCCGTCCGCGGTCTGGTCGGACTGGATCCGCACGATGACGGAATGCCCCTTGCCGTCCTTGTACGTGCAGACCACCGTCCCAGGGTTGGAGGTGTTCTCCTCGGGGGCGCCCAGCGACATCCCCAGGGCGTTCCCGACCAGGGTGGCCGGGGCCTGGGCGCAGCCGGTCCCGGAGCCGCCGGCATCGGTTCCCGTCGGATCCGCGGTGCCGGTGGCAATTGCGGCACCCGTGGTTGCCGAGGAGCCCGCGGTTGCCGGGGAACCGGTGGAGTCGGTGGTCCCGGTCCCCGCGCCCTCGGCCGCGGGCGTGGAGGCTGCCGGCTCCGCGGTGTTCGAGCCGCTTCCTCCGCAGGCCGTGAGCACCAGGGCCGCTGCCAGCACCACCGAGCCGGTGAGCGCCGTCCGACGGCAGTGGATCGATCGGCGATCGGTGCGGGTGGGGCGCGCGTCGCGGGTGAAGGGCATGGGGAACCTCTCGATGCGGTGCGAGGACGACGACCGAAGCGTGGCCGGAGCTGGTGTCCTGACGGTGGCCTTGTCGACAGGGATCGAGCAACGGCCAGCCTATCTCTCACGGTGACCGTTCAATCACCGATAGGTGCCTTGTCCCGGTGAGGATGTGGTGAGGTGCGACGGCATGGGCCCGTCAAGTATGTGAGGACGGCGACAGGCGGGAGCGGAACCAGTGTCCCGTCGACGACGTTGCCGGGAAGGGCCCGGTCAAGGGCCGACATCCCTCTCATCGCCGTTGAGTGATCACGGCCATTTACTATCGATGACTGATCGATCACTGAAAGGCATCGGGGTGCCGTGAGTGACCGGAATCGCGGGTATCCGGCAACGTCCGCGGTATCAGGCAGTGGCACCACGAAATCCCGTTTGTGGTGGGTAAGCGAGCAAGTGAGGATGGGCGGGATGACCGCTCCGTGCACCCTGGGGGTTCTGTGACCGAGTCCGCCGCGCGGCTGATCACCGGCAGGCGCGTGAAGTACGTGGTGATCCTGTTCTGGGTCGTCGTGATGACCGTGGGAGGGATGCTCTTCGGGCGCCTCACGGGCGTCGAGAAGAACGACAGCAAGTCCTGGTTGCCGCCCAAGGCGGAGTCGACGAAGGTGCTCGACGCCCAGTCGGCCTTCGTCTCGCCCAATCTGATCCGGGCGGTCGTCGTCTACGAGCGCACCTCGGGACTGACCGAGGCCGACAAGGCGAAGATCTCCTCCGACGCCCAGAAGCTGGCGCACCTGCCGGGCGTGGCCGGGCAGCTCGCTCCGCCGCAGTACTCCGACGACCACCAGGCCGCGGAGATGGTGATCCCCATCGACCTCGGTTCCCAGGGGTGGTCGAAGATCACCAAGGCCGTCGACCCGATGAAGGACGTCCTGCGTTCCGGGGCGAACGGGCTGTCCTGGCACTTCACCGGGCAGGGTGGGCTGGCCGCCGACCAGAGCACGGCCTTCGCGGGCATCGACGGGATGCTCCTGTGGGGTTCGCTCGGCGTCGTGGTCTTCGTGCTCCTGGTGACCTACCGCAGTCCGGTGCTCTGGGTGCTGCCGCTGCTGTCGGCCGGGGTCGCGCTCATCACCGCCGAGGGTGCGATCTACCTGTTGGCCCGGTACGCGGGCCTGACCGTGAACGCCCAGAGCGCCGGCATCCTCACGGTGTTGGTCCTGGGTGCGGGTACGGACTACGCCCTGTTGCTGATCGCGCGGTACCGCGAGGAGTTGCGCCGGCACGAGAGCCGGCACGAGGCGATGGCGGTGGCGCTGCACCGGGCCTGGCCGGCGATCGTCGCCAGCGGTGGCACGGTCGCGGCCGGCATGCTCTGCCTGCTCCTGGCCGAGGTCAACTCCACCCGGGGACTCGGTCCCGTCAACGCCGTGGGCATCGTCGTCGCCCTCGCCGCGCTGCTCACCCTGCTGCCCGCACTGCTCGTGGTGGCGGGTCGGTGGGTCTTCTGGCCGTTCGTGCCGCGGGTCGGCACCGTCGAGCCCACGTCGTCCGGGATGTGGTCGCGGGTCGGTAACCGGATCTCCGGTCGGGCGCGCCTGACCTGGGTCGTCACGGCGGTGGTGCTCGGCGCGATGGCCCTGGGCATCGGACAGCTGAACGCCACCGGACTGACCAACAAGCAGCAGTTCCGCGGTACCCCGGACTCGATCGTGGGTCAGACGGTGCTGGAGAAGCACTTCCCGGTCGAGGTGGGGGCGCCCATGGCCGTCACCACGGACCCCGCCCACGCCGCCCAGGTGCGCACGGTCTTCGCCGCCACGAAGGGCATCGATGCCCAGACCGTGACGCCTCCGATGATCAAGAATGGCGTGGCGTTCCTGCAGGGGTCGCTCACCGATCCCGCCGACAGCCATGCGGCGCAGCTCACCGTCGATCGCGTGCGTGCCGCAGTGCATGCGGTCCCGGGGGCGCACGCCCTCGCGGGCGGCATCACCGCGATCACCATGGACGTGGAGAACGCGGCGACCCACGACCGCGACCTGATCATTCCGATCATGCTGCTCGTGGTGCTGCTCATCCTCGGCGTGCTGCTGCGGGCGGTGGTCGGTCCCGTGCTGCTCATCGGGACGGTCGTGCTCTCGTTCGCCGCCGCCCTGGGCGCCAGCGCGCTCATCTTCCGGCACGTGTTCGGGTACGGCGGTGCGGACACCGCGGTACCTCTCTACGCGTTCGTGTTCCTGGTGGCACTCGGTATCGACTACAACATCTTCCTGATGACCCGGGTCCGGGAGGAGGCCTCCCGGACGAGCACCCGCCGGGCCGCGGTGATGGGCCTCGCCGCGACCGGTGGCGTGATCACCTCGGCGGGTCTGGTGCTCGCGGGAACGTTCACCGTGCTGGGGATCCTGCCCGTGACCGCGTTCGCGGAGATCGGGTTCATCGTGGCGTTCGGCGTGCTGCTCGACACCATCGTGGTGCGCTCGATCCTGGTCACGGCCCTGACCCTGGACATCGGTCGCCTCATGTGGTGGCCGAGTGCCCGGTTCCGCCGCGAGAACGAACCCGAGTGGGACGCCGCGCTCGCGGGTGAGTCGCCCGTCCCGGCGTTGGCCGAGGCCGACCGGCCGGTGTGAGGCGGGCTGACCCGTCACGAGGCGGATCGACCTGCATGAGGCCGGTCCACCGCAGGGGAGCGTGAGAGGCGAGGGGCGACCCGACCGGGTCGCCCCTCGTCGTGTTCAGACGGCGAGATCGCGCCAGGGTGTGGCCCGGCGGTCGCGGGCGAGCGGCCTGCGCGCGCGGGGCAACTTGTCGACGACCAGGTCGTACGACTCGGTCACGAGCTCCTCGAGCAGGCCCTCCGGGAGGTCACCGGGGATGTCCACGGTGATCCAGTGCCGCTTGTTCAGGTGGTAGCCGGGCTGCACGGCCTCGAACCGCCGTACCAGAGCGGCCGCCAGTTCCGGGTCGCACTTGAGCGAGACCCGGTCCGGGGACTCCACCGTGCCGTGGCCGCTGAACAGGGCGAAGATCCGACCGCCGATCTTGAAGACGGCGGGCTCGGGGCCGAAGGGGAAGGTCAGCTCCGAGGCCAGGAGCTGCTCGCACCAGTCGAACAGGTCCTGTACCGCCTGGCCGGGGGCCAGATCATCACTGAGAGCAGAGCCATCCCGGAGATCAGGAGCATCACTGCGGGCCGGGTCATCGCGGAGAACGGGGTCTTCCCGGCGAACAGGGTCCTCGCTCGGGGCAGGACGGCCGCTGGGCTCGTACCGGGCCGCTCCGTGCCCGTCCCGCTCGGACGGGACGGGCACGTCACCTGCCGCGGCTCCCACACCGTGCGGGTCGTCGTCCCGGAATGGTTCGTGCGTTGCGATCACGAAGCACCTCCTCCGGGGGAGGCTAGCGTCGCGCGGTGACGAATCGGGGGTGGCCCGGCCCTGGGTAGGGGCCGGGCCACCCTCCTCCCACCGGCGGCGCGGTTCCGGCGGAGGTCTCGGTGTGTATCGGACGGATCGTTCGTGGGGCTGGATCGTTCGTGGGATCGGGGCTCGGGTCGGCTGCCCCGGGGGCCAGGGGTCAGGCGCCGGTGCAGGACACCGTGGTGCCGCTGCCCGAGCCGTTGCCCTGGAAGCCGAAGGTGGTCGAGGTGCCCGCCGCGACGTGGCCGTTGTAGGCCGCGTTCGTCACGGTGACCGATCCCGAGGTGCCGGAGGCGACTCCGCTCCAGAGGTTGTTGATGCTGGTGCCGCTCGGCAGCCCCAGCGTCACCTTCCAGCTGTTCAGAGTGGTGCTACCGGCGGTCACGGTGACCGCGCCGACGAAGCCCCCGGTCCACGAACTGGAGATCGAGAATGCCGCCGTGCAACCGGCGGAGCCACCCGACGCGGTGGTGGTCGTGGTGACCGGTCGCGTGGTCGTGGTGGTGGTGACCGGCCGCGTCGTGGTCGTCGTGGTCGTGGTGGTGACCGGTCGCGTCGTGGTGGTGGTGACCGGCCGCGTCGTGGTCGTCGTGGTCGTGGGGGTGCCGTTCAACCCGAGGAAGGCGATCGAGTAGGCAGCCATGCCGCTGGTGGGAATGCTGTGCCCGACACCGGCCACGCTGATCCCCTCGACCGGCGCCTGCACCGTGTTGGTGCCGTACCGGGTGCGCGTCCAGCCGGAGACCGGGCTGTCCGTGAGCACCGGGGTCGCGCTGACCCCGTTGAGGTTCGTCCACTGCTTGATCTCTTCGCCGAAGTTGTGGTAGTTCAGTGTGGTATCGGCGGTTCCGTGCCACAGCTGCATGCGCGGGTAGGAGCCGCTGTAACCCGGGTACATCGCGCGGGCGGCGTCACCCCACTGCTGGGCGGTCTTGGTGATGTTGCCGCCGGAGCAGTCGCTGTTCCAGGTGTTGCTGGCGCTGCCGGTGGCGAAACAGGTGGCGGGGACGCCCATGAACGCCGACCCGGCCTTGAACACGTCCGGGTACTCGGCCAGCAGGACGTTGGTCATCATCGCGCCGGACGAGGCGCCCATGGCGTAGACCCGGCTCGGGTCGCCGTTGTAGTGCTGCTCCGCGTAAGTGACCATGGACATGATCCCCTGGGAGTCACTGCCGCCGTTGCGGGTCAGGCCCTGCGGGGAGTACACGTCGAAGCACTGGCCGCTGCGGGTGGCCTCGGGGAACACCATGATGTAGCCGTAGGTGTTGGCTGCCGCGACCCATTCCGCCGCGTAGCCCGAGTAGAACGCCGAGGCCGTGCCCGTGCAGTAGTGGACCGCGACGAGGATCGCGGGCTTGGCCTGCACGTTCGCCGGGATGTAGACGTACATGTTGAGGTTGCTGGGGTTGGTGCCGAAATTGGTGACCTGCGTCAGGCCGGCGGCGGAGGCGGGGCCGACCGGGCCGAGTCCGACAGCGGCGAGGGCCGCGGTCAGGCCGGCTGCCACCCAGGTGAGTGGCCTGATCCGGAATGTCATCGCAGAACTCCTTGGTCGAGGCTCGTGACCCGGAGGAGGGAGGTCACGTGCTCGGTGGGGTGGCGCGTGGGCGTGGTCGAGGGCGGTGACGTGTGCCCGGACGCCGCGCTGCCGTACCGAGCGGCGCGGTAGCGCGGCGTCCGTCCGGTGGCCCTCGTCACCGGGAGGAGAGGGTCACCCGGGCAGAGGACGTCGGCTCCCTCGACGTCCAGGTGTGTGAGGCGTGCGGGAGGTGGGAGCCCACATCCCGCAGTCTCGAGGCCTGGACAGTAGAGCTATCGAGAAGTTTCGTCAAGGTATCGGTATTTCGTTTCAGTGGTTCCTCGCGCAGGGCATCTGCGTGCCCAGGGGCGCCCTAGACTGCCCAGATGACCGCGCCCCCGGAACCCTTCCAGGAGTCCCCGGACCCTGAGCGAGGGCTCTCGGAGCTCGACCCGGAGTCCCTGGGATCCGGGCCGGAGATGCCCCGGATCCGCCCCCGGAGGGGTCCGACCCTGGCCGACCTCGCCCAGGACTGCGAGGTCTCGGTGGCGACCGTCTCGAAGGTCCTCCACGATCGGCCCGGTGTCTCGGAGGCCACCCGGGGCCGGGTGTGGGCAGCGATCGCCCGGCACGGGAAGCCTCGGCTGCAGCGGCCGGGCCGCACGTCCGGGCGCCCGGAGGCACTGGAACTGCTCTTCTTCGAGCTCGAGAGCACGTGGGCGATCCAGGTGCTCTGGGGGGCACAGCAGGCGGCCGCGGAGAGCGGTTGCTCCGTGATGATCTCGGGGTTGGGGGGGAGGTTCTTCCCGCCCGACGAGTGGGTGCACGAGGCGATCGGCCGCCGCCCGGTGGCCGTGATCGCGGCGTTGACCGGGTTCACCGATCCCCAGTACCTGAGGTTCGTCGAGAGCGGCATCCCGGTCGTCGTGCTGGAGCCGCCGCGGGTGACCCGCCCGGAGATCCCCACCGTGCACGCGGCGAACCGGCAGGGCATGTTCCTCGCCACCCGGCATCTGCTCGGCCTCGGCCATCGACGCATCGCTCTGGTCGCCGGCCCCGAGGCGATTCCCTGTGCCCTGGACCGTCAGCAGGGGTACCGGGCGGCGATGGCCGCGGCGGGAGCTGCGGCCGAGGTCCGGGTGCAGTCCGGCAACATGCACTCCGAGGACGGGCTGCGGTGCGCCCGCGCACTGCTCGACGCGGATCCGGGACTCACCGCCCTGCTCGCCACGAACGATCTCCAGGCGATGGGCGTGTACGAGGCGGTGCGCGAGCGCGGGCTGCGCGTACCGGACGACGTGAGCGTGGTCGGGTTCGACAACCTCTCCGTGGCCTCGTGGATGGCCCCCGGGCTCACCACCGTGCATCAACCGGTGCACGAGCTCGCGGTCGCGGCGACGGACCTCGCCCTCTGCCTCGCCTGGGACACTCCCACGCCGAAGCAGCACGTCGAGATGGCCACTCGGCTCGTCGTCCGCCACAGCACCGCGCCGCCGTCCGGGAACCGTCGGGACTGACCCGCGACGCGTGCGCCCTCGTGGGTGAGGGGTGCCGGTCCGCAGTGCGTGCGTCCTGACGGGCGCTGCCGGTCTCAGCTGTGGACAGGGTCACGGTTGCCGGCGGCCGAGGCGGCCGACCGGGGGGACAACTACGGACAACAGCCACTTTCCCAGTGGGATCACAGCTCCCGAACGGCCGGGGACTGCGAGGATATGCGGTCGTGAGAGCGCGACGGGACGGCCGGTTCCCACCGGCGGCGCACGGCCGGAGAGGCCGCTCGGGGACGGACCCCAGTGCGCGAGCCCGGCGTGGCCGGAGGCGGCACCGGCGGGTCGTGGAGCCGGTGGCGGTGGCCGGCCCGTTCCGGCTGGGGGCGGGCTTCGTGCTCTGCGGGCTCCTCGCGGTCTTCTGCGCGCTGCGGGTGTGGAGCGACTGGCAGCTGGACCGGAGCCATGTCACCGTGGTCGCCACGATCACCTCGGTGAGCGGCAATCTCGGCAGCGACTTCGCGGACGTCACCTTCCCCGTCGACGGTTCGCAGAAGTCGGCCCGGGTGGAGTACGAGAAGTTCCCCGTGAACTTCGGGCGGCCCCTCGTCGGGGACAAGGTGACCATCGAGTACCGGCCCGACGATCCTTCCCGGGGCCGGCTGGCGGGTCGGCACGACTGGTCGGCGATCTCGTTCGGCCTGGTTCTCGCCCTGCTCTCGCTCATCTCCCTCCTGCTTCTCCGCCGCGATCTGCGGGACCGAGGGGTGTTGCGACGGCGGCGGCGCTGAGACGGGGGAAGGATGTCTGCCGGGACCGGGCGCAGGGTCGGGGCCGGTTCGGTGGGCACGACCTGACGGGCCGGCTGGCGGAGGCGAGGCACATGAACGAGGACCCGGACGAGGGCTTCGACGACGACTTCGACGACGCGCCGGACGAGGGGGACCCCGGCCTGCCCGGGCTGTTCGACGACCGCAGGCACGACGAACTCGCGACCTCGTTGCGTACGATCACCGCGATCACGCTCGCCGTGGGGGTCGCCGTGGTGGTGCTGGTGCTGCTCCTGGCCGTCCGCTGACCGCCACGGACGACGCCGGGTCACCCGACGGGGCCGCGACCTTCAGCGGGCCGTCGCGATGTCGGCGTCCGTCGTCCCGGTCTCCGTGCGGCCCTCCTTGAGCGCTGTCCACCGGGCGAGCAGGGCCGGCAGCTCCCGCTGGACGAAGAGGTAGTAGTCCCGCATCTCCGCGACCCGCGCCCCGGCCGCGGTCCCCGGACCGCCGAGAGCGCGAACCCCCTCGTCGGCGAGCACCGCCACGGCCTGGAAGACGGTCAGTTTGGTCACGGTGGCCTCGTGCCAGGTGTCGTGCACGAGCCGGTAGTGGTCGCGGCGTGAGCCGGCGACCGGCTCCCGCACCACCATGCCGATCTGGATCAGGTAGCGGACGGCCCCGGAGATCGCCGCCGGACTCACCGCGAGGCGTGTGGCGAGCTCTCCCGCGCTCAGAGTCCGCTCGTCGGCGACGGTGAGCATCATGAGCACCCGCCCGGCCATCCGGGGGAAACCCCAGTCGGCGAAGAGCCGGGCCATGCCCTCGACGAAGTACCGGACCTCTCGCTCGTCGCGGGGGGTCGAGGACGCCGGCTCGAGGTGCGAGGGCACCGGCTCGAGGTGCGAGGGCGCTGACGAGGTGGTGGACGGCCCTGGCTCGGTGGTCGGCGGCACCTCGTCCGTGGCGTGGTCCGGTTCCGCGGGGGCGAGGGTCATGGTGTGCTCCTGGGGCCTGGCTGTGCGTCGGTCGGTGTTCGAGCCATCAGTACGTTCACGATGTTCACAGATGTGTGAAGCAAGCGTACGATCCCGAGCATGTCTGCGGCGATAGCGGTGGCCGGACTGGTGAAGACCTTCGGCCGGGTCCGGGCCCTGGACGGACTCACGATGTCCGTGCGCGAGGGCGAGGTTCATGGCTTCCTCGGACCGAACGGCGCGGGGAAGTCGACCACCCTGCGGATCCTCCTCGGCCTGCTGCGCGCGGACTCCGGCTCCGTCTCTCTCCTCGGCGGCGACCCCTGGTCGCAGGCCCCGGAGCTCCACCGCCACCTGGCCTACGTGCCCGGTGACGTCTCGCTGTGGCCGAATCTCACCGGCGGGGAGGTGATCGATCTGCTCGGCCGGGCACGCGGCGGGTTGGACCAGCGTCGCCGCGCCCATCTGTTGGAGCGGTTCGACCTGGACCCCGCGGTCAAGGCCCGCGCCTACTCCAAGGGCAACCGGCAGAAGGTCGCCCTGGTCGCCGCGCTCGCCTCGGACGTGGAGTTGCTGTTGCTCGACGAACCCACCTCCGGGCTCGACCCCCTCATGGAGGAGGAGTTCCGCGTCTGCGTGGGCGAGGAGCGTCGGCGCGGACGCACGGTCCTGCTGTCCAGCCACATCCTCGCCGAGGCCGAGGCACTGTGTGACCGGGTGAGCATCATCCGCCGGGGCCGGATCGTGGAGAGCGGCACCCTGGCCGATCTGCGCCACCTCACGCGGACGTCGGTGCGTGCGGAGCTGACCCTGCCCCCGGACGGTCTCGCCGAACTGCCCGGGGTGCACGACCTTGTGGTCGAGGGGACGCGTGTGCGGTGCGAGGTGGACACCCCCCGGCTCGGCGAGGTGATGCGACTGCTCGCCGCACTGGGGGTGCGCAGTCTGGTCAGTCAGCCGCCGACCCTCGAGGAGCTCTTCCTGCGGCACTACGCCGACGGGCAGCGGACCGGCGCGGAGGCCGGGGAACCCGATCCTGGAAGATCGTCCGGCACGCAGGTACCCGGCACCGGGGACACGCAGCTCACCGGAACAGGGGAACAGCCATGAGCGCTTCGTCCCGCGCGACGACGTTCACGGACCGGAGCGCGTCGACCGGAAGGGGGGTGTTCGCGGGCACGACGGCGTTCACCGGCACGGCGACCCTCGCCCGGTTGGCCCTGCGTCGGGACCGGGTGCTCGCGCCCGTCTGGATCGGGGTCTTCGTGCTTCTGGCCGGCACCTCGGCCTCGGCCACCTCGGGCCTGTACCCCACCGTCCAGGACCGGGTGCAGGCCGCGGCCAGCTTCAACGGCACGGCGTCCCTGGCCGCTCTGTACGGCCGGGTCTACGACCCGACCTCGCTCGGGGCGATCGCGATGGTCAAGATGAGCGGGTTCGGCACGGCGCTGGTCGCCGTGCTCGCCGTGATCCTGGTGATCCGGCACACCCGGGCCGAGGAGGAGGCCGGGCGGCTGGAACTGCTCGGGTCGACCGTGGTCGGGCGCTGGGCGTCGTTGACCGCGGCTCTCGCCGTCACTGGAACGGTGTGCCTGGTGTTGGGGCTGTTCACGGCCGCGGCGCTGACCGCCGGAGGCCTGCCCCCGGCCGGGTCGATCGCCTTCGGCTTGGGGTGGGCCGCGACCGGACTGGCCTTCGCGGGGATCGCCTCCGTCGCGGCGCAGCTGTCCCGGGGAGCCCGGGCGGCGACGGGACTCACCCTGAGCGTGCTCGCGGCCGGGTACCTGTTGCGCGCGATCGGGGACAGCGCCGACCCAGACGGGCCGACCTGGGCCTCGTGGCTGTCGCCGATCGGCTGGGACCAGCACGTGCGGGCGTTCGCGCACGAGCGGTGGTGGGTGCTCGGGTTGCTGCTGGTGCTCGCTCTGGCCACGGGCGGCGGCGGGTTCGCGCTCGCGGCGAGACGGGACCACGGTGCAGGGCTGCTCCCGGACAGACCGGGTCGCGCCGTGGGCTCGAGGTGGTTGGCCGGGCCGACGGGGCTCGCCTGGCGGTTGCAGCGTGCCACGCTCGCCGGCTGGGCGGCGGCCTTCGTGCTTCTCGGTCTGGTGCTCGGCAACATCGCCGGCAATGTGGGCACCCTGCTGACGAGCCAGCAGGCCCGGGACTTCGTCCTGCGGCTCGGCGGCCAGAAGGGCCTGACCGACGCCTTTCTCGCCACCGAGATGGGGTTCGCCGGCATCATCGCGGCCGCGTACGGGGTGCAGGCCGCGGCCCGGCTCTTCACGGAGGAGGACTCCGGTCGGGCCGAGCCGCTCCTCGCGACCGCCACCGGGCGCGGTCGGTGGGTGCTCGGGCACCTGCTCGTGGCACTGGCCGGTCCCGCGGTGCTGCTGTGCGCGACCGGGCTGTCCGCCGGACTGGCCCGGTGGGTGCACGAGGACGACGCCGGGCAACTGGGCCGGGTGCTCGCCGGGGCGCTGGTGCAGCTCCCCGCGGTGTGGGTGCTGGTCGGCATCACCTTCGCGGCGTTCGGGCTCGTGCCGCGAGCCGCAGTCGCCGGCTGGGTCGCGCTGGTGGTGTTCCTCCTGCTCGCGGAGCTCGGGCCGCTGCTGCACCTGGACCGCCGGCTCATGGATCTCTCGCCGTTCGCGCACATCCCCAAGCTGCCCGGCTCGCCGTTCACCGTCGGTCCGGTCCTCGGGGTGAGCGGGGTCGCGCTGGTGCTGCTCGCCGCCGGGTGGTGGGGCGTGCGGCGGCGGGACGTGCACTGAGGAGCCGCTGGTCCCGACGGATGCTGGTGCTCACGCGCACAGGGCCGGCCTGACGTGCACAGGGCCGGCCTGACGTGCACAGGGCCTGACGTGCACAGGGCAGGATGCACGGTGAGCTGAGGGGATCAGAGCTCGGCGTCCGGTGCGGCATCCCAGCTGTCGCGCCCCTGCCAGGTGCACACGCACGCCTCGTTGCCCTCGGGGTCGGCGAGCACCCAGAACGCCGGTGCGTGCTGCCCGACGAGCACCCCGCCGGCCGCGAGTGCCGCTTCGATGCGGTTCGCCGCTTCCTCGCGCGGCACCGAGATGTCGAAGTGCACCCGGTTGCGCTGCGGTCGCGGCGTGTCCATCTGCTGGAACCACAGCGGCGGGCCCTGGTGCCGCGGGTCGACGAGGGCAGCTCCCGGGTCGTCCGGGACGGTGTCGTCCTCGTAGGCCAGGACCGCCCTCCAGAACGGACGCACTGCCGGAATGTCCAGGGCGTCGATGGCCAGCTCGACCACCTGCACGGAGCGTCCGCCCGGACAGTCGGCGAGGGGGTCGAGGTGCAGTTCCGCGGCGCGGAGTGCGTCGGTGATCAGGGCGGCTTGGGAGAGCACCGCCGGGGTGGGCCGGGCGGAGGCCGGTTGGGCGAGGGAGAGCGTGACGCCGTCCGCACGCAGATCGAGGGACAGGGCGACGGGACCGGTGTCGTCGGCGGCCGCGGTCACCACCCCGGCCACCTGGGCGGCCTCGGCCAGGGACCGGACGGCGACGTGGCTGATCAGCGAGTCCAGGACCAGGCGCCACCCGAGGGGGGCCGCGGCTTCGGAGATGTCGACCCGAGCGAGGGATGTCATGCGGTCATCGTGCCCACGGGCACCGACAGCCGCACCCCCGTTTTCCGGGCCGGTGGGCCGGGTCGTTGCCCTTCCCGGAGGACCGGAGCGTGGTTCCCCGCAGGGACCGGAGCGTGGCTCCCGCAGGGACGGGACCATGCCCCCCGGAGGACCGGATCGTTCCTCCGGGGGAATCGGACCCCTCAGCGGGTCAGGTCCTGGGCGAGTTCCTCGAAGGCGTTGATGAAGGTGTCGCAATCGGCGATCGTGTGCTGCACCGACAGGGTCCACTCCTCCTCGCGGCCCGGGGTCATGAACACGCCCCGGTTCATGTTGTAGAGCCACGCGAGGTCGGAGAGCTCGCCGTCCTGGTGCTGCTTGTAGCTCTCGTAGTCCACGATCTTGGTGGGCGCGAAGGTGACGCATCCCTTGGAGGCGACCCCGATCGCGTATCCCGACAGCCCGTACCGGTCCACCACGCCCTGGCAGCCCTTGACCAGGTGCTCGTTGAGCATGTCGAGGTGGGCGTAGGCGTCGGGTGTCATGACCTCGAGAAGGTTCGCCCGGGCCGCGGCCACGCCCAACGGGTTCCCGTTGTAGGTACCCACCTGGTAGACCGTGCCGTCCTCGACGACCTCGAACACCTCCTCGCTGCCGCCGATCGCACCCATGGGCAGGCCCCCGCCCAGAGCCTTGGCAAGGGTGACCATGTCCGGGGTGACGCCGAAGCGCTCGGTGGCACCACCCGCGGCGATGCACAGGCCGGTCTTGACCTCGTCGAAGATCAGCACGATCCCGTGCTTGCGGGTGATCTCGCGGACCGCCTCGAGGTACCCCGGTTCCGGCAGGACGATGCCGAGGTTCATCATGGCCGCTTCCATGATCACGCAGGCCGGTGGCCGGCCCTCGGCGACCAGTCGCTCGATGCGCCGCTCCATGGCGGCCGCGTCGTTGAACGGCACCGGGATCGTCATGTCCACGACGGACTGCGGGATGCCGCCGCCGTAGGGCAGCGACGCCAGGTTGTCCCGGTCCCCGATCCGGTCGTAGGGCACGCCGATGGACACCATCACGTAGTCGTGGTGGCCGTGGTAGGAACCGAAGATCTTGATGATGGTGTCCCGGCCGGTGCGGGCCCGGGCGATCCGGATCGCGTCCATGGTCGCCTCGGAGCCGGAGTTCACGTAGCGCCAGCGGGGCAGGCCGAAGCGCCGCTTGAGTTCCTCACCCACGATCACGGCGTCCTCGGTGGGGGCGGCGAAGTGGGTGCCCCGCTCGATCCGCTGCTGGACGGCGCGGGAGATGGCCGGGTGGGCGTGCCCCTGGACCATCGAGCCGAAGCCGTTGTGGAAGTCGACCATGCGGTTGCCGTCGACGTCCCAGACGTGCGCGCCGGCGCCTCGCTCGAGGTAGATGGGCCATGGCTTGCGCACCTGGTAGGACGAGGCGACGCCGGCCGACAGAGTCTGCCGCGCCCGCTCGTACAGCGCGGCGGACCCGGGGGTGCGCTCATCCAGCAGGACGGACTCGCGGGCCGTCAGTTCGGCGATCCGGGCGCGATCCAGGGCGACAGGGGTGGAGCTCATGACCATGCTCCTCGATTCGGGGTGCGGGGCGGCTCAGGCCTCCGAGTCTGGCCCAGCACGTCCCGGGGCGGCCACCGCGCGCAGGACGCGATTCCCCGAAGTCACGGACCTCACAGCCCGCCAATCGTGACCAAACGCCATCGACCGGAACTTTGGTGCGCCGCCTCGGCCGTCCCGAACGGTGATCACCAGGAGACGGTGAAGGTGCAGCTGTTCCCGCCCTTCTTCCGGCAGGGCTGGGCGCCCTCGTGCACCACCTGGACGATCGCGCCCGCGGGCTTGAAGCGCTTGGTCGTCGCCTCGACGATCCCGCGGTCGAAGTCGCACGGGTAGGGGTTCTGGCAGACCATCACGCCCGAACTCTTCCCCGAGGATCGCCAGGTGTAGCTGCCGATCGGTCCGCCCCGGTGATTCATGTGATAGGCGGTGTCGATGCTCGCCAGGGCCTTGTCCAGGGAGTCGATCTGCGGCGGGAACTTGGCGCTCTGCGGGATCTGCAGGCCGATCTGGTGCAGGGTGCGGTCGCCGATGCTCTGGGCGATCTTCTCGAAGGCGTCGAGCCAGGCCTGCTGCTTGTACCAGTGCCCGGCGGTCGGTGACTCGATACCCGCGGCAGCGAGGATCTTGAGCGCGTGGGGGCCGAACGAGCCCATGCCGGCGACCACCGACAGGACCGTCTCACCGTTCACCTCGACCGCGGGACTCATCGCCTTGTAGACCGGCACGGGGCACTCCTTCCGGGGATGGCTGGCGAGACTGGAATCGGCATCTGTTACCGAAACTTGACCCCGTGGAGCAGCACGTCAGCGCATCCTTCTCCCTCCTCCAGGCGTATCGCGGTCGAGGCCCCGGACCCGGTCGTCCGGGCGGGTGGGACCTGCGTCAACAGTGGAGGAGTCATGCGGGTGGGGCGAACGATGAGGACCGTGACCACGGTCGCGGGCGGACTCCTCGGGGTGGTCTCGATGGCGGGGTGCTCGCCCGGGTCGGTGCTCGGCACGTCGTATCCCGCACCAAGGACGGTCTCCCCCCTCGGCGGGGACGGGGGAGCGTCGTCGGCGGCGAACGTGGACCTCGCGGGGAAGGTCTCGCAACCCTCCGTGCCGTCGCCGTCGCCGTCGCCGTCGCCGTCGCGCGGAGGCGCGGGCATCCCCGATGCCGGCGCCTCGTCCCCCTCGGCCTCGGCCCTGACCGCCGCTCCGGTTCCCGGTTCGGGTGCGGTACCCGGCGCGGGGACGGTGCCAGCCTCGACCTCGGCATCGGGTACTGCCTCGTCCGGGAGCACCCGGCCGCAGGTCCTGGTCGCGGTGAGTACCACGGGTGCGCTCGTGGTGCTGGACCCGGACAGCGGTGCCGTGGTGCGCACCCTCGTGGCCGCGGGCGTGACCGGCAGCGTGGTGTCCCTGGCGGGGCGCGGTGGCCTCGTCTACTTCGAACGCCCCTTCGGTTGCCACCACCAGGTGTGGCGGGTGGCGGTGACCGGCGGTGCCCCCGCGCTGGTGGCGGCCACGGGCAGCGTGCCCGCGGTCAGCCCGGACGGCACCCGGCTGGCCTTCGCCCGTCAGACATTCGGCTGCCCGGATTCGGCGCGGACCGCCGGCGCGGCTTCGTCCGTGACCTCCGACCGGTTCCTCGTGGTCGTTCGCGACCTGCGGAGCGGCCAGGAGCGTGACTACTCGGCGCCGTCGGATCGTCCCGAGGGTTTCGAGATGCCGATCGTCCGCCTCTCCTGGTCCGGGGACGGCGCGCGGCTGGTGGAGTCGTTCGACCCGGTGGTGCGGACCGGGTCGGACGACGTACCGGTACCGCCCGAGGACTCGGCGCCCGGGCAGGTCGCCGTCCTGGACCTCGCCCAGGACCTCTACTACCTCGCGGACGACAGCCCCCGCTCCCCGCAGAACCTGCCGGAGACCGACTCCGCCCGGTTCGCCCGGGAGGCGGCGTTCCTGCCGGACGGCCGGCTCCTGGTGGTGCGAGGACGGCGCGGGGTGGAGATCCCGGTCGGTGCGCAGGTGCGGGTGGCCCCGCGCATCGTGCCCGGGGTCCGGGACCTGCTGGAGGAGGTCGACCCGGGCAGCGGGGTCGTGGTCCGCCGGGTCGCCGCGGGGGCGGTCGGGCTGTTGCTCGGCGCCCCCGCCACGGACGTCACGGGACGGTGGCTGCTCTTCGTCTCCGGGACCGAGGTGAGGGTGGTCCACGGCGACGCCCACGCCGTCCACCTGGTGGGGGGCTACCTGGCCGCCGACTGGTGAACCTCCGGGGAAGGCTCCGTGCCGGTCCGCCGGGTGCTGGCTCTCGCCCGGTCGTGGTCCTGCCCGGTCGGGTGCTCACCAGGTGAGGGCGTCGGAGTGGTACCGGCCGATGGAGCAGGAGACCTGGTAGCCGGGGTAGCCGAAGATCCAGGGCGAGGCCGCGAAGTTGCCGGAGCTGTCCGTCGTCACCTGTTTCGCGGGCAGCGGGTCGGTGCCGTAGGTGTCGTGCAGTTCCACGGTGTAGGTCGGGTCGGGGGCGAAGCCCGTCCCCGTCACGGTGACGTACGCGCACGGGGAGGTCCAGCACACCCCTGCCACCCGGGCTGGGGCGCCCTTGGCGACCGCCACGGTGGGCACTTCCGTGCCGCGGGTCCTGCTGGTGCCGGTGCCCCGGAGCGTGCTGATGGTGTCGATCGGAGAACGCCACGGGGGACCCGGGTGGTTGAGTTCCTTCCGGAACGGGGTCGTGCCCGGGGTCAAGTCCCGGAGGTGAGGGCCCGTCCGTCGTGATCGCGCGTTCGGGTGCCGGGGACGGCCAGTACTGTGCTGAACCGTGCCAGCCCCTGCTCCCGACGAGCCGAGCGATCCCCGTACCCAGGCCGGTCCGAACCCGCAGCATCTGCTGGCCACGGTGCTCGGGGAGTACCTCGACTCCGCGGAGGCCGACCTGCCGGCCGCTGCGGTCGTGGCGATCCTGGCGGAGTTCGGAATCACCCAGGCCAGCGCTCGGGCCACGTTGTCCCGGCTGACGAAGCGCGGTCTGATCGCCAGGCGTGAGGGACGTCGACCGCTGGTGTACCACCTCACCCCCGAGGCGCTCGCCCGCCACCACGACCACATGGAACGGTTCCTGACCTTCGGCTCCCGGCCACCGGTCTGGACCGGGCAGTGGTTGGCGGTCTCCTTCTCCCTGCCGGAGGCCCAGCAGGCGCAGCGACACGCGATCCGCAAGTTGCTGAGCTCGCTCGGGTTCGTCCGGCTCTACGACAGCCTCTGGATCCGGCCAGGAGACGACGCCGACCCGGTCGCGACTGCTCTGGCGGATCTCCTCGACGGAACCGATGCCCGCTGGTCATTGCTGCACACCCGCTTCCACGAGGAGGCGGGTGCCCACGGTCCGGCGTCCGGCCATGACCTGACCGGCCTGGCCGCCCGGTACCGGGCCTTCATCGAGCGTTACGGCGGGCTCCGGGCGGCCATTCACCAGGGGAACCTGACCCCTGCCGCGGCCCTGGTGGCGAGGACGTCGATCATGGATTCCTGGCGCCGGTTCCCCGACCTGGACCCGGACCTCCCCGCGCACCTGCTGCCGGACCCGTGGCCCCGCGAGACGGCGCGCGAGCTCCTGCTGGAGGTGCACGCGGCCCTCGGTGAGCCGGCAGCCGCGCGACTGGTCGAGATCACGGAACCGCACTGGCCGGTGGCGAGGACGTGGATCACGTACTTCCGGGCCGGCCCCGACGGGCGCCCGGTACGCGCCGGCTGAACGGGGTCACGGCCCCCTCACGCGACTCTTGACACTTTGTGTTGCTGCCGTAATAGTAAGCGCACATTGCTCCCGTCGGGTCATCCTTGCCCGACGCGAACACCCCCGAGGAGCCGGCACCTCTCGTCGCCGCACGATCCGATCTGCCCCGCCCGGAACCGTTGAACGGGCGGGCCGAGTGCGCTGCGACCGGGGCAGCACGCGTACGGACACCGGCAGGAGCACCGTCGCTCACCGAGGAGTGTCGAATGACAACCCGCTCAGTCCTCCGCACAGCGCTCGCGACCGCCCTGATCTGCGCCGGCACCCTGGTCACTGTCACCGGGGGACCGGCGAGTGCGGCGGTCGGTGGCTCAGGGCCCTATCCGGCCGACTACGAGACGTCCAGCAGCCTGCCCACCCACACCATCTACCGTCCCTCCACTCTGCCGTCCGAGCGGATGCCGATCTTCGTCTGGGGCAACGGCGGGTGCGCCGCGGACGGGACGGCGCAGCTGCCGTTCCTCCGCCAGATCGCCTCCTACGGCTACCTGGTCATCGCCAGCGGGAACCCTGGTGGCTCCGGCTCGACCACCTCGAGTCTGCTGACGCAGGCGATCGACTGGGCGGTGTCGGAGAACAGCCGGCAGGGCAGCAAGTACCTCGGCAAGCTCGACACGAGCCGGATCGCCGTGGCGGGCTGGTCCTGCGGCGGCCTGGAGGCCTACGCGGTCTCCAACGACACGCGACTCACCACAACGATGATCTTCAGCAGTGGCCTGCTCAACGACTCCGACGACTACCAGCTGCAGCGGCTGACCAAGCCGATCGCCTACTTCATCGGTGGGTCGAGCGACATCGCCTATGCCAACGCGATGGACGACTGGGGGAAGCTCCCGACCGGACTGCCGGCCTGGATGGGCAACCTCAACGTCGGGCACGGCGGCACCTACACCCAGACCAACGGGGGCGAGTTCGGTCGGGTCGCGGTGCTGTACCTGCAGTGGCGCCTGCGCGGTGACCTGACCGCGGGCCAGAACTTCGTCGGCTCCGACTGCGGCCTGTGTCACGGTCAGTGGACGGTCCAGCAGAAGAACCTCACCCTGGGCGGTCCCACCACGACCACGACGACCACCAGCACCTCCGCGCGTACGACGACCACGACCACCTCGCGCACCACGTCGACCACGAGCACCACGTCGACCACGAGCCCGGTGACGACAACCGCGTCCTCCGGCGCAGGGTGCACGGCCACCTACTCCGTCACCAGTAGCTGGAACAGCGGCTTCGTTGCGGACGTGAAGGTCAGCGCCGGTTCGGCGATCAGCGGCTGGCGGGTCACGGTGGGCCTGCCCGCGGGAACGAGTCTGGTGAGCGTCTGGAACGGGGTGGCCGGAGGCAGCACGGGCACGGTGCAGGTGACGAACCAGAGCTACAACGGATCGCTGCCGGCCGGGGGCTCGACGAGCTTCGGTTTCCAGGGCAACGGCTCCGGCTCCGGGACGACGGTGTCCTGCAGCCCCGCCTGAGCGAGGGGAGCGATGCCGGGAACGGACGCGACGCGGCCAGGGCCGTCCGTTCCCGGCATCGGAGGCGGGGCCGAGGGGCTGGCGATGGGGGCGATGGCGGTGGGGCCTGGTGTGGTTGGTGTGGTCATCATCGGAGCCGAGGCTTGTCGGGGGGCCGGGGCGGAGCGTCGGACGGCTGGGGTCGATCAGGACGGCGGGACGGGGCTGTTCTCCGGGGTGGGATCGGGCGGCGGGGTGGGATCGGGCGCCGCAGCTTCTTGAGCCGCCTGCAATTTGGCCAGGGTGGTTCGCACCTCGATCATCCGCGGATGCTGGTCGCCGTAGACCGTCGAGCTGATGGCCAGGGCCCGTTCGGCGAGGGGCTGGGCTCCGGCGACGTCGCCCTGGGCCAGGAGGATCCGGGCGAGGGTGTTCAGGTCGATGGCGACCTCGGGGTGGTGGGGACCGAGGGCGGCCTCAGCGATGGCCACGGCCTGTTCGGACACAGGCCGGGCGCCTGCGGTGCCCCCCCGATCCCGGAGCACCCAGGCGAGGAGGCCGGGAGTCGTGGCGACCTCTGGGTGGTGGGGTCCGTAGACAGCCTCGGTGATGGCCAGGGCCCGTTCCAGCAGGGGACGGGCCGCGGATGCCTGCCCCTGGGTCCGGAGGTAGTTCGCGGCGCGGTCCAACAGCCAGGACACATCCCCCTGGACGTCCGGTGCGGTGTCGTCGGCGAGAGGCGCCGGCAGCAGGTCGGCGTGACCGGCGAAGAGGTCCAGCGGGATGGCCTCGGGGGCCAGCCAGACGCAGATCCCGAGCAGTTGCAGGGCCGCCGGATGCTCGACGGTCAGGCGTTCGAAGGCCAGGTCCCACAGAGTGGCGATCGTCTCGCGGTGCCCGGGGACCTGTCCGCGCCGGTAGAGGTCTGCGGCGCGGGTGCGCAGTAGGCGCAGGTAGTCCGCTCCGGGCAGGCCCGTTCCGCGCAGGTATCCGGCGGCCTGTTCCAGCGCCAGCGGCAGGCAGCCCAACTCGGCGGCGATGGCGGCCGCGCAGTCCGGGGCGAGGTCGGGTACGCGCCGGCACAGGAAGGTCCGGGCCTGTTCGGGTGGGAGGACGTCGATGTCCAGCACGGTCCCCAGATGCGAGTAGCCGTGGCGGCGGGTCGTGATCAGCACGTGTGCGGGGGTTACGGGCAGGGCTGTGCCCGTGGGCACCCAGGGCTCGAGGGTGGCCGGGTCCTCGGCGTTGTCGAAGATCAGCAGCCAGCCGGGGACCGTGCGCAGGCGTGCATGGACGGCGGTGGCGATCCGGGTCGGGTCCGCCTGGGGGTCGATCCCCAGTTCCTGTGCCAGCCAGGGCGGCGAACTGGTCCGGGATCGCCTCGGCCCGTTCGGCGGCGATCCACCGGACCACGTCGTAATCCGTCGCGTGGACGTGGGCGTACTCCACGGCCAGTTGGGTCTTGCCGACCCCGCCCATCCCACGCAGGGACCGCACCGTCTCCACCGGACCGGCAGTGAGTTCCCCGCTCAGGGCGGTGAGGTCCTCTGCCCGACCGGTGAAGTGCCCATTGCGCGCCGGGACGTTCCAGACGCGCGGCAGCACCTCGGCTGACTCCGACTCGCGGGGCAGCGGCTCGCGGCTCGACGACCCCGACTCACCAGGCTGCTGCTCGCGGTTCGACGGCTCCGGCTCGGACTTCGTGACCGTGCCCGCAGCCTGTGCCCAGTACCCGGCCCGGGCGGCGGCGACGAACTCCGCCAACTGCTCGCCGTCCAGCCGCAGCGCCCGCCCGAGCAACTGCGCCGACCCCGGAGCGATCGGCCAACTCCGCCTGCGTCAGTCGGGTTGCAATCCGTAATCGTCTCAACATGTTCCCGAAGTCTTCCCCGTTCGAGGTGACCTCGGGACGCGCCGTTCCCTCGTTCACGCACGAGAGAGTCGCACACCACCAATCCGGCCGCGCGGGAGGGTCGGCAGTTCCGTCGGCAGATCGACCGGCAGTTCGCGGTCCGGAACGGCGGTTTCGCCGGGGATTGACGAAATCTGCTGGGTCTCATCGGTCGATGGCCGTAAGGTCTCGGACGACCCGACCGGAATTCTGGAGTGCGGAGGTGACGCCGGAACAACAATCAGCAGGACCGCGACCTGAGTGGACCGGTATCGATCTCCCAGTCGTAGGGGGAATGCAGGGGAATTCCGGGAATCCTCGGTGTGACTGGAGAAGTCGCTGGTCATCGGACCCGTGACGGCCGTGCCGGCGGGGACCCCGTCACCGTGGGGAGCGGGATCGAGGGCGGGAGTGGTGCGCCGTTCCTCGGGGGGCTGACGGGCGTGACGGCGAGTTCCGTCGTCACGGGGGGAGCCAGGGACGCGTCGATTAATTAGTGCAGCGCTTCGGGGTTGTTGTCCTGCCGATCA
>CAZOWW010000021.1:0-55093 GCA_964583765.1 uncultured Kineosporiaceae bacterium
GGAGACCGAGCTGACCGCACTGCTGACGTCGGCCAAGCGCACGGAGAAGGCACAGGCGACCCTGCTCCTGGAGAAGGTCGTCGGGGCCATGCGCACCCGGGTGACCGCCCGGCAGCACAAGGAGACCCAGCGCCGCAAGAACGCCCTCGAGACCTCGTCCCTGCCGCCCAAGCTCAAGGACTGCCGCACGGACGACGTCGACCGGTCCGAGCTGTTCATCGTCGAGGGCGACTCGGCCCTGGGCACCGCGAACGTGGCCCGCAACTCCGAGTTCCAGGCGCTGCTGCCGTTGCGGGGCAAGATCCTCAACGTGCAGAAGGCGTCCACCGGCGACATGCTCAAGAACGCCGAGTGCGCGGCGATCATCCAGGTGGTCGGGGCCGGCTCGGGGCGGACCTTCGACGTCGCGGCGGCGCGTTACGGCAAGATCATCCTGATGACCGACGCCGACGTGGACGGCGCCCACATCCGCACACTGCTGCTGACCCTGTTCTTCCGGTACATGCGCCCGCTCGTCGAGGCCGGCCGGGTCTTCGCGGCCGTGCCGCCGCTGCACCGGGTGGAGGTCACGGGCGGCCGGGGACGCAAGAGCGAGCTGATCTACACGTACTCGGACGCCGAACTGCACCGCGTGCTCGCCTCGCTGGCCAAGAAGGGGCACTCCTACAAGGAGCCCCCGCAGCGGTACAAGGGTCTGGGCGAGATGGACGCGGATCAGCTGGCCGAGACCACGATGGATCCGCGGTACCGCACCCTGCGGAGGGTCACCGTGAGCGACGCGGCTGCGGCGGAACGGGTCTTCGACCTGCTCATGGGCAATGACGTCGCCCCGCGCAAGGACTTCATCGTGGAGGGTGCGCGCCAACTCGACCGGGAACGCATCGACAGCTGAGCCGCTCCGGACGTTCCCCGCGGACCACGTTCTCCCGCGGGGAACGTGCTCCCACCGGCGGCGGGCAGCCCGGCCAGCAGTTCGGGGTGACAGGCAGCAGCCAGCCCGGCGGTTCACCCAGCCCGGCGGTTCAGCTCCGGGCAGGTGCCGGCAGGGCGAGCATCTGGTCCAGGGCGACCCGCGCCCACCGCGCGACCTCGGCGTCCACCACGATCTGGTTGACCACCCGGCCCTCGACCAGCTGTTCCATGGCCCAGACCAGGTGCGGCAGGTCGATCCGGTTCATGGTCGAGCAGTAGCAGACGGTGCGGTCGAGGTAGACGATCTTCTTGTCCGGATGCTGCGCGGCCAGTCTGCGCACCAGGTTGAGCTCGGTGCCGATCGCCCAGGTGCTGCCGGGCTCGGCCGCCTCGAGCACCCCGATGATGGCCTCGGTCGAGCCGACCTCGTCGGCCAGGGTCACGACCTCGTGCCGGCACTCCGGGTGGACGATCACCCGCACCTCCGGCAGCCGGTCGCGCACGTCGTGCACGTTCTGCGCGGTGAACCGGCCGTGCACCGAGCAGTGCCCCCGCCAGAGGATCATCCGCGCCGCGCGCAGCTGGGCCGGGGTCAGACCACCGGCGGGCAGGTGCGGGTCGTAGACCACGCAGTCGGCCAGGTCCAGCCCCAGTTCCCGCACCGCGGTGTTGCGGCCCAGATGCTGGTCGGGCAGGAAGAGCACCTTCGCGTCCTGACCGGTGCGGCGGCCGAAGGCCCACTCCAGGGCGGTGCGTGCGTTCGACGAGGTACAGATCGTGCCACCGTGGCGGCCGGTGAAGGCCTTGATCGCCGCGCTGGAGTTCATGTAGCTCACGGGCACGACGTCCGCGGCGACACCTGCCTCGCTGAGCACCTCCCAGGCCTCGGTCACCTGGCCGACGGCGGCCATGTCCGCCATGGAACAGCCCGCGGCCAGATCGGGCAGCACGACCTTCTGCGTGTCCGAGGTGAGGATGTCGGCGCTCTCCGCCATGAAGTGCACGCCGCAGAACAGGATGTACTCCGCGTCCGGCCGGGCCGCGGCCTCGCGGGCCAGCTTGAACGAGTCGCCGGTGACGTCGGCGTAGGCGATCACCTCGTCACGCTGGTAGTGGTGCCCCAGGACGAACGCGCGCTCGCCGAGCGCGGCGCGTGCCGTGCGGGCACGCTCGGCCAGGTTCGGGTCGCCGGCCAGGGGCAGCGTCCCGGGGCACTCGACCCCACGCTCGCTGGACAGGTCGAGTCCACGGCCGAGGAGGAACAGCGCTGCACCCGGGGTCACCTGGTCGTCCAGCATGCTCATGCGCAGATCCTCGCACAGGGGTACGGGGACCGGTCCGGCAATACCGGCGGGCGCCCAGAGCTGATCGCCCACCTCAGCAGGCCTGCTCGCCCGCCTCGTCGGGCCTGCTCACCCGGCCTCGTCCCGGACGGGCTGCGAGACTGCGCCCATGCGTCTGCTGGTCGCCCCGGACTGCTTCACCGGCACCCTGACCTCGATCGAGGCGGCGCGGGCCATGGCCGAGGGGTGGCGGCGACACGCGCCGCTGGACGAGCTCGACCTGTGCCCGCTGTCCGACGGCGGCCCTGGGTTCCTGACCGCGCTGGGCGAGGGCCTCGCCGCGTTGTCCGCGGGGGAGCCCGTGCGGCTGAGCACCCGGGTGACCGGGCCCGTCGGCCATCCCGTGCCCGCGCGGATCCTGCTCGGCACGACTCCCGACCGGGTGCGCACGGCCTACCTGGAGACCGCTCAGGCCTGCGGTGCCCACCTGGTGCCGCCCGGACGGCGGGATCCTCGACGGACGTCGACCGCGGGTGTGGGCGAGCTGCTGCTGCGGGCGCGGGCGGCCGGGGCCCGGCGGATCGTGCTCGGCCTGGGCGGTTCGGGCACCAATGACGCGGGGGCAGGCATGCTGCACGCCCTGCTGGCCGCGGAACCGGTGCCCGACGTGCCCGCGGGCTGGGCCTGCCTGGCCCGCGGGGGTGGTGCGCTGGCCGGCCTGAGCTCGGCGGACCTGGCGCCGTTGGCGGTCCTGCAGCGCCGCTGGGAGGGCACCGAGCTGGTGATCGCCGCGGACGTCGACGTCCCCCTGCTCGGACTGCACGGCGCCAGCGCCGGATTCGCGCAGCAGAAGGGGGCCACCGCGGAGCAGGCGCAGGAACTGGAGCGGTGTCTGGGCGACTTCGCCGCCGGTGCCGCCGGGGCGCTCGGGATCGATCGTGCCGTGGCCAAAGAACCGGCCTCGGGCGCGGCGGGCGGGCTCGGTTTCGGGCTGCGCCTGCTCGGGGCCGGCGTGCGGTCGGGGGTGGACGAGGTCGCCGCCGCGGTGCGGCTGGGGGAACGAGCCAGATCCGCGGACCTGGTGCTCACGGGCGAGGGGCGGTTCGACTGGCAGTCACTGCGGGGCAAGGTCGTCGCGGGGGTGTCCCGGGCCGCCGCGGAGGCGGGACGTCCCGTGGTCGTGGTCGCGGGCCAGGTGGACATCGGCCCGCAGGACGCTCGCGCGCTCGGGATCACGGCGACCTACCCGGTGGCAACCACGCAGGCCGAGATCGCCGCGGCGATGGCCGATCCCGCGGGCACCCTCGCTGCGCGGGTCG
This sequence comes from uncultured Kineosporiaceae bacterium, assembly GCA_964583765.1. Taxonomy (GTDB): domain Bacteria; phylum Actinomycetota; class Actinomycetes; order Actinomycetales; family Kineosporiaceae; genus CAZOWW01. Next base: position 3,515 of record CAZOWW010000021.1, read on the forward strand.
AGCGGGTGGCCCGCAACTGGTCCCGGTAGGGGCCGACCCGCTTCGGGTGGGTGGCACAGCCGACGGGCGGTTAGGCTGGACTTACCACCGCAGGGGGGTGTCCCGCCCGCGGTTCCCCACGACCCCAGGGTCAGGCAGAGCCCCGGGACTCCGACCTCAGGGAGAGATGAGCACATGACCGTCCAGGATGACACCACCACGGAGCGTGCGACCCACGGCATCCAGCTCACCGATGTGGCGACGGAGAAGGTGCACAGCCTGCTCGCGCAGGAGGACCGGGACGATCTGCGGCTGCGGGTGGCGGTACAGCCGGGTGGGTGCTCCGGGCTGATCTACCAGCTCTACTTCGACGAGCGCACCCTCGACGGTGACCTGGTGCGTGAGTTCGGCAGCGTCCAGGTGGTCGTCGACCGGATGAGCGCCCCCTACCTCGAGGGCGCCACGATCGACTTCGCGGACACGATCGAGAAGCAGGGGTTCACCATCGACAACCCCAATGCGGGCGGCAGCTGCGCCTGCGGAGACAGCTTCCACTGATCCGGAGGAAGCCCGCGGATCCCGGGGTCGCCTCCGGGGTCCGCGGGCTTTCCGGCGTCCTGGTGCGCCCGGTCCGCGACCACGGTCCCCGAGCGGAGACCGCGGAGTCGGCCTGCCACGTCCGGTACGGGAACGGTGTCCCGGTACGCTCGATCCTCGTGCGTATCGCTGTCACCGGATCCATTGCCACCGACCACCTGATGTCGTTCGACGGCCACTTCGCCGAGAACCTCGTCACCGGGCAGGACACCAAGATCTCCGTGTCGTTCCTGGTCACCGACCTGCGGGTGCGCAGGGGTGGAGTCGCCGCGAACATCGCGTTCGGCCTGGCCGGTCTCGGCCTGCGGCCGCTCCTGGTCGGCGCGGTCGGCCCCGACTTCGACGAGTACCGCATCTGGCTCGAGACGGCCGGGGTCGACTGCTCGGGCGTCCTGGTCGACGAGAACCAGCACACGGCCCGGTTCATGTGCACCACCGACCGGGACGAGGCGCAGATCGCCTCGTTCTACGCCGGGGCCATGACCACGGCCCGGGAGATCGCCCTCGCCCCGCTGCTGGCGGAGGGCGTCGATCTCGTGCTGGTGAGTCCCAACGATCCCGAGGCCATGATCCGGCACACCCGGGAGTGCCTGGCGCTGGGCGTCCCGTTCGCGGCCGACCCCTCGCAGCAGCTGGCCTGGTCGGACGGCGAGCGGGTGCGGGAACTGGTGGACGGCGCCCGCTTCCTGTTCAGCAACGACTACGAGGCCGAGCTCATCCGTCGCAAGACCGGGTGGACGGATGCGGACGTGCTCGCCCGGGTCGGGGTGCGGGTGACCACCCACGGCGCCGACGGCGTCGTGATCGACTCGGCGGACGGCACCCGGATCACCGTGCCGGTGGTTCCCGCCCGGCAGGTCGCCGACCCGACCGGGGTCGGGGACGCCTTCCGGTCCGGGTTCCTCTCGGGCCTGTCCTGGGGACTGGACCTGGCCACTTGCGCGCAGGTGGGCTCGACCCTGGCGACACAGGTGATCGAGACCGTCGGCTGCCAGGACTACACGGTGGATCCGGAGGGCTTCCTCGCCCGGCTGGGTGCGACCTACGGCGACGAGGCCGCGGCACTCGTCCGGCCGCATCTGGTCGCGGTCGCTGGCGTGGTGGCGTCCCACCGGGGATGATGCCGCGGGGCGGTGCCCGCGCCCACCGGAGGAAGGTCCGCGACGGTGGGCGTCCGTCGACGACCTGACGCGAGGATGGCCACGGTGCTCAGGCATCCACTCGGGACGGGGCCGGTCGAGCCCGCACCGAGTCGCTTCTCCTTCGACCTCTCGCGTGCTGCGCCGGGGGAGGACCTGATCGGGATCGGCGCCGATCTGGAGCCGGGGACATTGCTGGCCGGATATCGCTGCGGCGTGTTCGCGATGGGACTCGGACGCCACGGACGGGGCCCGCTGGGCTGGTGGTCCCCCGATCCTCGGGGGATCCTCCCCCTGGACGGGCTGCGGGTGAGCAAGTCCCTGCGGCGCTCGCTGCGCCGCTTCGAGATCCGCGTGGACAGCGCCTTCACCGACGTGCTCGACGCCTGCGCGGACCCGGGGCGGACCGGGCGGTGGATCACTCCCCGGATGCGGCAGGCCTATTGCCGCCTCTTCGGTCTGGGCTGGGCGCACTCGGTGGAGTCCTGGCGGGACGGCGAGCTCGTGGGCGGGCTCTACGGCGTGGCGGTGGGCGGGCTCTTCGCCGGGGAGTCCATGTTCCACCGGGAGACCGATGCCTCGAAGGCGGCACTGGTGGCGCTCGTCGGGCTGCTGGGCGCCGGGCGCGAGGAGCGGCGGCTCCTCGACGTCCAGTGGTGCACCGACCACCTCGCCTCCCTCGGGGCCGTCTCGGTGCCGCGGGAGGCCTACCTGCGCCGGTTGGACGCCGCGCTCACCCTGCCGCTGCCGACGGCGCTCCTCGCAGCCGCACTCGGCTGACCAGAACCGGGACCGTGGCCGGTTCCTGAGCGGTGACCTGTTCCTGCGCGGTGCTCGACGCCGACGGTACCGGCACCTGGTCGAGGAGCTCGTGCCCTCGCATGCGGCACCAGGCCGCGACGTCCGGGCCGGAGGCGGGGTCGGTGCTGTACACCGCAAGTACGGTCCCGGCCGGGTGCGCTCGCGCGGCCGAGGCCAGCCGGATCACGGGTTGCGGGCAGAGCAGTCCCACCGCGTCCACGCGTACCTCACCGTGGTGGGCTCCCCGCTCCGGCGGTGAGGACACCTCCAGCGCCCGGGACGTCCCCGCAGGCGGAGCAGGGTCGGACGTCGGGCCGTTCACAGCTCGTCGACCCCGAGCTGCTCGCGGATACGCCGCACCAGCCCGGGCAACGCGGCGCAGAAGGCGTTCACCCCGGCCGGGTCCACCTGGGTGGGCAGCCCGATCCGGACGTTCCCGTGGGTGAGTGCCCCGATCGCGGCCAGGACGTGGCTGGGTTCTCCGGCCGCGGTGGTGCAGGCAGACCCGGAGCCCACCGCGAACCCGAGCGCGTCGAGTTCGCGCACGAGCGTCTCGCCGTCCAGATAGAGGCAGGAGAAGGTGGCCACGTGCGGCAGCCGCGCGTGGACCGGTCCGAAGACCTCGGTGTCCGGGATGGCGGCGATCGCGTGGCGGATCCGGTCGACCAGTTCCCGGCGCACCTCGTCCAGATGCTCCTGTTCCGCGGACACCGCCTGCAGACAGGCCGCCGCGGCGAGCGCCTGCGGCACCGGGACGTCGCCGGGGAGCTGCTCGGTGCCCTCGTGCTCGGGTGCCGGCGAGAGCCAGGGTGTGCCGGCGCGGATGGCGAGCACGCCGAGGCCGCCCGGCCCGCCCCAGGACCGGGGGTCGGCGGTGAGCAGCTGCCAGCCGGGCGGAGTGGGGGAGTGACCGGCGGCCGTGGCGTGGTCGACGAGCAGCGGGACGTGCACGGGCGCCGACAGCGCCGCCGCCTCGGCCACCGGCTGCAGCGTGCCGAGCTCACCGTTCGCGCTCTGCAGGCAGGCCAGCGCGGTGCCCGGGGCGGACACCGCGGCCCCGAACGCCGGCAGGTTCAGCACCCCGTCGTGGTCGACCGTGACCCGTACCGGTTCGGCCTGGTCGAAGGAGCTGGCCTGCAGCACCGCCGAGTGCTCCACGGCCGAGGTCACCACGCGGGTGCCGACGCGGCGCCGGGCCCGCAGCACCCCGAGGATCCCCGCATGCACCGCGGCGGTGTGCGAGGCCGTGAAGGTGATCTCCTCGGTGCGCGCGCCGAACACGGCGGCGATCGCCTCGCGGGCGCCGTCCAGCAGCTGCCGGGCGCGCCGTCCCTCGTGGTGCAGGCGGCGGGGGTCGGCCCAGCCCTCGTCGAGGGCGGCGAGCAGCACCTGCCGTGCCACGGGATGGGGTGGGGCGACCGTTGCGGCGTCGAGGAACACCCGCCGGGGAGGCCCCGGTGCGGGGCGGTCCTCGGGAACGGGAGGTTCGGAGGAGCTCGGGAGACCTGGAGTCGCCGCCATGTATCGACGGTAGAGCCTTCGACAGGCCTTCCGGCGCCCGGATGTGCCGCTCACCGGTCGTCCGGTCGGTCGTCGAGCGGCCGTTCGGGGGACTTCGCTATATCGTTCAACCGTCAAGGACCAACGTCCCCGAGGGCTGCCGCGCGCGAGGGGCCGACCCGGAAGGACGCCGTTGGCAGCGCACGCGGGAGCCCGGGACGTGCCGGGCCCGGGCCCGGATCCGGCGCCCGCCCCGGCGGATCACCTCACCGGGTCCGCCACGGCGAGGTACCCCATCCGGTTCGCGGAAACCGTTCCCACCCGGTCGGAAGAGCCCGCTCCCGGTCCACGGAACCCGCGGATTCGTGGGCGGGTGGCCCGGCGCGTCACCCTGCTGGGGACGCTCGTCCTGCCGCTGGCGCTGAGCGGGTGCAGCGGAACGCTGCGGCGGGGCTGGTTGCCCGCCCCGGACCGGGACACCACGAACCAGACCGGACGGATCGTCGATCTCTGGAACGGTTCCTGGATCGCGGCCCTGCTCGTCGGGCTGCTGGTCTGGGGGCTGACCATCTGGTGCGTCGTGGTGTACCGGCGCCGGCGTGCCGACGAGGGACTGCCGCCGCAGGTGCGGTTCCACCTTCCCCTGGAGATCCTCTACACGATCCTGCCGCTGATCATGGTGGCGGTGCTCTTCTACTACACCGCCCGCGACCAGGCCGCGATCGCCGACACCACCACGAAGCCGCAGGTGCGGATCGGGGTGGTCGCGAAGCAGTGGTCCTGGGACTTCAACTACCTCGACGCGGGGGTCTACGAGTCCGGGGTGCAGGCCGACCTCACCGGCCGTCCGGGCGTCGAGACGCAACTGCCCGTGCTCTACCTGCCGGTGAACGAGCGGGTGGAGTTCACCCTCACCTCCCGGGACGTGATCCACTCGTTCTGGATCCCGGCCTTCCTCTACAAGATGGACGTGATCCCCGGGATCACCAACTCCTTCCAGATCGTGCCGCAGCGCGTGGGCACCTACGCGGGCAAGTGCGCGGAACTCTGCGGGGAGTACCACTCCGAGATGCTGTTCACGGTGAAGGTGGTCAGCGCCGCCGATTACCGGGCCGAGCTCGACCGGTTGCGTGTCGCCGGGCAGGTCGGACAGCTGGGTCCCGACCTGGGCCGGGCCCCGGCCGTACCCGGGCGGGAGAGCGGGCCATCGCCCACGGGCGCCTCCGGTGCCGTACCCACCACCGGGAGTCTGTGATGACCGAGCTGAGCATCCCCGCACCGGTACTGAGCCGACCGGTGCCCCGGCGCCGGGGTTCGACCGTGGTGCGCTGGCTCACGTCGACCGACCACAAGGTGATCGGTCAGATGTACCTGATCGCCTCGTTCCTGTTCTTCCTGCTCGCCGGGCTGATGGCGCTGGTGATGCGGGCCGAGCTCTTCGAGCCCGGTCTGCAGATCGTGCAGAGCAAGGAGCAGTACAACCAGCTGTTCACCATGCACGGCACGGTGATGCTCCTGCTCTTCGCGACCCCGCTGTTCGCCGGCTTCACCAACGTGATCATGCCGCTGCAGATCGGTGCGCCCGACGTCGCCTTCCCGCGGCTCAACATGCTCGCGTTCTGGTTCTTCCTGTTCGGGGGCCTGATCGCCGTCACGGGCTTCCTGCTGCCCCAGGGTGCGGCCGCCTTCGGCTGGTTCGCCTACGCGCCGCTGTCGAACGCCACCTACTCCCCGGGGCTGGGACCGGACCTGTGGGTGTTCGGCCTGGCGCTGGGCGGCTTCGGCACCATCCTCGGCGCGGTCAACTTCATCACGACCGTCGTGTGCCTGCGGGCACCGGGGATGACCATGTTCCGGATGCCGATCTTCACCTGGAACGTCCTGATCACCAGCATCCTGGTGCTCATGGCCTTCCCGCCCCTGGCCGCGGCCCTGCTCGCCCTGGGGGCCGACCGCAAGCTCGGCGCCCACGTGTTCGACTCGGCCAACTACGGGCCCGTGCTCTGGCAGCACCTCTTCTGGTTCTTCGGGCATCCCGAGGTCTACATCGTCGCGTTGCCGTTCTTCGGCATCGTCACGGAGATCCTGCCCGTGTTCAGCCGCAAGCCGATCTTCGGGTACAAGGGACTGGTCTTCGCGACCATCACCATTGCCGGGTTGTCGATGACGGTCTGGGCGCACCACATGTTCGTGACCGGTCAGGTGGAGCTGCCGTTCTTCTCCTTCATGACCATGTTGATCGCGGTGCCCACCGGGGTGAAGTTCTTCAACTGGATCGGCACCATGTGGCGTGGCTCGATCACCTTCGAGACCCCGATGCTCTGGAGCCTGGGATTTCTGGTCACCTTCCTGTTCGGTGGCCTCACCGGGATCATCCTGAGCTCTCCCGCACTCGACTTCCAGCTCTCCGACAGCTACTTCGTGGTCGCCCACTTCCACTACGTGCTCTTCGGCACGGTCGTCTTCGCCATGTTCGGCGGGTTCTACTTCTGGTGGCCGAAGTTCACCGGGCGCATGCTCGACGAGAGACTGGGACGCTGGCACTTCTGGCTGACCTTCGTGGGATTCCACACGACCTTCCTGATCCAGCACTGGCTGGGCGTCGAGGGCATGCCACGCCGCTATGCGGACTATCTGCCCGAGGACGGGTTCACCCTCTACAACCAGATCTCGACCGTGGGTGCGGCGATCCTGGCGCTCTCGATGCTGCCGTTCCTGTGGAACGTGTTCCTCACCGCCCGCCGCGGGACCCCGGTCACCGTGGACGATCCCTGGGGCTTCGCGAACTCCCTGGAGTGGGCGACGTCCTGCCCGCCTCCGCGGCACAACTTCGTCACCCTGCCGCGGATCCGCTCCGAACGACCGGCGTTCGATCTCCACTACCCGCTGGAGGCACAGGTCGCCGGACCGCCGGGTCCGGGGGGCGCGAACGGGCCGTCCGCCGGTGCCGTATCCCGAGGGCGGGAACCCGGAACCGCCGGGCCGGAGCGGTGAGGAGGTCGACCGGCGTGAGGAGGCAGACATGAAGATCGAGACCCTGGTCTTCGGCCTGGGCGTGGCGTTCTTCGCCACGGTGGCCACCGTGTACGGGGTCGTGACCGGCTGGGGCGAGCCGGTGGGGGCGACCGGTCTCTACCTCGCGAGCGGTCTCGCCGCGTTGATCGCGGGATATCTCCTCGTCACCTCCCAGCGGATCGACCCGCGCCCCGAGGACGACCCGGACGCGGAGATCGCCGTCGGCGCCGGGGAGATCGGGTCGTTCGCCCCCTACTCCTGGTGGCCGTTGCCGCTCGGCCTCGCCAGCGCCGCGATCTTCGCGGGCCTGGCCGTCGGCCTGTGGCTCTCCCTGATCGGCGTCGGGTTCGGGGCGATCGCGCTCTGGGGGTGGGTGTTCGAGTACTACCGCGGGGAGCACACGCACTGACATCGCGGCCGGTCCGTGGCGCTCGTCACGAGGGCATTGGGCACCTCCGGTCAGGTATCGGGACGCACCGTGTGCGAGCGGACGACGCGGCACGTCCTGCGGGCGGTCGTGGTCATTTCGTGACGTCCTGGTGTTCCCTCGACGGGCCCTCGCCCCGCTGGAGGACCTATCTTTTGGAAGGGCCATCCGGGGATGCATCCGAACGGGCTCCCCGAGCGTCTTAGAGAGTGACCTGTTACCGAGGGGGGCCTTGTGGTCCCGAGGAGTTGTTCGCGGCCGTGTCCAAGATCTGGCTAGTCGCCGGTGTCGCCCTCGCTCTGACTCTGAGCGGGTGCGGCTCCACGTCCCAAGGAACCGGCGGCCCGGCCGGCTCCACCGTCGACGGCTCGGCGTCCTCCGCCACCGCCGGCTCCGACGGAGGATCCGTCGCCACCACTGACTCCGCCTCCGACGTCGGATTCCAGGTGAGCCCCGAGGCCGACACCAAGCATGTGCGTCTCGACGAACCCGTCGTGGTGAAGGTGGGCTCGGGCACCCTGAGCCAGGTCGAGGTGCGCTCGCCCGGAGGCACCGTGTTGGACGGTGCGCTCGGCGACCAGAACACCTCCTGGACCAGCACCGGCCACCTGTCGAGCGCCACGACCTACACGGTCCAGGCGCAGGCCACGGACACGGACGGGAAGGTCCAGCAGTTCAGCTCGAAGTTCACCACCCTGAAGCCCTCCTCCCGCGTCTCCGCGGCGATCACTCCGGGCGACGGCTGGACCGTGGGCGTGGGCATGCCCGTCATCATCGACTTCTCCCACGCCGTCGCCCTGAAGAACCGCGATGCGGTGGTCAAGGCGCTCAGCGTGACCACGACGCCCGCCGTCACCGGCGCCTGGCGGTGGTTCTCGTCGGAGGAGATCCAGTGGCGCCCGCAGAACTACTGGACCAGCGGTACGAAGGTCGTCGTCAAGGCCGATCTGGCCGACGTGGAGGTCTCCCCTGGGGTCTGGGGACGGCGAGCCTTCACCCACGGGTTCACGATCGGCTCCTCCGTGATCGACACGGTCGACATGAAGAAGCACACCCTGACCATGCGGGTGGCCGGGAAGGTGGTCAAGGTGCTGCCGGTCACCACCGGCAAGCCGGGCCTGGAGACCCGCACCGGCATCAAGGTGATCATCAGTCGGGAACTGAGCAGGAACATGGACGCCGCGACGACCGGTGTCGACCCCAAGGATCCTGAGTACTACAACATCAAGGACGTCAAGTTCGCGATGCGCCTGACCTTCACCGGCGAGTTCCTGCACGCTGCGCCGTGGTCCGTGGCGTACCAGGGGCACGCGAACGTGAGTCATGGCTGCACCGGCATGAGCCTGGCCAACGCGCAGTGGCTCTACGAGCACTCCAAGGTCGGTGACGTGGTCGTCTACACCGGCAGCAAGCGCAAGCTGGAGTGGGGCAACGGGTACACCGCCTGGAACATGTCCTTCAGCAGTTGGGCCGCAGGCAGCTGACAGGTGCACTGAGCCGCCCGCACCGATCCGGTGCGGGCGGTCCTGCTCGAGCCCCGATCCGACGGTGACCTGGGCGTCGGGGTTCCCGCAGGAGGCCCAGGCCCTGGGAGGTCCTGGGCAGGTGGGGGTGCCGGCACGGCGCGGTCTGGGACGACGCCCTGGAGCACCTTGCCCTGGCGGCGGCGGACGAGCCCCTGCTGCTGGTGCTGGACGAGTACCCCGAACTGGAACGCACGTCACCCGAACTCGCGGGGGTGCTGCGGGCGTTCCTCGACCGGGTCGCCGGACGCACGCAACTGCGCCTTTTGCTGTGCGGCTCGGCGGCGCGCAGCATGCAGGCCCTCCAGGAGGAGCGGGCACCCCTCTTCGGCCGGTTCGACCTGCGACTGCAGGTCCACCCCTTCGAACCGTGGGAGGCCGCTCTCCTCCTGCCGGGGTTGTCCCCTGCCGACCAGGCATTGGTGTACGGCCGCCTCGGGGGTATGCCCCTCTACCTCAGCTGGTGGGATCCGGCCCTGGACGTGCGGGAGAACCTCGGGCGCCTCGCCTGCCACCCCGCGGCCCCCCTGCTCGGCGAGGGCGATCTGGTCCTGGCGACCGAGGCCGAGCCGGGAGAGCTGCCCGGGGCGGTACTCCACACCATCGCCGCCGGACAGACCCGACACAGTGAGATCAAGAACTGGGTCGGGACGGAACCCACCCGTACCCTCGATCGCCTGATCAATCTGCGCCTGGTCGAGCGACTCGTGCCGGTCACCGAGGACCCGGCCCGATCCCGGCGGCGCCTGTACCGGATCGCGGACAACTTCCTGGCCTTCCATCTCGGGTTGCTCAGCCGTCACCGGGCCGAGATCGACCGGGGACTGGGCGAATCCATCCTCGGGGTACTGCTCGACAGCCTCGATGATCACCTCGGTCGTCCCTGGGAGGACACCGTGCTGCGGTACGTGCGCCGCGAGTGCGCCGCCGGATTCCTGACCCGGGACGTCGTGGCCATCGGCCCCTGGTGGACCAGCCAGGGACAGGACGAGATCGATCTCCTCGGCCTGTCCGGGCGGGCTCGACGTCCGTCCCTGATGGGGGAGGTGAAGTGGAGTCGCCGTGTGGATGCCCTCCGGCTGGTCCATGACCTCCGGCGCAAGGTCATGGCCGCCGGAGGTGACCCGGATTCGGTCCGCTACCTGGTCGCCGCGCGCGAGCGGGTCGACAACGCCGGATCGGACACCGCGGTGGTCACCGCCCGGGACGTCTTCTCCCCGCCGCCCACCTGACCTCCTGCCCGGCATGGCGGAACGAGCCCCGGGACCACGGGACGCCCGAGCCCGGTTGGGCCGGAGCGGGTGTCTCAGCGACCCCCGCTGCCGGCGACCGCGATCGGCGCGCTGCTCGTCGAGCCGAGTTCCTGTTCCCGCTCGCCGCGGTGGGCCGCGGCCAGTTCCGCAGGGGTGACCGTCTCGACCCGGTCCTCGAAGTAGAACCGGGACAACGCCGCACGGACCCGTGCCACCCGGCCGGAGCCGGGGGCCGGCTCGATGGGCCGGTAGCTCTCGTGCTGGACGAGGATCCAGCGCTGCTCGGGGGCCAGGGGCTCGTGCAGCTCGAAGTACTCGCCGTCCTCGGTGCGGAACACGCGGGAGGTCTCCCGGCCGTGCAGCACCCGCTCCCGGTCGTGCCGTTGCAGGCCCAGGCAGATCCGCTTGGTGATCTGGAAGGCGATCGGCGGCAGCACCACGATCAGTACGCGCAGCCCGTCGGTGATCTCGTTGATCGACAGGTGCAGCAGGACCGCGAGGATGTCGTTGCCCCCGCTGATCCACAGCAACACGTAGAAGGTGATCGCCATGACGCCGATGCCGGTGCGGACCGGTGCGTTGCGCGGGCGGTCCGCCAGGTGGTGTTCGCGGCGGTCACGGGTGACCCAGGACTCCAGCCACGGGTAGAGGACGAGCAGGTTCGTCAGCAGGCCGGGCAGCAGGACCGCCGGAAGCAGGATGTTCAGCGACACCGGGTGCCCGGCCACGGAGAACTCCAGGAAGCCCGGGGTGAGCCGCACCGCGCCGTCGAGGAAGCCCATGTACCAGTCCGGCTGGGCGCCGGCGGACACGGGCGAGGGGTCGTAGGCGCCGTAGGACCAGATCGGGTTGATCTGGAACAGCGCGGCCAGCAGAGTGGTCACGCCGAAGACGAGGAAGAAGAAGCCCCCCGCCTTGGCGAGGTAGACCGGGTAGAGCGGGTAGCCGACCACATTGTCGTTGCGGCGTCCCGGGCCCGGGTACTGCGTGTGCTTGTGCACGACGACCATCACCAGGTGTGCGGTGATCAGGGCCAGGAAGATCCCGGGGATGAGCAGCACGTGGATCGTGTAGAGCCGGGGAATGAAGCTGTCCCCCGGGAACTGGCCTCCGAACACGAAGAACGCGAGGTAGCTGCCGACCAGCGGGATCGACAGGATGATGCTGTACGCGATGCGCAGGCCGGTGCCCGAGAGCAGGTCGTCCGGCAGCGAGTAGCCGGCGAAGCCCTCGACGATCGCCAGGAGGGCCATGACGCTGCCGACCACCCAGTTGAGTTCCCGGGGCTTGCGGAAGGCCCCGGTGAAGAACACCCGGAACATGTGGGTGACGATCGCCGCCACGAAGATCAGCGCCGCCCAGTGGTGGATCTGGCGGATCAACAACCCGCCCCGGACGTCGAAGGACAGATGCAGCGTCGAGGCGTAGGCCCGCGAGACCGTCTGGCCCGCCTCGGCCGGGTAGCTGCCGGTGTAGACGGTCGGGTCGGTGCTCGGCACGTAGAAGAAGGTCAGGAAGACGCCCGTGAGCAGCAGGATCAGGAAGCTGTAGAGGGCGACCTCGCCGAGCATGAACGACCAGTGGTCGGGGAACACCTTGCGGGCGAAGCTCTTCACGACCTTGCTGGCGCCCAGCCGCTCGTCGAGGAAGTTCCCGGTCCCGGCGGCGGCTCGTGCCCCGCGTCCCGGTGCGGTGGTCCGGGGACCCTGGTCGGTCGTCTCGCTCATCACCGCTCCCAGTAGCTCGGTCCGACGCTCTCGCCGAAGCCGTCCGCGGCGACGAGATACCCGGAGTCGTCCACGGCCAACGGGAGTTGTGGCAGCGGTCGCGGTGCCGGGCCGAAGATCACCGAACAGTTGCGCGTCACGTCGAAGGTGGATTGGTGGCACGGGCAGAGCAGATGATGGCTCGTGTGCTCGTACAGGCCGACCGGGCAGCCCATGTGGGTGCAGATCTTGGAGTAGGCCACGATTCCCTGGTACGCGCCGGTGCGGGCCTTTTCGTCGAGTTCCTCGGGCTTCAGTCGGATCAGGAGCACCGCGGCCTTGGCCCGCTCCTCCGTCGCGTCCGGCAGCGTGTCGACACCCTCAGGCATGACGTGCACGACCGAGCCGAGCTCCAGGTCGGTGGCACGCACCCGGCCGCCTTCGGGGTCCCGCACCAGATGACGGTCCTTGGCCCAGTAGGTCGTCGCGAGGTCCTTGCCCGGCAGCGGCCCGGTGTCCCGGAGCATCACGACCGCGGGGACGGGCAGGACGGCGGCGGCCGCGAGCAGGGTGTTGCGGATGAGCGGGCGCCTGCCCAGACCGGACTCGGCGGCCCCTTCGCGCAGGATGCGCACCGCCTCGTCCCGCTCGGCATCCGTGCCCCGTTGCGGATGGCGCTGCTCGACGCGCTCCTCGTCGGACATGAGGGTCTTCGCCCAGTGCACGGCCCCGGCCCCGAGCCCGAACAGGGCCAGGAAGAGCCCGAGCCCGACGCCGAGAGTGGTGCCGTGGACCCGGTCGAGGTGGGTCAGCGCGTCCGAGGGGTTCTCCGCACCGATCAGGAAGTAGCTGGTCGTCGCGATGAGCGTCCCCAGTACGGACAGGGCGAACAGGGCGGCGACCTGGAGTTCTGCCCGTCTCGCCGCCCGGGGGTCGGTGTCGGTGCGGCGCAGGCGGTGCGGGGGGAGCCCGGTATCGCCGAAGCGATCCGGCCCGGCCTCGTCGGCGGACGCCTCGGAGCGGTGGGACGACTCCCGGTACGCCCTGTCGGCTGCCTCCGACGGGCGGGCGGGTGCCTCCGGCAGGTGGGTGGCTGCCTCCGGCGGGGGAGCGGTCCCCTCGTGGCGTTGCGGGGCCGCCTGCTCGTCGCGGGCCATCGCGCGCTCCGTTCCCTCGTGACCGGCGTCCTCGTTCACGACGCCCTCGCTCCGAGCCACACCGCGCATCCGATGAGCAGGCCCAGGCCGAGAACCCAGGCCACCAGCCCTTCGGGGACCGGTCCCAGGGAACCGAGCGACCAGCCGCCCGGGCTCGGGGTGGACCGGACGGATTCGAGGTAGGCGATGATGTCCCGCTTGGACTGCGGGTCCATGGTCGAGTCGGCGAACACCGGCATGGACTGCGGGCCGGTGAGCATCGCCTCGTAGATGTGCGTGGGTGTGGTCGAGGACAGGTTCGGTGCGTACTTGCCGTTGGTGAGCGCGCCGCCCTTGCCGGCGTAGTTGTGGCACATGGCGCAGTTCGTCCGGAAGATCAGGCCGCCGCGGGACGGATCACTGCCGGAGGCGTCCACCGCCGCCGCGTCGGGCACCGCCGGGCCCGGGGCGAGGGAGGCGACGTAGGCGGCGAGGTCCTGGATCTGCTGCGCGGTGAACTGCGGCTGGGGACGGCGGGGGACCTGCGGTCCGGTGGACTGGGCGGGCATGCGGCCGGTGCCCACCTGGAAGTCGACCGCCGCGGCGCCCACCCCCACCAGGGACGGCGCCGTGTCCCGCCCCTGGGCGTTGACACCGTGGCAGGTCGAACAGTTGGCCAGGAACAACCGGTGTCCCTCGGCCACCGAGGAGGTCGAGGCCGGGGACGCCGTGGCCACCTGCGAGGCCACCGCCGTGTATCCCGATCCCGCCGCGACGAGTCCGAGCACCAGGACGACGAGGCGGGCCAGGGGGTGCCGCCTGAGCGCGGCGCGTCTGCTCACGGTCGTCCTCCAGGGCGCGGATCGCATGCCGGCTGCGGGCGAAGGGTGTCGCGCCCGGTCGCGGGGGCGAGGCCCGGGGTGGCGGTTGCGGGGAAGGTGTGGATGATCACGTTCGCCTCACTGCAGCAGGTAGATGACGGCGAACAGGCCGATCCAGACCACGTCCACGAAGTGCCAGTAGTAGGACGTGACGATGGCGCTGGTGGCCTCGGCCCGCCCGAACCGGCGGACGGCGAAGCTGCGGCCGATGATCAGCAGGAAGGCGATGAGCCCCGCGGTCACGTGCAGGGCGTGGAACCCGGTCGTCAGGTAGAAGACCGACCCGTAGGCGTCCGAGGAGATGGTGACGTGTTCGCTGGTCAACTGGGCGTACTCGTAGACCTGCCCCGCGACGAACAACGATCCCGACAGATAGGTGAGGACGAACCACTCCTGCATGCCCCAGTTCGTCAGGTCGCGGTTGCGCCACACCGGCCACCAGGGGCCGGTGCGTTCCCAGATCTTGTACCACTTCCCACGCCGTCGGGGCTGGAAGCGCTCAGCCGCGAAAACCCCCATCTGACACCAGGCGGAACTCAGCACGAGAATGATCGTGTTGCCCGCCGAATACCAGACGTGAAGTTTTGCGGGCTGGGTCGCCCACAGATCGGGTCGCACCGATCGGATGGTGAAGTACATGGCGAACAGGCCGGCGAAGAACATGAGTTCGCTGGCGAGCCAGAGGATGGTGCCGACCTGTACCGGGTTCGGCCTGTTGACGACCGGGCGTGGTCGGTCGAGAACGGGAGCATGGGCCACGGGCGCCATTATTACGGCGACCGGGCGATCCCGCCGATCGTGACCGTTCGTCTCAGGAGATCCTCCGCTCGGCGCAGCCATCAATTCCCGGGCCGCCGGGTATTCGGGTCGACCGTGGTATTTCAGGCGGCGTGGCGCGGTCACCGCGCCGCCACTACCGCCTGCCCCACCGGAGCCGGGCAGGTGCCGGGACCGGCGGCGGGTGCCGCGCTACCATCGCTGCGAGATCGTGGGCGGCCGCCGTGCACGGTGGTCCGCGGTCCGCATCCAGGACGCCCCGGCCCCGGGGCCGCCGCAGCGCCGAGCAGGTCGGAGACCACGGATGACGAGCACGACGATCCAGTCCGGTGACGGAGTGTCGGCTCCGCAGCGCGCGCTGCGCGTGCTGCTCTACAGCGACGACGTCGACACCCGGACCCAGGTGCGGTTGGCGATCGGCACCCGGCCGGCCGCGGACCTGCCCGTGGTCGAGTGGACCGAGTGTGCCACCGCCGCCGCGGTGATCGCGCAGGTGGACGCCGGGGGACTGGATCTGCTGGTGCTCGACGGCGAGGCCACCCCGGTGGGCGGTCTCGGCCTGTGCAAGCAGCTGCGGGACGAGTTCCGTCCCGGTCGCCCGGTGACCGGGGCGCCGGGCGCCTCCTCCCGGCACGTCGCGTCCGGTGAGTTCCCCCCGGTGCTCGTGCTGACCGGTCGTGCCCAGGACGCGTGGCTGGCCACCTGGTCCGGTGCCGACCTGGCGGTCGCCGCCCCGCTGGACCCGCTCGTGCTCGCGCAGTCCCTGGCCACTCTCGCCCGCCGCCGCCTGGAGCAGTGATCCGATCATGACGACCGTCCCGGCCCCCGGACCCACCGCCGCCGAGGCCGCCCCGACCTGGCCGAACCTGATCGCCTCGGCCCTGGCCGGCAAGGACCTGGACCGGACGCAGACCGCCTGGGCGATGGACCAGGTGATGACCGGATCGGCGACCCCGGTGCAGATCGCGGGGTTCCTGGTCGCACTGCGGGCCAAGGGCGAGACCGTGGACGAGCTGTCCGGCCTGGTCGACGTGATGCTGCGGCATGCGGTGCGCATCCAGGTCGACGGTCCGGCCGTGGACATCGTCGGCACCGGCGGCGACCGGTCGCACTCGGTGAACATCTCGACCATGGCCGCGATCGTGGTCGCGGGGACCGGCCTGCGGGTGGTCAAGCACGGCAACCGCGCCGCCTCCTCGTCCTCGGGGGCGGCCGACGTGCTCGAAGCGCTCGGCCTGCGCCTCGACCTGTCCGCCGATCGGGTGGCCGAGCTCGCCCACGAGGTGGGCATCACCTTCTGCTTCGCCCAGGTGTTCCACCCCGCGATGCGGCACACCGCGATCGTGCGGCGTGAGCTGGGGGTGGCGACGGCGTTCAACTTCCTCGGCCCGCTGACCAACCCGGCCCAGCCCGAGGCGGCCGCGATCGGCGTCGGCGACCCGCGGATGGCACCGCTCATGGCCGGCGTGCTCGCCGACCGCGGCACGTCGGCCCTGGTCTTCCACGGGGACGACGGACTGGACGAGTTGTCCACGACGACCGTGTCCCGGGTGTGGGTGGTCTCGGACGGCACCGTGCACCAGGAGGTCGTCGACCCGCAGGCGTTGGGGCTGCCCCGCGCCACCCTGGCCGACCTGAGGGGTGGGGACGCCCGGCACAACGCCGACGTGGTGCGTCACCTGCTCGCCGGCGAGCGGGGGTTCGTGCGGGATGCCGTGCTGCTCAACGCTGCCGGGGCCCTGGTCGCGGCCGGGCGCGGCGGCACCGGATCGCTGGCCGAGCGGCTCTCCGTGACCCTGGTCGAGGCCGCCGCCTCGGTGGACGGTGGCGCCGCGGCGGGGGTCCTGGACGCCTGGGTGGCTGCTTCCCGGCGGTGACCGCCCGCTACCGGTGCCTGTCGCTACCAGCGGCTGCTGCTACCGGTACCTTTTCCCGTGACTGCCGCTACCAGCGGCTGCCGGTCACCGGTGACCGCGGGAGACGATCCGCGGTCACCGTCCTGAGGGCCTCGGTCCTCCCGGGATCAGTCGTCCCCGAGCCCGAGGTCGAAGGCGGCCTCGAGATCGTGCCGGCTGTAGGCCCGGAAGGCCAGGTAGGTCGTGGTCTCCCGGATGTGCCCGATCTTGCCGATGCGGTCGGCGATCACGCCTGCCAGCTCGTCGTGCTCACGGACCCGGACGAGGGCCACGAGGTCGACGTCCCCGGTGACCGAGTACACCTCGGCCACGCCATCGAGCTCGGCCAGTGTCATGGCCACCTCGGGGATCCGGTCGACGTCGGTCTTGATGAGCACGATCGCGGTGATCACGCTGCCTCCTCGTCCCTGCCGGAGCATGTCCGGCTCTCGTGACTGCCGGACCGTGTCCGGCGCGGTTCGTCTGTCGTGCCCCGCCTTCCGGGGACCTGTCCGGCCCGGGCGGCGCTGGCCCACATCCTGGCGGTCAGCTCGGCAGGACGTCCGCCCAATGCGGGGGACTCGCCGGGCGCGGCGCGCCGAACCGGGCCCGGTCCCGGCCCGCACCGTGGATCGGGCAGTCCCAGGTGCCGTCCACCTCGATGATCCGCACGCCGGGTTGTTCCAGCCAGCTCAGTACCTGTTCGGTCTCCTCGGGGTACGCGGCCGGGAGCGGGGGTGGGGCCGGGGCCACGACCTCTCCCGTGCTGCGCAGGGCCTCGACCGCGGGCCGGGGATCAGCGCCCGGCGGGGTGAGGGTCGTGCCGGCGAGCCGGCCGTGGCGCACCAGCACGAGTTCCCAGCCGCCCACCCGTGCCCGCACTCCGGCGATCAGCTCGGGGATGGCGGCGAGCGGGGCCAGCCGCTGGCTCCGTGCGGCACCGTGCAGGAAGGCGAGCAGGCGGTCCCGGTGGGTGGCTGCCTCCTCGAACCGTTCCTGGGCGGCCAACGACTCGGCCCTGGCCAGGGCCGCGGTCACCACGGTCTCGGCGGACCCACGCATGGCCCCGCGTACCGCGGCGGTGACCTCGGCGTAGGAGTCGGCGTCCTGGTCGCCGATGCACGGAGCACCGCACCGACCCAGCTCGGCCAGGATGCAGCTGCTCGCGCCGGGCCGGGGGGCGCGGGGCAGCCGGCCGGTGCAGCGGCGGATCGGGAACGCCTCCTGGAGCGCGGCCTGGGCCAGCTCGGCCTGCGCCACCGACGAGAACGGCCCGATGTAGGTGCCGCCGTCGTCGCGTACCTGGCGCACCACCGACAACCGCGGGAAGACCTCGGCCGTCAGTTTGAGCCAGGGGACCCGTTCCGGGAACCGGGACCGCCGGTTGTAGCGCGGGGTGTGCTCGGCGATGAGCCGGAGCTCGCGGACCCGCGCCTCCAGGGGCGTCCGGCAGACCACCGGGGTCACACTCGTGGCCAGCGCGATCATCTCGCGCATGCGGCTGCGTTGCTCGGCCGCGGTGAAGTAGCTGCGCACCCGGGTGCGGAGGTCCACCGAGGTGCCGACGTAGAGCACCCGGTCGTGCTCGTCCCGGAAGAGGTAGACCCCCGGGGAGTGCGGCAGCGCCTCCGCGAGGTGCCGCTTGCGCCGGGTCGACGCCGGCACGCGCGAGGTGTAGGTCCGCAGTTCCTCCAGGGAGTGCACGCCGAGGTTGCCGATGCGTTCGATGAGCGCGTGCAACACGTGCACGGTGGCCCGGGCGTCGGTGAGCGCGCGGTGGTCCGGCGCGGTCGGTGAGCCGAAGAGCCGGGCCAGGGTGGCCAGCTTGCGGTTCGGTGCCTCGTCGGCGGTGACCAGGTGCCGGGCCAGCCGCACGGTGTCGACGACGTCCGGGTCCGGCCAGGAGCGCCCGGTGCTCCTGCAGGCCGCGCGGAGGAAGGACATGTCGAACGGCGCGTTGTGCGCCACCAGCACGCAGCCGGCCGCGAACTCCAGAAAGGTCGGCAGCACCGCGTCGATCCGCGGGGCCTCGGCCACCAGCGCATCGGTGATCCCGGTGAGCACCGAGATGAAGGCAGGGATCGGGGCACCCGGGTTCACGAGGGTCGCGAACTCGCCGAGGACCTCTCCGTGCCGCACCTTGACCGCGCCGATCTCGGTGATCCCCGACTCGTCGGGGGAGCCGCCGGAGGTCTCGAGGTCGACGACGACGAAGGTCACCTCGGACAGCGGGGTGCCGAGCTCGTCGAGGGTGCCCTGCACCATGCGCGCAGGCCCACGTGCCGGGACCGGGGGCGCGAGGGCGACGTCCCGGGGGACAGGGTGCGCGGGGCTGACGTCCGAGGGGAGCGGGCCCGCCGCAGTGTCCAGAAGGACCGGATCCGCGGACGCAGGCGAAGGGGGTCCGTGCCCGAGGACACGCGATCCCGTCGGATTGCTCACAGTGCTGAACCTACGGCTCAGGGGTGACATCTCGCTGCTGACCGTGGCGGACCGTAGGAGGGCTCACTAGGCTGCCCCGGCGATGCCCTGTCATCGGACCTTAGGGCGGGCGCGTCGCGGACCGAGCTTCGGCACCGCACCCCGGTGTCGGAGCCGTCACCCTTCGAGCAGGGAGGTCGCCATGGGAATACCCACGCCGGGCGGCAGCACCCGCTGGCGGTGCCGCAGTTGCGGGAACCTCACCCGGTTCGACGTCACTCGCACCGCGCGGGAAGTCGACTTCATCCACTTCGACCTGGCCGGGAACCCCCGGCTGGAGGAGCGGACCGTGCTCGAGGAGACGGTCGAGTCGGTGCGCTGCCGCTGGTGCGCGGCGGTCGACCAGATCGACCTCGTGCCCCGGCCCGGTGCTCCGGCACCGGAACCCGAGGGGGCCGCACCGGAACCCGGTACCGCGGTGCCGGGACCCGACGGCACGACGGAACCCGGCGACGTGGCGGCCGGGGTTGCCGGTCGGGGCGAGGCCAGGTGAGTGTTGCCCCCCTGCCGCGATCCGTGCGGCACCGGGTGGTCGCCCTCGCCGGGCAGGTGCTCGGGGGGTTGCCCGAGGTCGAGGTGCCCGCCGCACTGCGGCGGGTGCGGGAGTTCGCCCCGAACAGGCGGGCCCAGGCCGGCGCAGGGCCGTTGGCGGTCGTGCTGGAACGTGATCCGGCGTTCCGACAGCAGGTGGCCGCGGCCTGGCGTTCGGCGCATCCGGACCTCGCCGGGGAACTGGAGCGCGGGCGTGACCCCTCCTCGGCCGACCCGGGGGAGATGCTGGCCGGGATCTTCCTGCTGCGTCCGCCGGGCTGGACCGAGCTGGCCGAGGTACTCACCCGTGCGGTCGGGGAGGCCGAGCGGGAGGGGAACGTCCGGGGGCGGGCAGCCGGGGACCGCGCGGAGGTGGCCCGGCTGACCGGGGAGCTGGACGTGCTGCGGGGCAGGCTCGCCGAGGCCCAGCAGGCCGTGCAGGTCGCGGAGACCGAGATCACCACCCTGCGACGGCAGGCACGCAGACTGCGGGCGGACGCCGACCGTGCCCGGGCCGCCGCCCGGGCCGCCGAGGCGCGGGCCGACCAGGAACGCGCCGACAAGGAGACGCTGCGGTCGGCCGCGGCCGAGGAACTACGCCGGGCCGTGGAGCGGGCCGACCAGGAACAGGCCAGGGCGGACCTGCTGCGTCGCGCCGAACGTGAGGGCCGTTCCCTCGCCGAGACACGGCTGCGGCTGCTCGTGGACACCCTCGTGGACGCCGCCACCGGCCTGCGACGCGAACTGGCCCTGCCGTCCGCGAGCCTGCACCCGGCGGATCTGGTGGCCGAGGAGACCGCCCGGGCCGACGACGGCTCCGCGGGCCCACCCGGGCGGGGCTACGCCCAGGACGATCCGGCACGTCTGGAGGACCTGCTCGCCCTTCCCCGCGTGCACCTGCTGGTCGACGGGTACAACGTCACCAAGACGGTCTGGGACACCCTGGTCCTGGCCGAGCAGCGCAGGCGGCTGGTCGACGGGCTGACCGCGCTCGCCGCGCGCACCGGGGCCGAGGTGACCTGCTGCTTCGACGGGGCCGAGGCCGACACCCGCGGGTTCGTGCGTCCTCGGGGCATCCGGGTGCTGTTCTCGGAGGCCGGTACCACCGCGGACACGCTGATCCTGCGCCTGGTCCGGGCCGAACCGCCCGGCCGGGTCGTCGTGGTGGTGTCCAGCGACGCTGAGGTCGCGGGCGGAGCGGCGGCCCTGGGCGCGCGGGCGGTCCCCTCGTCCGTGTTGGCCCGGCTGCTCTTCCGGGTCTGAGTCTCCGCCTGCGCCCGCGAAAGTCGTGGCACGGAGTTGTCGGAGGGGTCACCTACCGTCATGAGCACATCGACCAGGCCGGTCGATGGAGGCACGAGCATCCGGGAGTGGTCATGCTCATCGACTGTGACACCTGCGTGGTACGGGGTCGCGACTGCGGCGACTGCGTGGTCTCGGTACTGCTGGGGGCTCCGCCCGTGCGTGGGGGCATCGACCTGGACGGCGCCGAGCAGACGGCTCTTGCGGTGTTGGCAGGCTCCGGCCTGGTGCCACCTCTGCGCCTGCTGCCTGTCGATCCGCCGCCGGCCGTGCCCGCACCGGCCTCGGGGCGTCGGGGTGGCGGCACGCACACGGGGCGGGTGGCCGGCTGAGGCGGAAGAGCCCCTGCGGAGCATCGGAGCGGGAGGGCTCCGACCGGGGGTGGAGGGGCGTCAGTCGGAGGGGGGCACCTGCGGGAGCGAAGAGCAGCGTGGGCATCGCCCCTCGCGGCACGCCGTTCCGGCGTCGTCGCGTGCAGTGACGGTCTCGTCGCAATAGGCTGACCGGGTGACCTCCTCTGGGTGACGAGTGGTCACTCGATCGGCAAATTCGGCGAACCATGGCCTCGTCTGTTGGACCTGGCGGCGGATCCGACTATCGTCGGGCGCGGTGCGGAACAGGACCGCGCCGTCCCGGAGGAGCTTGACCGCCTTCGAGGACCAGGACAGGCATCGCGTGGACGCCGCTTGTCGGAGTGCGTGCGGAGTCGGCGTGCATGCCTCTGTGGCCCATGGGGCCCGAGGTCAGTGCGGCCCGAGGGCCGGAGGAAACGGAGCTGTCTCCCAGTGCCGAGTCCCACGCAGTCCCATCGTTCTGCGCTGTCGCAGGCCCGTGAGGGCCTCCAGTGCCTCCCCGCACAGGTGCAGTGCTCTCTGACGTCGTCGTGGTACGGCCGGATGGTCCCGAGGTGGCGCACCCGCGGGATGACCTTCCTGGCCGTCGGCTCGCTGGCCCTGACCGCGGGTCTCGTCGCCTCCGCCCCTCAGGCCGGCGCGACTCCGCAGCTGACCCTCGCGCAGGTGCAGGCGCGGGTGCACGGCCTGGAGCAGAAGGCCGACCAGGCGACCGAGACCTATGACGCGTTGCAGGAGCAGCTGGCCAGCCTGCAGGTGCGGGTGGGGGCGTCCAAGTCCCGCCTCGCCCAGGAACAGATCCAGATCGACCGCACCCGCAAGTCCCTGGGACGGTTGGCCGCCGAGGTGTACCGCGACGGTGCCCTCTCCGGCCTGGATCTGGTCCTCAGCGACGACCCCGATGCCGCACTCGCCCGTGACGGGCTCACCTCCAGCGTGGGTCAGCGCGAGGCGGACCTGATCCAGCGGCTCAAGGCGGCCAAGGCGCAGCTGCAGCAGGACACCGCGCAGGTGGCCGCCCATCAGGCGCAGCTCGCCAAGGCCGAGGCGCAGATCCAGCAGACGCGCAAGCAGATCGTCTCGATGATCGCCCAGGCCAAGGCCGAGCTGTCCCGGCTCCGTGCGTCCCAGCGTGCCGAGCTCGAGCGGGTGAGCCGGGCCAAGGAACGCGCCGCGATCGCCGCCGCGAAGAAGGCCGCCGCTGCGTCCGACTCCAGCAGCAGTGGCAGCAGCAGCGGGGACAGCGGCAGCTCCGTGGGCACCTCGTGCCAGGACGTCTCCATCAAGGCACCGAACTCCCGGGCGGCCGCGGCGATCGCCTTCGCCTGCGACCAGATCGGCGACTCGTACGTGTGGGGCGCGGACGGGCCGAGCAGCTGGGACTGCAGCGGCCTGACCATGAAGGCCTGGGCCAAGGGCGGTGTCTCGTTGCCGCACAGCTCGCGCTCGCAGGCCGACTACGGCACGCGGGTCAGCCGCAGCGAGCTGGAGCCCGGGGACCTCGTCTTCTTCTACTCGCCCATCAGCCACGTCGGCATCTACATCGGCGATGGGCTGATGATCCACGCGCCGAATCCGAGCGAGAAGGTGAAGATCGCTCCGCTCTACGACTCGATGACCGCCGCCGTGCACCTCTGAGTCCCGCTCGTTCCTGAGCACCGTCCGAGCACCGCTCGCCTCGCCTGCCCTACGGACCTCCCGATCGGGAGGTCCGTAGGGCAGCGTCGCCGTAGGGCAGTGCCATCGTGGGACGTCACCGAGTCAGGTCGGTGTCGGTGCGTGACGTCCGGAGGGACGATGCGGCGACCATCGCCGGTGGATGACTGTGGGTCATGGACTTGACCTCTGGAAACGCTTCGATGATGACGCGTTGTGGCGACTGAGTGAACCTGTCTCCACGTCGAGAGACTTCTCTCCCCGCCAGGGCCGCGGCGCCTTAGGCTGTGGCGGTGAGGCAGGATTCGACCGGCGATTCCGGGGGCGGAACGCCCCCCGATGACGGGTTGTCGTCCGGGGGGAACTCCCGTGGGCAGACCCCGATCACCGCCCCGGTCCCTGCCGTTCCCCCTCGTCCCTCGGCCGGATCCGGACCGACCTGGCAGGTAGGTCCGCAGCCGTGGTCCGCTGAGGAACCACGCTGGACGATTCCCGAGGTGTGGACCGGTCAGGGGGAGGGGCTGCCGCCCGGCCCGTTGGAGCCGACACCCCCGAAGATCCCGCCGTACCCCCCGCAACTACCGGGCGAGCTGCGGGCCGCTGCCGCCCGGGCGTCCCGTGCCCGAGCCGTCTCGCAGTTGCGCCTGCTCGCGGCCGTGGTGGCGCTGGCTCTGGCCGTGGGATTCGCGGGTGCGGGCCTGGTCACCCGGCTGCGGGACGACGCCCTGCCGCTGCTGACCCCGTCCAGCGCCACGCCCGGCCCCGCGACGCGGACCCCGGCGGTGCTCGACCGTCCCGCCCAGTCCCAGGAACTCGAACGGCGCACCGCTTTCGAGCAGGTGCTCAAGGCGCGCGCCGCGGCCGTGATCGCAGGTTCCCGGTCCCGGTGGCTGGCCACGATCGACCCGGGCGCGAATGCCTTCCGGGCGCACGAGTCGGCCCTGTTCGACCGGCTCCGGCTGCTACCGCTGGAGACCTGGGGCTACACGGTGATCGACGACACCCAGCCGTTGCCCTCCGCCCGCCGGGCGGCGCTGGGGACGGACGCCTACCTGGTGCAGGTGCGGTTGGACTACCGCTTCACGAGCGACGTGATCCCGCTCAACCGCACCGAGCGGCTGACCTTCCACAAGGTGAACGGGTCCTGGCTGATCGCCGGCGACCGGGACGGCGCGGGGGACCAGGACCTGTGGGACCTGGGTGCGATCTCGGTGGTCACCGGCAAGCGGAGCCTGGTCGTCGGCCCGGTGGGGCAGCGTTCGCGACTCCGCCGCTACGCCCGGGACGCGGACGTGGCCGCCCGGGCCGTGGACGCCGTCTGGGGCACGCAGTGGCCGCGCACCGTCGTCCTGGTGGTGCCGAGCAGCCTGTCGCAGATGGCCACCGTGCTCGGACGGACCAGCACGGCAGGACTCGACCAGCTCGCCGCCGTGACCACCGGGGAGGTCTGGAGCGGGCAGGAGGTTCCCTCGAGCGCCCCCCGCGGCACGGCCGACCGGGTGGTGGTCAATCCCCAGGCCTTCGCGCACGACTTCGCCAGCCCCACCCGCAGGCTGGTGCTCACGCACGAGTTCACACACGTGGCCACGCGCGCCACGAGCCGGGTCACCCCGCCGCTGTGGGCCGAGGAGGGCTTCGCCGACTACGTCGCCTACCTGCACAGCGGCCTGTCCAAGGCGGTCATCGCCCAGTCCCTGCTCAAGCAGGTCCGTGCGGGTACCGTGCCGGCCCACCTGCCCTCGGCCTCGGACTTCGATCCGACCAAGGGGGACATCGGGCTTGCCTACGCGGGTTCCTGGATGGCGTTCATGATGATGCAACACGCGGGGGGCACCGCCGAGGCGGTCGCCTTCTACCGCGAGGCATCCGCGGCCGACCTGCTCGGGCACGCGGGGGAGTCGGCCGACCAGGCGCTGCAGCAGGCATTCAT
This sequence comes from uncultured Kineosporiaceae bacterium, assembly GCA_964583765.1. Taxonomy (GTDB): domain Bacteria; phylum Actinomycetota; class Actinomycetes; order Actinomycetales; family Kineosporiaceae; genus CAZOWW01. The sequence continues at coordinate 28,397 of CAZOWW010000021.1, forward strand.
GGACACGACCGGCCTGAGCCGGAGCACGTTCGAGCAGCACTGGCAGGATTACCTGGTGGGCGTGGCGAAGAACGGTGGGTGACCGGTGACCGGGCCGGTACTCGTGGTCACCAATGACTTCCCCCCGCGTACCGGGGGGATCGAGTCCTTCGTCCTCGCCATGGCCCGGCGTTTCCCTCCGGAGTCCGTGATCGTGTACACGGCACGCCAGCGGGGTGACCGGGAGTTCGACGCGGGCCTGCCCTTCCCGGTGGTGCGTGACCCCAGCCGGCTGCTGGTGCCCACTCCGGCGATCGGGCGGAGGGCGGCGCAGGTGGCCCGGGCCGAGGGCTGCACCCGGGTCTGGTTCGGTGCGGCGGCGCCGCTGGCGCTGATGGCGCCTCGCCTGCGGGCAGCCGGAGCGCACCGGATCGTGGCGACCACCCACGGGCACGAGGTGTGGTGGGCCCGGGCCCCGGGAACGCGCCGCCTGCTGCGTGCGATCGGGGAACGTACCGATGTACTGACCTACCTGGGGGAGTACTGTCGCAGCCGCATCGCCGAGGCGCTGACCCCTGCGGCCCGCGCGCGCATGGTCGCCCTGACGCCGGGGGTGGACAGCGCGATGTTCCGGCCCGGTGCCGGTGGGGACGCCGTGCGCGAGCGGTGGGGGCTGGGCGACCGTCCGGTGGTGGTGTGCGTCTCCCGCATGGTCGCGCGCAAGGGGCAGGACGTGTTGGTGCGGGCGATGCCGCTCGTGCTGCGTCAGGTGCCCGACGCCGTCCTGCTGCTCGTGGGGGACGGGCCGCACCGTCGCGCGATCGAGACGCTCGTGGATCGTTCGGAGTTGCGGGACCACGTCGTGTTCACGGGCCGGGTGCCGTGGGACCGGACCCCGGGCTACTACGACGCCGGGACGGTGTTCGCCATGCCGGCCCGCACCCGCCGGGCGGGGCTGGAGCCCGAGGCGCTGGGGATCTGCTACCTCGAGGCGGCGGCGACCGGCCTGCCGGTGGTGGCGGGCGACTCCGGCGGGGCGCCCGACGCGGTGCGGGACGGCGAGAACGGCCTCGTCGTGGACGGCCGGGACGTCACCGCGGTGGCGGAGGCCTGCGCCCGGTTCTTGCTCGACCGGGAGCTGGCCGCCGGGTTCGGCGCCCGCGGACGGGAGTGGGTGGCACAGGCCTGGCGCTGGGACGACCTCGCCCTCAGGCTGCGACACCTGCTGGACGATCCCGCGCCTCGCTGAGGCTGTCGGTCGCCTCGCGGTCGGGCTCCGGTCCGTCCGGACGGGCGGTGCCCGGGAGTGCCCATGACATGACCACCAGGGCGATCGAGAGCCAGTACTGGTTGTAGAAGGCCTGCTTGTTGACCAGGTTCGCGACCAGCAGGACGAAGGCGATCCAGCGCAGCACGGCCACCGCGTCGACGTCCCGGTGCCGCAGCGCCCGGCACGAGGTACCGAGCACGGCGAGCACCACGGCCCCGGTGAGCCAGAACGGCGGCTGCCACCCGAACTCGTGCATCGCCAGCAGGTAGAGGGTGTCGGCGAAGCGGATCGGGGGGAAGTTCACGAGCACGCTCACCGTGTCGTGCCACATGTCGCCGGGGGAGGCGATCACCCAGGGCAGGACCAGCACACCCGCCACGAGCGCGGAGGCGGCCGCCTTGCGGACCCCGAAACGACGCCACGCCGCCGCGAGGACCAGCACCAGGACGAGGTGCTGCTTGCAGGCCAGGCCCAGGCCCAGGGCGAGCACGGCGGTGCGGGACCGGCCGCGGTGGACCGCCCAGGCCCACAGACTCAGGCAGGCGAGCAACAGTGGTTCGGTCCAGGCCTGCTCCACCTGGGTGCAGGTGCCGGGCAGGAGCAGGAGCAGAGCCGCGGCCCCGTGCCCGGCGCCGGCGGGGGTCGGTCCGGGGACGGCCGGACGGGGGTCGACTGCCTGTTCGTCGGCAGTCCCGGCCCGCGGGGTCCTGGGCAGGTCCTCGGCGATCAGTGACCTTCCCGGCCGCCACCACGCCCGCGGGCCGGCACCCGTGAGCGCCAGGGCGATCCCCGCGCAGAGCCCGGTGCAGGCGATCAGGGCCCAGCGCACGTCGTGCGCCACCAGCCAGGCCGGCGCGACGAGCACGGCCGTCCACGGCAGGTAGGTGAACTCGTTCTTCATCCCCGGGGAGCCCACCCAGTGCTGGGTGTACAGGTCCTTCCCGTGGAAGAGGCCCTCGCTGCCCTGCTGCAGGGTCACCCAGACGTCGATGTGGGGGCGGGGGTCCTCGTGCACGAGCAGGACCGCGCACAGCAGGTACCCGGTCAGGGCGGCGCCCACGGCGAGCGCCCCGGCCCTCCGGTGCCCGCTGACGAGCAGGGCGGCGGTGGCCAGCGCGGTGAGCGCGGTCAGCTGCCGTACCCCACTCGCCTGGGTACCGGACAGGTAGGTGAAGGCATGGACCCGCATCGCCATTGCCGCCGCGACGACCAGGGCGAGCGCCCAGGCTCCGGTCGAGGGCGGTCGGGTCGTGCGGGACCGCCAGAGCGAGATCCCGAGGAGCGCCGCGAGAAGGGTGTACCCGAGGACCAGCCCCGGCCGGTAGCGGACCACGCTGTGCGTGACCAGGGCCGCGGCCACCACGACGAGGATCGGCCCCAGGTCGGTGGTGCGTCCGGAGAACGCCCGAAGGTTCGTGAGACGTCTGCCGACGCGGATCAGCCCGGACACGGTGCCCACAGTAGCGGCGTGCCCGGTCGGTACCGTGGCAGGAACGGACCGGGCAGCGGACCCGGTCGAGGAGGGCGGAGCCGTGTCGGACATCCAGGACCCGTGGGAAAGGCCCCTCGGGATTCTCACCTTCGGGTCGGACCTGCTGGTCGACGAGGAGATGATCGCGACGCTGGACGGTGTCCTGAACCTGCTGCACAAGGCGGAGAACGCCCTGGAACGCGGAACACCCGTGGACCGGGACCGTGCGGCGGCGCTGCTGGACCGGGCCGAGGCCTACCTCGAACAACGGCTGGACCCGGCCGGCCTGCGTGCCGAGGTGCGTGAGCATCTGGACGGCGTGCTCGACCTCATCCGCCGACAGCGCGCCCGGGTCGCACAGCCCGCGGCAGCGGAACTCTCGTCCGAGGAGCTCTTGCCCGAGGGCTCCGTGGTGGAGGTCCAGGGCCCCGTGGCGGGCGCCGAGAGGGCGTAGCCGGACCCCTCAGCTGGGGGGTCCCGGGCGGGGGGACCGTGGAACGCCGACGGTCGTCCCCGCCCGGGACGTCTGTGTTCACCCGGCCCGGGTCACGGCGACTGGGCCTGCCTCGCTGTGTCGAAGGACGTCCGCCGTGCGGCGGCCTGCCGGGAGAGTCCCTGCCGACTCTCCGGGGCCCTGCCGCACCGGTACCAGCGAGTCGCTCGCGAGCGGTAGCCGGGGTGTGCGGGACTGCTCAGGATCAGCCGCCGACGGGGGCGGAGGTCTTCTCGGCGCAGCTGCCGGAGCTGGAGATGGCGCCAGCCTTCAGGGCGTCGCAGGAGTCCTTGAAGGAGCTCTTCACCAGCGAGCCGAAGGCGAAGACGATCCCGATGATCACCGCGGCGATGGCGGCGACAAGCAGGCCGTACTCGACGGCGGAGGCGCCCTCGTCGTCGGACTTGTGCGCCAGGATGCGGCGAATGTGGCGGATCATGAGTGTTCCTCTCGGTGACCTGTGTCCTGCTTGCTGAGACCAGCCTGCCCGCTGCGGGGGGCGATATGCGGCCACACAGGGTGAGATCAGGAGAATGGACGAGGTGCCGGGTACCGCAATCGCAGCATTGAGTGGCGAATGCTAACGCAGAGTGCCCGAACCGGGTTCGCTGCTGACCAGGCCGAGCCGCACCGCCGCCATCACAGCCTGTGCACGGTTGCCTGCGCCCAGCTTTTCGTAGATGTTGGCCACGTGGGTCTTGGCGGTGGACTCGCTGATGAACAGCCGTCGCGCGATCTGGGCGATCGCCAGGCCCTCGACGAGCAGTCCGAGCACCTCCTTCTCGCGGGCGGACAGCTTGGGGCCCGCCGGGGTGCTCATCCGCCGCTGCAGGGCCGCGGCGAGGTCCCGGGCGGAGAAGGCGCGGGGACTGGCCGCCGCGTGCCGTGCGGCCGCGACCACCTCGTCCGAGGGCGCGTCCTTGCCGACGAAGGCCGAGGCGCCGCCGTCCAGGGCCTTGAACATCTGCTCGTCCCCGGCGTACATGGTGAGCACGACGATGCCCATCGCCGGGTACTCGGAGCGCACGCCGGCCGCCATCGCGATCCCGTCCCCGTCCGGCAGCCGCACATCGGTCACCAGGACATCAGGGGGGTTGGCCTCGATCAGGCCGAGGGCACCGGCCACCGTGCCCGCCTCGCCGACGACATCGAAGTCACCGGCTCGATCGAAGGCGCGGCGCAGGCCGTCGCGGATCAATGCATGGTCGTCAACCAGAACGACGCGCCACCGTCGGGACGGACCTGACACACCATCACCTCTCCAGTCCGGCGCGCTGACCCCGGACCGGGGGAGCCGGACGGTGACCCTCGTCCGGGGGAGTGGCTCTCCTCCAGCGGATCAGCGTCGAAATCCTACCGGGCCGAGGCAGTTCGTACGGACTCGACCGCTGAAGTGTGGTTCTCGGCCTCGGGGCCGACCCCGTCGAGGAGCACCTCGACCCGGGTTCCGCCGTGCTCGGAAGCCCCCACGGCGAGCCGGGCGCCGATCCGTCGCGCCCGCTCGCGCATGCCGGTGATGCCCATGCTGTCCGCCCGGCCCCGCTGGAGCCCGCGGCCGTCGTCCTCGATCGCCAGTCGCGCCCGGGGCGGGTCCACGGTCAGGCTCAGCCACAGATTGGTCGCCCGCGCGTGCTTGCGCACGTTGGTGACCGCCTCCTGGAGGATCCGCAGCAGCTCCACCTCGGTGGCCGTGGGCAGGCGCCGCGGGCTCTCGTCCAGCATCACGTGCACGACCAACCCGGACTGGCTGCCCACCCGCTGCACGTACTCGCCGATCGCCGTGCCCAGCCCGACCACGTCGTCCACGCCGGCCCGCAGGTCGAAGATGCTCAGCCGCAGGTCGGTGACCATCGAGCCGAGGTGGGCCCGCAGGTCGGCCAGACGCTGCGCGGTCTCGCCGTCCGTGTCCCGCGCGATGTCGTCGACCAGGTAGCCGACCGAGGCGAGGTCCTGGGCGATACCGTCGTGGATCTCCCGGGCCAGCCGCATCCGTTCGTCCACCGTGGCCAGGCGGCGGACGTCGTCGAAGAGCATGGCGGTGGCCAGACGCGAACCGGCATGGACGATCGCCTCCTGGCAGCCCCGGAGGACGGCCGGTTCCAGGTGCTCCCCGCGCGGCAGGGTCAGCACGACCAGGGCGACCACCCGCACCCCCATGACCACGGGGACCACCAGCACGGTGGTGTCCCGGCGTACCCGGCGCACCGTCTCGCCGGTGATCCAGGCGTCGTGGATGGCCGACTGTGCCTCGGCGGGTGGTTCGTCGCCGATCAGCGGGACGAACAGGCCTCCCGGCGAGCGGGACAGCACGGTGGCCGACTGCGACTCGACGAGGGCGCGGACGTCCTCGAGGAGGGCCCGGGCCAGGGTCCGCGGGTCCAGGCCGAGACTGAGCTGGCGGGCGACGGTGTGCAGTTCGCTGAGCAGGCGGTGGGCATCCGCGTAGGCGGGATCCACGGCCGGGATGCTCACCCCGCGGATCCGCCGCGCCCAGGCCGAGAGCAGGGCCACCGCGATGAGCATGGGAGCCCAGGCGCTCGCACTGATCGCACCCTGCAACTGCTCGTCGGGGGTCAGATTGGCCGCCGCGGCGGCCGCGACCAGCACGAGTGCGGTGGCCAGGGCCGCGAAGAAGGAGCGGCGCAGGCCGGTCGACAGCCCGAGCACGACCATCGGCGCCAGCAGATAGGGCCGGAAGAGCACCCCGCGGTCGCTCAGGGCCCCCAGCATCGCGGCGGCGGCGAGCGCCTCGGCCCCCGGTTGCACGACGGCCGGGATGGACGGCGGCAGCGGCACGGAGGCCAGCGCGGCCAGGAGCAGGAGCAGCAGCGCCGGTAGCAGGGCGGTGGTGGGCGCGCTGTAGGCACTGCGGCCGTAGTGCCGGGCGTTCTCGAACCCGGCTGCGGAGGCGAGCAGGGCGCAGACGAGCACCAGCCCGGCCCTGCAGACCAGGGGGGCGTACGGATTGGCCAACCACGAGCCACGTACCCGGAACATGGCGCCACCCTGCCACAGCCGCCCGTACGGTCAGGGCCGATCCCACAAGATCCTGGGCGAACGATCCTCGGCGCGGGCCCTCGCCTCCCGTTCGGCAGCCGTAGGCAATCGCCTCCCGGAAAACGGTCGCCGGCCGTGGCTGCCCGTCTCGCGGCCGCTCCCCGGGCCCGGGCCCCCCGGGAGCACTGCCGTGTCGTTCCGGTCGCTGTGCCGGGCTCAGCCCCGGGGAAGTGCCGCCGTGTCGTTCCGGTCGGTGAGCGGGTCGAGCAGGCGTGCCAGGTGGCGGATGGCGACGACCTCCGTCAGCACGCCCGAATCGTGTGCCAGCCGGGCGCGCAGAGCGTTCACCTGTGCCTTGGCGAACGCGGGACGACGTTCCCCGCGAGCGAGCACGACCACGGCCGGCACCTCGGGGGCGGCGCCGATCAGGACGTGCTGCCAGGTGACCAGCGGAGCCCCGGCCAGCTCCAGGCGGGCCTCGGCACTCTCGCCGAGGGTGAGCGGCCCCGGTGCCAGGGTGGCCCGTCGCACCAGGGGATGGTCCTCGGTCAGGGCCTGTCCGAGTTCGCTGGGCCGCAGCCCGTGTTCGCCACTGACACGCCAGCAGGCGCCGTCCCGGACGAGCACCGCGACCGCATCCGCACGGGTGCACCGCAGCAACTCGTCCGCCAGGCTCTGCGCCGCCTCGCGAACGCTCAGGAACTGCGGGACATGCCGGGTGAGCGCGGCCACGAGGCCGCCCACGCCGCTGGGCGGATCGTCCTGGGCCGGCGCGGGGTGGTCCGTGGCGGACGGGCCGCTCGGGCCACCCGGGTTGCTCGCGCCCTCCGGGAGGAGGGCGGGTTCCCGAAGGTCGATGATCAGGTCTGGCGCTCCGGGGGAGTGCGGCTCCGGCTCGTCCTGATCCGCCCCGGCGTCGTCCGGGGAAAGGCTCTGCACCGTCCCGTTCGTCGCCGGACCGCTGCCCTGGGAGCCGTGCGTGTCCGGGGCACCCTGCGCCTCCGGGACGTCCGTACCCGCGCCCGTGTCCGTGGCCTGCACGCCGTCGGGCCCGGCTTCCTGCCGGCCCTCGGAGGTGGGGTCGGGCCGGTCTTCGTGCGGTGACCCCGGCGGGTACCCCTGCTCCGGTCCCGGAACGTCCTCCGGTCCCGGTCCGGGTTGGGACTCCGGCGGGAGCCCGCTGCCGTCGTCCCGGTCCCGCAGATCGATGACCAGATCGGGACCGGTTCCCGGATCGGCGTCCGTGCGGTCGGGACGGGTGCCCAGGGACTCCGCGGGCACCGGCCCGGTCGCGAGCAGCTCGTCGACCCCGGCGAGCAGGGTTGCCCGGGTGATCGGGGGCGGCACCACGTGGACCCCGGCCCGGCGCACGTGCCACAGGGACGACCAGGCGTGCTGGTAGCCCGAGACGATGAGGAACGGCACGGCATGGCCGGCCAGTCGCCACAGCTCGACCACGGTCAGGGAGGACTCGGGCTCGTCGGCGTCGAGTACGACGACATCGGCCCAGGCGATCGCAGGCTCGACCGCTCGCTCGTCGTCCCCCAGGGGGAAGCTGTCGAGCGAGGCGTAGGGCCGTTCGTCCACGGTGTGGTACTCGTACAACCGCAGGGCGAGACCGATGGAACGGGAGAAGACCAGTAGCCGGGCCATGTCAGCGGCTCCCGAAGTTGTTCATGACAGTGAGCGCCGCAGGGCCCATCACCACGATGAACAGGGCGGGCAGGATACAGAAGATGAGCGGGAGAAGGATCTTCACCGGGACCTTCTGGGCACGCTCCTCGGCCCGTTGGCTCCGCTTCACCCGCATTTCGCGGGACTGTACCCGAAGCACTCGGGCGAGGGGGATGCCGTAACCGTCGGCCTGGACCGTGGCCAGGAGGAAGGACCGCAGCTCCTCGACATCGGTGCGGTCGGCCAGCGCCCGTAGCGCGTCAGCCCGGCCGGTGCCGATCTGCATCTCCTGCAGCACCCGGAAGAACTCCTGCGAGAGCGGCCCGTCGGTGGAGTGGGCCACCTGGGCCAGCGCGGCGTCGAAGCCGAGTCCGGCCTCCATGGAGATGGACAGCAGGTCCAGGGCGTCGGCGAGATCGTTGCGCACCCGCTCGGAGCGGTTGTAGGCCACCTGGTACAGCCACAGTCCCGGAGCCGCCCAGCCCACGACGGCGGACGTGGGCACCAGCACGAGCGCGGACAGGGTGCTGACCCGGAACATCAGGCACCCGACCAGCCCGAGGACCCCGCCGCAGGCCAGGGCGAGCACCTTGAGGCCCAGTACCCGGTCGAGGTCCCAGCCCATGGGATTGCCCGCGAGGTCGAGGCGACGCCGGATGGCGTCGAGCCGCTGTTGCGGGGTGATGCGACGGCCCAGATTGCGTACCCGCTGGAGCAGGGGCGTGAGCGCGCGATCGGCGAACGGCGTCTGCAGTTGCTGGGCCCGCAGATTCAGCGGCGAGCCCTGGGCCATGCGCACGGCCTTGAGCTGGGTGGAGATCTGCCGGCGTTCGGGGGAGCCGTGGATCGAGGTGACCGCGAGCAGCACCACCCCGCAGAACAGGGTCCCCACCCCGGCGACGAGGAGCAGAGTGCCGTTCATCTCAGACCTCCACCACGACCAGGCGGCGCATCCACAGCGCTCCCACGATGAGCAGGACGAGGCCGATCGTCACCATGATCATTCCTCTCGGGTCCGTGACCAGGACGGCGAGGTAGCTGGGCCGGGCCATCGCCAGATATCCGGTGAACGCGACCGGCATGAGCCCGAGGATCAGCCCGGAGATCCGCCCCTCCGCCGAGAGGGTCTTCACCTGGCGGCGCAGCCGCTCCCGCTCCCGCAACGTCTCCGAGACGGTGGTCAGCAGCTCCGCCAGATTGCCTCCCACCTGGCGTTGGATGCGGATGGCCATGACCACCCAGGCGAAGTCCCGGCTGCCCATGCGTTCGGCCACGCCCTCCAGGGCGTCCTCGATGCTCACCCCGAGCCGGGTCTCCATCAGGGCGCGCGTGAACTCGGTGGTGATCGGCTGCTCCCCCTCCCGGGTCACTGCGTCGACGGCCTGGGGGATCGAGTGCCCCGCGCGCAGGCTGCCGGCGACCAGTTGCAGCGTGGCCGGGAGCTGGGCGAGGAAGGCGCTCTCGCGACGCCCCTGCCGGGCCCGCAGCAGTACCCAGGGCACCGCCGCACCGAGTACCAGGCCGATGAGCCCTCCCGCCGGCATGCCCCCCGTCAGGAGCAGCAGGAACACCGTCGCGCCGACGGCGCTGCCCGCGTGCAGGAGCAGCCACTCGGCCGTCCGGAGCGGTAGTCCCGAGACCTCCAGTTGTCGGGCGACCGCGGTGTCCAGTCTGCGGCTGGTCAGGCGGTCGGTGACGGAGATCGCGGTGCGGGCCAGGCTGCCGTCCCCGAAACGGCTCGGTGTCTGGGCGGCCGCCTCGGCGTGGCCGGGTTCGGGGGAGAGGCTGTAGATGGACAGTCGCCGGCGCATCCGCTCCCCGGGCGCCTGGGCACGCGTGACCACCCCGAGCACCGCCCCGATCAGCAGGACCAGGGCCACGAAGATGACACCGAGGGTGACGAGCAGGGACATCCGGTTCGCGGTGATCGCCGGGCCCTGCAGCAGCGCGGGACGCAGGGTCGACGTCGTGGGCGCGGTGGCGGCCATGACCGGGACCAGATAGGCCCGGCTGGCGTGGAGCACGGTGCTCCCGACCTGCATCTGCACGGTGAGCGAGACCGTGTGTCCGGCCAGCGAGGCGGGCAGCCGCACGTCGACGAGCACCTCGCGGGCCAGCCCGGCGGCGACGTCCTGGAACCGGCGGGTGAGTTCCCCGGTCCGGGAGACCACCACGATCTCGCCGCCCGCGCCGGTGGCCAGGGCTCGCAGCGCCCGCTGCTCCCCGCCCGTGGCGCTGAACGAGATCGCGGTCAGGTGCACGTCATGGCCGTGGATCGCGGAGATCGCCTGGGTCCGGGTCACGGTGTGCACCGTGTCCTGTCCGTCCGTGAGCAGGACGAGGTAGTGGGCCCCCGGGCCGGAGAGCATGCGGCAGGCCGTCACCACGGCGTCGTGGAGCGCGGTGTCCGCGCCCCGGGGCAGGGACTCCAGCAGCGGGAGCACCCGGGAGGGGCTGGTGGGGGTGGCGAGCACCCGGGTCGTCGAGGAGAAGGCGACCAGCCCCACCTGGACGTCCTGGGGCAGCCGGGTCAACAGCTGCCGGGCCGCGGAGATCGCCGACGTCAGCCGACCGTGACGGGTCATGCTGGTGGAGGTGTCCAGCGCCAGGACGACGGTGCGTCGGGTCTGGGCGTGGGCGGCGTCGACCAGGGAGGCCGTGGCCAGCAGCGGCCGTGCCTCCTCGCCATCGCCCTCGGCGACGGTGACCGAGACCGTTGCCGGGTCGGGCTGCACCCCGGCGGGCAGGGCGGGGGTCGCGACCAGCATGCGCACCCCTCCCGGACTCGCTTCGAGGGCGTCGATCGTGGTCAGCACCGGCCCGGCCGATGCCGTGCCGGAGTCGGTCCCCGCGGACGACCCGCTGGTGCCGGTCCCCGGTGCGGTGGCCGGGACAGGCGCGGTGATCGTGGTCGTGGTCGGGGCCGTCGCCGGGACAGCCGCCGCGACGGGAGCCGCGGTGGCCAGGAGGGCGGGCGTCAGAACGACCAGGGCGAGGGCCAGCGTCCGGGCGGGAACGGTCCGGGCCGGACGCCTCGCAGGCCGTCCGGACGCCGGGCCACCGTCACCCGATCGCCGGCTGTCGGGCGGAGGATCTCCCCTGCCTGCCCGGGGGGTCATGCGCCCCGCCCCGTGGGCAGGAACAGGTCCGGCTCGACGCTGACGCCGGTGGCCGCGAGCTTGTCGAGGACCTGGGGACGCAACCCGGTCGGCTTGAGCCACCCCAGGGAATGTCCGTCGGCATCGAAACCCATCCGGTGGTCGTAGAGGAAGAGGTCCTGCAGGGTGATCACGTCGCCCTCCATGCCCACCACCTCGGTGACGTGGGTGATCCTGCGGGAGCCGTCCTTGAACCGGCTCTGGTGCACGATCAGGTCCACGGCTCCGGTGATCTGTTCCCGGATCGCGCGCATCGGCAGTTCCACGCCCGCCATCAGCACCATCGTCTCCACGCGGGAGAGCACGTCCCGCGGGCCGTTGGCGTGCACGGTGCAGATGGACCCGTCGTGCCCGGTGTTCATGGCCTGCAACATGTCCAGGGCCGCGGCGTCGCGGATCTCGCCGACGATGATCCGGTCGGGTCGCATGCGCAGGGCGTTGCGGACCAGGTCCCGGATGCGCACCTCGCCCGAGCCCTCGATGTTGGGCGGCCGTGCCTCCAGCCGGAGGACGTGGTCCTGGTGGAGCTGCAGTTCGGCCGCGTCCTCGATGGTGATCACCCGCTCGGTGGACGGGATGTAGTCGGACAGCACGTTCAGCGTCGTCGTCTTGCCGGCGCCGGTGCCACCGCTGACGAGCAGGTTCAGCCGCCCCCGGACGCAGGCCTCGAGGAATCCGTTCACCTGGCGCGTGAGCGTGCCGAACGAGACGAGGTCGTCGGCGGTGAGCGGCTCGGCGGCGAACTTCCGGATGGTCAGGAGGGACCCGTCCACCGCGAGCGGCGGGATGATCGCGTTGACGCGGCTGCCGTCGGGCAGGCGCGCGTCCACCATGGGACTCGACTCGTCGACCCGCCGTCCCACCCGGCCGACGATCTTGTCGATGGTCCGGCGGAGGTGGCCCTCGTCCGCGAACCGGCCCGCCACGGCGGAGAGCTTGCCCTCCCGCTCGACGAAGATCTGGTCCGGTCCGTTGACCATGATCTCGGTGACCGTCGCGTCCCGCAGGTAGGGCTCGAGCGGGCCGTAGCCGAGGATGTCATCGGCGATCTCCAGGGCCAGGCGGGCCCGGTCGGCGCCTGGCAGGGGGATCTGCCGGGTGGACAGCACCGTCTGCAGGGTCAGCCGTACCTGCTGTTCGAGTTCGGTCTCGGTGATCCTGGCCTCGTACAGCTTGGGGCCGAGGGTCTCCAGCAGCGACTGGTGCACCTCCCGCTTGAGGTCGGCGAACGGGTCCTCGGCGGTGTGCCGGCGTCGCTGCGGCGGGGCCGTGGACGAGGCGATCAGGGTGGGCGCGGGTTCGATCTCGCTGAAGCGCTCGCGGCGGGCCTGGGCGAGACGGTCATGCAGGCTCATCCGACACGCGGCCGTCGACGCAGGAACGCCCGCCGGTCGCTGCGCAGTTCCAGCGGCTTGCTCTGGTCGGTGCTCAGCGCGAGCGGCGCGATCGCGGCCACGTGGCGCTCGGCGAAGCTGCGGATGGCCAGGCTGACCGGATGCCGCGGATCGTCCTGGACGATCGGCACTCCGCGGTTGATCGTCGCCGGGACGTCCCGGGAACTGGGGATCTGCAGCGCGATCGGGGTGCGCAGGGTCTTCTCGACCTCCCCGATCGCCAGTCCGACCTTGGAGTCGGCGCGGTTGAGCACCAGGCGGCAGCGCTCGCGCGGGAAGTTGAGCAGGTCGAGGGTCTCCATGGTGAGCTTGAGGTTCTTCAGCGCCGGGATGTCCAGGGTGGCGATCAGGGCCACGAAGTCCGAGACGTCGAAGGCGGCCAGGACCTGGTCGTCGAACGCGGGCGGGGTGTCGATCACCACGAAGTCGAAGTGCTCGCGCAGCACGACGAGGATCCGGCCGACCAGCTCGGCGGGAATGGTCTCGGCGGTGCCGGGCTCGATCGGCGCGGCGAGCGCGGTCAGTCCCGGCGTGTGCGGGGTGAGCAGCGGCTGCACCGCGGCGAAGTCGATCTGGGAACCGGCGGGGACGGCGTCCGCGATGGTGTGGGAGGGGAACAGCTGCAGGACGATCGCGACGTCTCCGAAGGCGAGGTCCAGGTCGACCAGGCAGACCTCGCGCCGTCCCCGGTCGGCCAGGGCCGCGGCGAGGTTGGTGGCCAGGGTGGTCTTGCCGCAGCCCCCCTTGGCGGAGAAGACGGTGACGATGCGGCCTCGGGGCCCGTTCGGCCCCTCGGGACGGGGAGTCCCGTCCCGTTCCCGCAGCGCGGTCGCCAGGGACTCGCTGCGGTTGACCGCCGCGGCGAGGTTGGCCGGGTCGTGGCCGTCGAGCACCTCGCGGATCCCCGCGCGCAGGGCCTCGGCGAGCACGGAGGTGTCGATGCGATGGCGGACCAGCACGACCCCGAGCGCGGGACGGTTGATCCGCAGCCCGTTCGCCAGGTCGAGGGCCGCCCGCAGATCGATGGAGGGACCGAGCACGGCGGTGTGCTCGTTCGGAGTGTTGTCGAGGTGCCGGCGCAGGGCCTCGACGTTCTCCAGGACGGTGGCGCTGCCCACGGCCAGGCGCAGGTTCTCGGCCAGGGTGGGGTCGTGTTCACAGATGATCGTCATGAGGCCGCCTTGAACAGGTTGGCTGACGTGGCCATGGGAGCGCTGGCCGAAACCGTGCCGGTGTTCTCGTCGAGCAGGCCGAGGTAGAGCTCGCCCTTGGTGCTCGCGTAGATGAGCTTCTTGGCCTCGTCCACGGTCACCGCGAGGGTGACCACGGTGTCGGAGACATTGCTCGAGCCGACCCGGGAGCCCGAGCCGGACCGGGAACCTGAGCCCAGCGCCGTGGCCGCGCTCTCGGGCCCCAGGGCGTTCGGCCCGATGCCGACCACCTCGACCTTGGGCAGCAGGACGCCGGTGCCCTCGCCCCCTCCGGTGGTGAGCGTGACGAACACGGTCACCTGCGAGCCGAGAGCGATCAATCCGGCGACCCGTCCGGGGTCCGTGAGCTGGATGGACACGCTCATCCGGCCGGCCGGGACGGCCACCTGGGACAGCGACTTCGCGGCGTCCCCGAACTGCCCGAGCACGATCTGCTGTCCCGGCAGGATCGGGCCGATCGCCACCTGGTTCTGCACCGCCCGCAGGTCGGCCAGCGCGTCGGGCTCGATGGCCGAACGTGGTCGGTGCGTGAGCGCGAAGGCGCCCGCGGCGACGGCCTTGGCGACGGGCGTACCCGCGTTGATTCGTTTCGCGGCGATGAGTACCTGCACAGGCGACTCGCGATTGACGGCGCTCTGCTCGGCGCCCCGCAGGTACAGGAAGATCATCACGGTTCCCACGGCCGCGATCACGAGTGACGCAATCAGGAGCAGCGTCCGTCGTCCCATCAGGTCGGTTCCTATCGGGTGTCGGCGGTCCGGTTCGTCCGGGAGCGGGACGGGGTCCGGGCCAGGTGGTCGAGGAGGCAGGGGTGAACGGAGAAGTGGGTGGTCGGGGGAAGAGGAACGGGGTGGGTCGGGGAAGGGCGGGGGAGGAAGTGGAGCAGGGCGGGTCGGGGCGGCGGGGCCGGGAACAGGGCGGGTCGGGAGCAATTGGCTGGGGGAGCGGGGCGGAGGTGAGCCGAGAACGGGGCGTTCAGTGAGGTGGGTCGCCGATGTCGTGCACGAGGAGGACCTGCTTCGGCAGGTCGTCCCCGAGATAGGGCCCCACCTTGCCGGGCACCGAGACGGTGCTCGGCAGCAATCGGGGGTCCAGCACCCAGCCCCGTAGGGCCTGCAGGGACGGCGAGCCCGAGGAGAACTGCAGGCTGTCGAGCCAGACGTAGCGCAGGTCCCACACCGGGAAGGCACAGGACTGGGACGGGGTGTTGTAGTAGCCGGAACAGCTCAGCGAGGAGGTGAACTTCCTCGGTGTCCCGGTTCCGCTGACCGGCAGCGAGAGCACCGGCACCAGGGCCAGGCGCGGGCACCGGAAGACCTTCGAGGACAGCGCCCCGGCCAGGGAGGGATCCCACGCCGAGGTGCCCTGGACGACGGCCCGGAGAAGGTTCGGGTCGGCGCTCGTACCGGTGGCGCTCAGGAGCGCCGGTTGCACCAGGGCGTTGCCGTCCACGCCCGGGTGGCCGTCCAGAGTGATCTGGCCGTCCGTTCCGGGGCAGCCCGTCCGGGTGAGCCGGCCGGGGGTTGTTCCCTGTGCGCTGAGCAGCCCGGACTCCAGTGCGCTCGCCGCCCCGGTCAGGGTGCTGGTGGCCGTCCAGGCGCTGGAGCCGCTGGCCCACAGGCAGTTCGTCGGGGTACCGGACGGGGAGGAACCGTTGGGCTGGAAGAACTGACTGCTGCCGTACAGGGACGAAGGGGTCTGGCCGCCGCAGTAGGTCGAGGCCTTGGGGCCCCCGGCCGGATTGGTCACCGGGTAGAGCACCCAGGGCAACGACGCGTGGTCGAACCCGGTCCGGGCGTTCTCCTCGACGGTCGTGGCGGAGTAGGCGCTCTCCCCATTCCGTGCCTCGAAGACGAGTCCTCGCGCAGCGGCGGCCGACGTGCAGGGGTCGGCCGAGTCGGTGAAGGTGGTGCCCGGGTCGTGGACGCAGAACCTGCCCGAGGTCTCCCCGGGCAACAGGTACACGGGCAGGATGCCGGAGCCCACCGGAGTGCCGACCCGGGCCATGGCGACCCGCTGCACCGAGGTACCCGTGGTACCGGTGACCGCGCCCAGGCCGAATTCGACCCTGGCCGGTGGTGTGATCACCCGGACGCCGGTGGGCCGGTTCGCGGAGATGACGTCCACCGGGTCGGTGAAGCGGCCGTCGGCGTCGCCGTCCACATAGAAGGTGATCTCGCCGTTGCCTGGGTCGCCGTCGTCGGCCCAGCCCGAGGAGTCGCAGGTGCCCGCGGGCCAGCCGTCCACCGCATTGTGCGGGTCGCACAGCGTGGACACGGCCTTGTCCAGGGCCGCGCTCGGATTCTGGGGGAGTTCGGTGGCCGCGGCGAGTGCCGCCAGATCCGCGGCGGACTGCGCGGCACGCTGGCGCGCGAAGACGTTGCCGAAGTCCAGCGCGAAGGCACCCGTGACCAGCAGCACGCTGGTCACGGTGAGCGCCACGATGACTGCGACCACGCCCTGGTCGGTACCTGCCGAACCCCCCGGGTCCGCCGGACGCGCGGGTACGGCGGACCACCTGGTGGATCCCCGCGGGGTGGGGACATGGCCGGTCCCTTCCTGGGAGGCGTGGTCGAAGGTCATGACGAGGAGGACTCACAGCTGGTGGTCACCTGCCCGACGTCCTCCACCCGGGCCCGGGCGGTTCGCGTCAGGTCTCCGGGGAACGGGAGGAAGGGGAAGTGGAAGTCGGTCGGGCTGAACGTCACGGAGACGCTCACCCACTGGGGGGCGGACCCTCCGGAGCTGCCGGACGCATCGGTGAACCGGGCGGACAGGTGCCAGGACGCGTCGGTGGGCAGTTGGTTGTCCTTGGCGTCCTGCTCGATCGCGGTGCCGTAGTCAGTGCAGGAGTCGATCCCCACCGCGGCGAGGCGTGCGGCGTCCCGCGCCGTGGACGACGCGGCCTGCATCTGGAAGAACAGCATGCTGAACTGCAGGATGCCGAACAGCAGGGTGAACAACAGGACGGAGACCAGGGCGAACTCGAGGGCCGCAGCGCCCTCGTCGCGGTGCTGCCCGCGCTCCATCCCTGGCATCCCTCCTGGGCCCCGTTCCTGAGGTCGGCGAAGTTCTTGCGGCCGGCGAACGTCGCACCGGCGTCCAGAGGCCACCAAAACGGCCCTTGACCGTCGGACAGTACCGGAACGAGCGCGCAACGTCATCGGGGTCAGTTTGCCCGAACGGCGACGTACCGGCGTGCTATCCCGGAAAACCGGTCAATCGACCTATGGCGCCGTGCCCGCGACCGGCGCCGGAAGCCTCGTCCGGGCGGCGCGGTGCGGGGGCAGGGTTCCCCGGGGGTTCAGCGGTAGAGGGCCTCGATCGCGGCCGCGAACTCCTGGCTCACCACGGCCCGGCGCAGGCTCTGCTTGGGGGTGAGCTGCCCGCCCGCCTCGGTGAAGTCGGTGTCGAGGATCGCGAACCGGCGGATCGACTCCGCCCGGCTGACCGAGTGGTTGGTCCGGTCCACCGCGGCCTGGACCGCGGCCCGCACCCCCGGGTCCTCGGCGGCGGTCGCGACGTCCATCGGCTCACGGCCGTGGTTCACGAGCCAGATCGGCAACATCTCGGCGTCCAGGGTGATCAGGGCGGCGATGTACGGCCGGTCGTCGCCCACGACCATGCACTGGGAGATCAGCGGGTGCGAGCGCAGCCGGTCCTCCAGCGCCGTCGGGGCGACGTTCTTGCCGCCGGCCGTGACCAGGAGTTCCTTCTTGCGGCCGGTGATGGTGATGAAGCCGTCGTCGTCGATCTCACCGAGGTCACCGGTGCGGAACCAGCCGTCGACGAACGCCTCCGCGGTCGCCTCGGCATCATTGTGGTAGCCCCGCATCACGTTGAGCCCGCGCACCAGCAGCTCGCCGTCCTCGGCCACCGACACGCTCACCCCGGGCAGCGGGAGTCCCACGGTGCCGACGCGGATCCGGTCGGGGCAGTTCACCGACACCGCGGCGGTCGTCTCGGTCAGGCCCCACCCCTCCAGGACGGTGACCCCGATCCCGCGGAAGAAGTGCCCCAGCCGCGCGCCCAGCGGCGCTCCGCCGGAGACCGCCCACGCCACCTTGCCCCCGAGGGCCGCACGCAGACGTGCGTAGACCAACCGGTCGAAGATCGCGTGTCGGACACGTAGTCCCCGCCCCGGCCCCCGGCCGCCGGACTCCAACGCGGTGCTGTACTCGATCGCGGTGCGGGCGGCGCGCCGGAAGATGCCGCCCCGGTGTCCGGCCACGGCGATCGCGTCGCTGGAGTTGTAGATCTTCTCGAAGACCCGCGGGACCGCCAGGACGAAGGTGGGACGGAACGCCGACAGGTCCGCGAGCAGGTTCTTCACCGAGCTGCTGTGGCCCATGCGGGCCCGGGACTCGAGGCAGATGACCTGGATGAACCGCGCGAAGACATGCGCGAGCGGGAGGAAGAGCAGGGTCGAGGCGTCGGGACCGGCCACCACCACGTTGAGCCGGGCCACCGCCTCGGCGGCAGGGTCGGCGAAGTTGGCGTGGGTGAGCTCGCAGCCCTTGGGGCGGCCCGTGGTGCCAGAGGTGTAGATGACGGTGGCCAGGGACTCCCCGGTGAGGGTGCGCCGGCGCTTCTCGATCCGCTCGTCCGGGACGTCGGTGCCCAGACGGACGAGTTCATCGACGACGCCGTGGTCGAACACCCACACAGGTCCGAGTCGGGGCAGGTCGGATCGCAGGGTCCCGACGGTTTCCTCGTGCGTGGCGCGGTCCACGAAGCAGGCGGTGGCCCGGGAGTCGGACAGGATCCAGGCGACCTGCTCGGGCGAGGAGGTCTCGTAGATCGGCACGGTCACCGCGCCCGCGAACCAGATCGCGAAGTCGGCCAGGGTCCACTCGTACCGCGTCGCGGACATGAGGGCGACCCGGTCGCCGGGCTGGATCCCTGCGGCGACCAGGCCCTTGGCCAGGGCGAGGACCTCGTCCCGGAACTCGCGCGCGGTGACGTCCTGCCAGGTCTCGCCGGCGAGGCGGCTGAAGGCGATCTTGTCCGGCTGTTCCTGCGCGAACGACTCGACCAGGTCGGTGAGGTTGTGCGAGGGGTCGCGCGGCTGCCTGGCCGGGACGCCGTACTCGCGCACGGTCACTGACGCCTCCTCGACTGCCACCCGATCGTGGGGAGATCCTGCCCCGGCTGGTACCACGGCGCCAGCCTTTGCCGAAGCACGGTGCGCCGGACGGGTGGGACTGCGCCCGCCCCGGCCGATTCGCACCCCACCCCTCGGTACGGCGCACCCCGACACCGCTCGGGTACGGGTGACCCCGTCCTGCGGTGGCCCGGCTCCGTGACGGTGACCTCCGGCGATCTCCCGCCGACCGGACCGGGATGGGACCGACCAGGATCGGACAGGGCCGAACCGGCCCGAACCGAACCGGCCCGAACCGAACCGGCCCGGACTCGCCGGTCCGGGGTAGCCCCCTGGGGGCAGGCCGGTGCCGGTCACCGGTCACCGGTCGACACTGCGCAGACACGGTACTGCGTGACCCGGTAGGGAGCGCCCCCGCCGGTAGTCTGCCGACAGGGGTCCGGAGAGGGGTGAGCTGGGTGGCCGACCGCACCGAGTCCCGGATCGTGGTCCAGGCCCGGCCCGCGGACGTCCTGAACGTGATCGCGGACTTCGCGTCCTATCCCCGGTGGACCGGGGCCGTGCGTGAGGCGACCGTGGTGCACACCGGCGTCGACGGGCGGGCCGAGCAGGTGCGCTTCGTGCTGGACACCCGGGCCCTGCGGGACGAGTACACCCTGGCCTACCGGTGGCAGATCGCCGGGGACGGTCAGGGAGAACTGACCTGGTCCCTGGTACGGGCCCAGGTCCTGACCGCGATGGACGGTTCGTACCGGCTGGCCGCGGTGCCCGGAGGTACCGAGGTCACCTACACCCTGACCGTGGACCTGCGGTTGCCGATCCTGGGCATGCTGCGCCGCAAGGCGGAGAAAGTGATCATCGACACGGCGTTGTCCGAGTTGAAGAGACACGTCGAGGGGTAGGGCATGCGCCTGCTCCTGGTGACCGGTCCGGGCGGGAGCGGCACCACCACCGTGGCGGCCGCGCTCGCGGTCCTGGCCGCCCGGGCCAACCTCGAGACGGTGCTGATCGGACTGGACGGCGACCCCGGGCTGGGCACCGTGTTGGCCACCGATCTCCGGGAGGGGCCGGTGACCGTGGCGCCGGGCCTGGTGGCCCTCGCCGTGGCCTCCCCCGGCAGGGGTGATCCGGACCGTGACGGTCCGGTCCCTGGCGGTGGGGCCAGCGGCACGCGGTTCAGCAGTGGTCGAGCCCTCGGTGGCGGGGACAGCGGTGGTCGGGACAGCGGTCCTTGGGGTGACGGCGGTCGGGATCAGGGACGCTCGCGGCTGGCCGCGGTGCTCGACCTCGTCGGTCTGGAACGGGTCACCCCGGCGGCGCTCGGCCGGTTGCCCGACGTGGCCGGTCTGCAGTCGCTCCTCGAACTCCGCGACCAGGTGCGTACGGCGGACGCGGAACTCGTGGTCGTGGATGCCGGATCACTGGGCACCGCGGTCCGGTTGCTGGCCTTGCCCGGCGCTCTGTCGACGGTGCTCCGGCGGTTGCTGCCCGACTCGCGGCTGATCGACCGGGCATTGGCCGGTCGCGTCACGGCCCGGGCCACCTCGACGGGCGCCCCGGAAGCGGTGGACGCGCTGGTCGAGGGCAGCCGTTGGCTGCTCGGTGAACTGGCCGGGCTCGTGGATCTGCTCACCGGTCCGCAGGCCAGCGTGCGCCTCGTCCTGACCCCCGAGCGGACCGCGCTCGCTCGGGCGGTGCACGGCTGGACCACGCTGTCCTTGCTGGGATACCCGGTCGACGGTGTGGTGGCGAACCGGGTGGGTGTGCCCGGTGGACCGGATCCCTGGCGCCTGGCCCGGGCAGCGGCCCACCAGGAACTGCTCGACCGCGCCCGCGCGACCTTCACGGGCCTGGACCTGACGATCGTGGACGACCTGGCGGTCGGTCCGGTGGGCCCGGACGCGCTCGCGGAGCTGGGACGTCAGGTCCTCGGCGATCGTTCCGGGGCCGACGGCGCGAGTGCCGAGCACAGGGACGCCGAACAGCGGGCTACCGAGCACAGGGACGCCGAACAGCGGGCCACCGAACACCGGCGGGGTGCCCACCGGGCACCGTCTCCCTCCGGCGGCGTGGAGGACGACCCGGACGATCTGGCACAGGCACTGCTCGCACCGCCCGTACTGCCCCCACAGGTGACCGTCGAGGTCGATGACCAGGGTTACCTTCTGGGATTGCGAGTACCGGCGGCGGGACCGGAGGACCTCCAACTGAGTCGGCACGGGGACGATCTCGTGGTGGAGTTCGGTTCGGTGGAGCGGGTGATCCAGCTCACAGGAGCGCTGCGCCGGTGCGTGGTGGCCGGGGCGCGGCTGCGGGGCGGAGTACTCACGGTGCGGTTCGAGCCGGATCCTCGGCAATGGCGGGTGTCACTCCCGGCGCCGGGCAGCGATCACGACAGGTATCGAACTTCGTGAGGAAAATATGCGAAATGTCGACTTTGTCATGACTGGAATCATTTGTTATGATCAAAATGTGGGGGGTTCTGGAAGGCTCTGGCGCGTCCGGCGTCGTCTCTTCGCCGACTCGGGACGGTACCTCGGTGGTCCGCGACCGCACGGTCCGGTCGGTCCCGGTCAGGTCCCGGGTGTGGTGCTTCTACGATGGCCGCGGCTCGGTGCTCCGGGTCGGGGACTGGCCACCGATGGAATCACAACTTTGCCTCTGGTCTTGAGGCCGGAAATGCGGTGTGATCGTCGACGGACCGGTCGCGTTCTCCACGACCGGATCCTGGTGCGCAATCCGTGGCGGGCCGGTGAGCAAGATTTGTCACAGGGTGCCGACAGGTGTGACCAGGAGCCCAGGCCCACTCGCTCGTGCCGATGACGCCCGCGAGCCGAACCGCCATCATGAGTCGGCGGGAGGGGGCGGGGTACAGGAGATCGAACGAGTCCGGACAGACCCCTGCACGGAGACGGAACTGCCACGCGTCGAGTACCAGAGCCCATGCACCGAGTACTGGAGCCCACTCCACCGAGTACTGGAGCCCACTCCAGCGAGTACCAGAGCCCACTCAACGAGTACAGAGCTAGGAGCGATCAGCCGTGGAACTCACCATTGGCGTCGATGTCGGCGGCACCAAGATCGCAGCTGGCGTGGTCGATGACCAGGGCCGGGTGCTCGAACAGTCCCGGGTCTCCACACCGGTCGCGACTGCGCAGGCGGTCGAGGAGGGGATCGTCCAGGCGGTGACCCGGCTGCGCAAGAACCACGACGTGTCGGCCGTGGGCGTGGCCGCGCCGGGGTTCGTCGACGAGCAACGTTCGGTGGTGCGGTTCACGCCGAACCTCCCGCTGCGCGAACGGCCGCTGCGCAAGACCCTGAGCGAGGCGCTCGACCTCCCCGTGGTGGTCGAGAACGACGCCAACGCTGCGGCCTGGGGCGAGTTCCGCTTCGGCGGTGGCCGGGACGTGGTGGACATGGTGCTGATCACGGTGGGCACCGGCCTGGGCGGTGGCATCGTCCTGGGGGGCCGGCTGCTGCGCGGGGCCTGGGGCAGCGCCTCGGAGTTCGGCCACATGCGGATGGTGCCGGACGGACACCCCTGCGGTTGCGGCAACCGGGGCTGTTGGGAGCAGTACACCTCGGGCCGGGCGCTGGTGCGCGAGGCCCGGCTGCTCGCGTCGTCGAAGCCCTCACAGGGCGCACGGCTGATCGACCTGGCCGGGGGCGATCCCGGGGCGATCACCGGCCCCATGGTGAGTCAGGCCGCGGAGGACGGTGACCCGGCCGCACTCGGCCTGGTCGGGGACCTCGCCCGCTGGCTCGGCGAGGGCATCGCGGACGTCGCGTGCCTGCTCGACCCCGCGCTGGTGGTCGTCGGGGGTGGGTTGTGCGAGCTCGGTGACCTTCTGCTGAAGCCGACCCGCCTGGCCTTCACCGGACAGCTCAGCGCGGCGGCCTACCGACCCCAGCTGGAGATCACCACTGCCGAGCTCGGCAACGGTGCGGGTCTGATCGGAGTGGCCGACCTGGCCCGGATCCCGTGAGACCGAGTCCGGCTCCCGTCAGCGATCCGGACCGGATCCCGTGAGACCAGGTCCCGCCCCGGGGACGAGTGTTCCCGCCGCCCCCTCGGGGGACGCGCTGGCGGTGGGAGTCGACATCGGCGGCACGAAGGTCGCCGCGGGGGTGGTCGACCCCACCGGACGGTTGCTGGACCAGGTGATCCGGCCGACGCCCTCACGGGACGTGCGGGCCGTAGAACGGACCATCGTCGAGGTGGTCGCTCATCTGCGACGACACCACGACGTGGTCGCAGTGGGGGTGGGGGCGGCCGGTTTCGTCGACGACGCGCGGGCCACAGTGCGTTTCTCCCCGCATCTGGCCTGGCGGGACGAACCCTTGCGCGAGAACCTGACGGCCCGTCTCGACCTCCCGGTGTGCGTGGAGAACGACGCCAACGCCGCCGCATGGGCCGAGTGGCGGTTCGGGGCCGGTCGGGGGGAGTCCCGGCTCGTCTGCCTGACCCTGGGCACCGGGATCGGCGGCGGCATCGTCCGCGACGGGGTCGTGGAGCGGGGCCGGTGGGGCATGGCCGGGGAGTTCGGCCACATGGTCGTCGTGCCGGACGGCAGGCGCTGCGAGTGCGGCAACCGCGGCTGCCTTGAGCAGTACGCCTCGGGAAACGTCCTCGGGCGCGAGGCCCGCGAGCTGGCGGCGGCCGGTTCCCCGGTGGCCGTGCCCCTGCTGGAACGGGTGGGTGGGGACGTCTCGGCGCTGGTCGGGCCGGTCCTCACCCAGGCGGCGCGGGACGGCGACCCGGTGGCGGTCGAGTTGCTCGGGGAGGTGGGGTGCTGGCTCGGGATCGGGTTGGCCAACCTCGCGGCGGTGCTGGACCCCGGACTGTTCGTGATCGGCGGCGGCGTCAGCGAGGCCGGGGACCTGCTGCTCGAGCCCGCCCGGACGTCCTTCGCCCGCACTCTGACCGGCCGAGGATTCCGCCCGCTGCCGGGGGTGGTGCGGGCCGAGCTCGGTGCGATGGCAGGCCTGGTTGGTGCGGGGGACCTCGCTCGCCTCATGGTGACCGCGGGCTGACGCGGCCGGGGTTGGCCCTCAGCGGGCCCTGCGGCACCCTCAGCGGGCCCCACAGCTACCGCACCGGTGGCGGCCGACAGCACCCTCAGCGGGCGCTACAGCACCGCGCCGGGGTCGTCGTCCTCGTCCCGGCGCCCGGGCAGGTGGACCACCAGCATCACGAAGCCGGCGACGAAGGCCAGTACGGCACCGGCGATGAACAGCCGAGGAGCGTCCCGCCAGAAGAGCACCGCCAGGAGCAGGGCGAGCGGTCCTCCCAGCACGCCCGCCCAGGACAGGCGGGTGAGCCAGCTGGCAGGGGGAAGCGTGGACAGGTCGTCCGGGTTGTACGCCGGTTCCTCGGCGTCCAGCGGGTCGGGTTCGCTCTGCTCGCGGTATCCCCGGGGCAGCAGTGGTTCCGTCATGCCCTCGGCAGGCGGGAGGTCCGCAGAAGGCACCCCGCCCGCGTGCGGCGGCCGATCGCCGCGACGGCGTCCCCGCCCGAGGACACCCTCACCCGGAGAGGTCTCGGCGCCTCGGGACGGCGACGGCCAGGCTCCCAGCGGATCCGGCGCCTCGTCGGCCCACCCCGCGACGATCTCGGCGAAGGCAGCGTCCACGTCCAGCAGGTTCTCGGACTCCTCGGCCCCGTCCGTCGCATCCGCCTCGGGTTCGTCGTGCGCGTCGGGCTCTTCGCGTTCGGTGGCGTCGGGTCCCGATCGTGGGCCGGGAGCCGGTTCCGGCTGCGCGTCGGACCCCGGCTTCGCACCGGGAGCCGGTTCCGGCTGGGCGTCAGGACCCGGTTGCGCGCCGTGCGTCGGTTCCGGCTGGGCGTCGGACCCCGGCCGGGCATCGCGCGACGGGTCGGGCTGGGCATCAGGGCCCTGTGGGGCGTCAGGATCCGGTAGCGGGTCGTCCCCGGGACGGTCGGGGTTCATCGTGAGCCCCCGATCGTGGCAGTGAGCCGGTGGACGAAGGCGACGCTGCCCTCTTCGATCAACGGGGCATCATGATCCAGGGTGGCGACGTGGTAGCTGTTCGAGCACAGCACCTCGGTCACATCGGTGCTGGAGATGCCGCTCAGCACGATACGCGAGCTCTCAGGTGGGACGACATGGTCATCGGGTGACCGGAACAACAACACCGGCTGTCGGACCTGCGACAGGTCCCGTTCCACCGCTCGCCAGCCCCGCACCATGGAGTGCACGGCGTGCAGCGGTGTGCGGTCGTAGGAGATCTCCCCCGCTCCGGGCTTGCGGATGTCGCTGGCGATGCCCGGAGCGCTCGCCCGCACGAGCCGGATCAGCGGCAGGAGGGGCAGCCGGCGGTCCGTCGAACGCAGCGCGGGGTTCACCAGGATCAATCCGGTGACGTCGGAGCCGTGCACCTGGGCCAGACGCAGGGCGAGCGCCCCGCCGAGGGAGAGCCCTCCCACCAGGACGGTGTGCCCCGCGGCCCGCAGGGCGGCCAGCTCGTGCTCCACGCAGCCGAACCAGTCCGCCCAGCGCGTACGGTTGAGCTCACGCCAGTGCGTCCCGTGGCCCGGCAGCAGGGGAACGTGCACCGTCAGTCCCGCCGCCGCGAGCGCGTTCCCCCAGGACCGCACGCCGGCCGGGGTCCCGGTGAATCCGTGGCAGAGCAGCACGGCGACCGGGCCGCCCGGGTGAGCGAACCCCTCGGCTCCCGGCATCACGGGCACGTTGGTTCCTCCGCCGAGTCGTGGACGGCCTCTGCCAGACCGCCGCGGTCATCGTGGCACGCCCCTGCGAGTCGGGTCGAGTGCTCCCGGCGTGCCCGGGACGGGCGCTCCGAGAGCATCTCCGGGCGCACCGGACCACTCCGGCACCCGGTTCCACGGGATGGGTGACTGATGGTACGCGGAGTGTCGATACCTGGGGGGCGTACGCCACCATGGGGCGCGTCTCCTACAGTTTCGATGCCGCCCCGCGTGCCGAGCGGTCTCCTGCGCGCCAGTACGGGATGTGACGATGTTCTACTGGTTACTGAAGCGAGTGGTCCTGGGGCCGTTGCTGTTCCTGGTCTTCCGACCGTGGGTCAAGGGTGAGGAGAACGTGCCGGCCGAGGGCGGGGCGATCCTGGCCAGCAACCACCTGTCGTTCAGCGACTCGATCTTCCTGCCGCTCGTGCTCAAGCGGCGGGTGACCTTCCTGGCCAAGTCCGACTACTTCACCGGCCGGGGGATCAAGGGGAAGCTCACCGCGGGTTTCTTCCGGGGCGTGGGGCAGGTTCCCCTGGACCGTTCCGGGGGGCGGGCCTCCGAGGCGGCACTGCGCACCAGCCGGCGCGTGCTGGACAGCGGCGAGCTCCTGGGCATCTACCCCGAGGGCACGCGTTCGCCGGACGGCCGGCTGTACCGGGGAAAGACCGGCGTCGCCCGGATGGCCCTGACGGCCGGGGTGCCGGTGCTGCCGGTCGCAATGATCGACACCGACAAGGTGCAGCCGATCGGCAAGCTCATCCCCAAGATCGGCCGGGTCGGTGTGGTGATCGGCGAGCCGCTGAACTTCTCCCGGTACGAGGGCATGGCCGAGGACCGGTTCGTGCTGCGTTCGATCACCGACGAGATCATGTACGAGCTGATGCGCCTGTCCGGCCGGGAGTACGTCGACGTGTACGCGTCGAGCATGAAGGAGCGCCTGGCGGCGGCCCGTCGTGCGCAGGCCGAGGCCGCGCGGCCCGGCGCAGGGGCCACTGGTCCCGCCGACAGGGGGTCGGGGGCCGCGGGTTCCGGCACCACGGGTTCGGGTGCCACGGGTTCGGGTGCCGCTGAGGCGGCGCGGCCCGGCACTCCGCGACCCGAGGGGCCGCCCTCGGGTGCTGCTCGTGCGGGGGCCGCCACGACCGAGGGGGCCACTGTTCGTGCGGGGGCCGCTGCGGTCGAACCAGCGGGTGGGGCCGGGCTGCGTGCGCGT
>CAZOWW010000022.1:0-52695 GCA_964583765.1 uncultured Kineosporiaceae bacterium
ATGCGGTTGCTCACCGGGCCGAGAACGAGTTCGGGAGGCACGGTCGCGACCAGACCACGCAGGTGAGCACCGATCACCTCGAGGTCCCGGGCGGCACCCAGCACGCCACCGAGCCAGGCGAGTTCGTCGCGCAGCGGGTCGGTGACGCTGCGGTCGAACAACGGCCGGAAGGTTCCCAGCACGCTGCGCAGGCGGCGGGTGGCGACCCGCATCTGGTGGACTGCGTCCTCGGCGTCCACCCGGACGAGGGGATCCTGGACCTGCAGCCGGTGGACATGAGTACCGAGATAGGCCTGGAGGACCGCCCCGGCGGTACCGGCAGGAGGTTCGGCCGCCGCCGCGGAACGCTCGCCGGCGACTGCCGCCAGACGGCCCTCCAGGGCGTGTGCCGCCTTGGAGGAGGCGGCACCGGGGAGGGCACCCGCCGCCGTCAGCCGCTCGGTCACCGCGTCGAGCAACTCGACCGACCCGGCGCCGAGCTCCACCTCCAGTTCCGACCACACCGTCATCGACGATCCGGCCGGGACCGCAGGCGTCGATCCCTTCGGGGAGGCGGCCGTCGTCGTCGATCCCCCGGTCGAAACCGCCGTCGACCCCCCACCTGACGCCACAGCCGTCGATCCCTTCGGGGAAACGGCCGTCGAGTCGGCACGACCGGGCGCCGTCCGGGCGGATCCACGGTCCGCGCCCCGGCCCTCGTTTCGCGAGTCGGGGTCGGGAAGCGGCGGCAGGGTTGCGGTGACCTGGTCCAGGGCGATCTCGATGAGCGTGGCGCCTCGCTCGTCGAGCAGGGAATGCACGACCCGGTGGGTGCGGAGTCGGACGACCGGCATCGGCGCGACTCCCCGCAGGTGCACCTGCACCCTGGCGAGGAGTTCCGCGGGAACACGGTTCGCCGAGCGGCCGGCGGGCAACCGGATCTCGTCCCGGGTCGGCGCTCCCGGCGAGACCTCGCGGGGCAGCTTCAGGTGCCAGCCTGCGTCCCTGCCGCCGGTCCGACGTCGCAGGGTCACCCGACGGCGCAGCAACCTCAGATCGGGACTGTCGAAGTAGGTGGCGTTCAGCTCGTGATCCTGTGGTGGGGCAATCGAGACCACCCCGGGCAGTTCCGACAGGTCGGGCAACGCGAACTCCGGCGCGACCTCGAACTTGCGCTCGATCTCCACGAC
Organism: uncultured Kineosporiaceae bacterium; assembly: GCA_964583765.1. GTDB lineage: Bacteria > Actinomycetota > Actinomycetes > Actinomycetales > Kineosporiaceae > CAZOWW01. The sequence goes on from CAZOWW010000022.1 coordinate 1,170, forward strand.
CTCGACGGGGCGGCCCGCGCTCCCGACCGCCGAGCCCTTCCTGCCCTTGCTCCCGTGTCTCGCGTCCTTGCCACCGTGTCTCGCGTCCTTGCCACCGCGTCTCGCAGCCTTGTCACCACGCTTCGACTCGGCCGAGTGGCCCATCCCGGCCTTGCGTCCGCTCTCCTCGAGGGAGGAGAGCGAGGCGGTGGTGGGGGCGCCGGACAGGTGTCGTTCTCCGGACAAAACACTCGTACTCGCCATCACTTCATCATCGCGCAATCGCGGGAACCTGCCATTGCGGCAACGTCGGCGGTAGCCGGACGATGTCCCGGGGTGACTGACGCAAGGATTCCTGCAGATCTTCACGAGCCATGGCGAGCCCGGAATGGGCCCTGAGGTGCCACCGGGACAGGCCGGTCAGCCTCGCCGGAGGAGCCCCAACGGGCCGGCGAACGCGGCATCGGCCTGCGCCGCGGTGAGGACGTGCGTGGCGACCAGGCGGTCGAGGACATGCCGCTGGCGACGCCGGGCCCGGTCGAGGTGGACCACGGGATCGTACCGGCTGGGCGCCTGGACCAGCCCTGCCAGCATGCTCGCCTGGCTCCAGGTCAGGGTGGACGGCGTCCTCCCGAAGTACCCCCGGGAGGCGGCCCACACCCCGTAGTACCCGTGCCCGAAGTAGGCGGCGTCCAGGTACATCCTCAGGATCTCCTGCTTGGTGAACCGCGAGTCGATCTTGGCGCCGTACACGGTCTGCCGGAGTCGGCCGATCATGCCCCGGTCCCCCACCCCGATCAACTTGGCCAACTGCTGGTCGAGGCTGGATCCGCCCTCGTCGCGACCGAACACCAGCGGACCGAGCACGCCCCGCGTCAACCCGAGCAGGTCGACACCGGGATCGCTGAGGAAACGGCTGTCCTCGGTCGCAATGACGGCGGCGCCGATCCGGTCCGGAGACGGCAACGTCGACTGTGCCCGCGCTCCGGGCTCACGTGCCAGCAGGGCCGCCAACCGCGCCGGCGCCGAATCGGCCGAGGGCGTGGACACCCAGAGCCACCCCACGAGAAGGACGGCGACCACCACCAACGCGATCACCGTCACCGTCAGGCGACGGAACCACCGGCGCATCCGCGGCGCACGGCGCGGATCCGGTCGGCCCGCGCCCGGCAGACGCGTCCCCGTCCTCGCTGGCCGGCCCGCACCCGACAAGCGCGTCCCGGTCCGCGCCGATCGACCTCCACCCGACAGACGCGTCCGCGTACGCGCCGATCGACCCGCGCCTGGCAGGCGCGTCGCCACACTCGCCGGATTTCGACGTCGCATCCGCTCGCCCCCGACTCTCAGCACGCCCGGATCGCTCCGGCCGAGGAGCCGTGCCCACCCCGCGGGCAGCCGGCCGGTTCCGGTCGGAGATCCATGACTGTGCGACGTGCTGACCACCGCGGGAAGTTCCCGGCTCGCCCTGTGATCCCGAATTCCTCGCCCGCGCCGCGCAGTCAGACCGCCCCGGGCAAGGCCGCCACAGTGGCCACCGGTCCACGGAATCCCCTCGGGCGGAGAACACCTGAGCACTCAACTCATCTACGGAAAGTGACGATGCCCGAGGAACGCGCCACCACCGCCGTCACCGGCCGTTCGCCCTCGGACCTGGGACGATGGGTCGGGATGAACCGTTCGTGGCCTCCTGCGGCTTGTGTCGCCGATCTTCGATGACTGCTCTCGGTGTGTCTGCCGGCAGAGCGGCCGACCGGTCCTAAGGTGATCCGGTGGCCCCCGACATCACCGACGCACGCCCCCTGCAGATTCGGATCGCGGACGACCTCCGCGCCCTCATCGAGACCCGTCGGCTTGCGCCCGGCAGCCAGTTGCCGACCCTCGGCGAGCTGTCCCGCGTGTACGCGTGCAGCCTCGCCGCCGCCCGCAAGGCCGTCGAGCTCCTCCGCCAGCAGGGCCTGGTCAACTCCGTCCAGGGCCGCGGCACGTTCGTCCGGGTCACCACCCCGCGCACGGCCCGATCCAACCACCGCTATCAGGAGGAGAAGGACCTCGTCGGGCTCTCCGAGAGCGAGCGCCGTCGCCGCCAGGGCGACGACCCCGAACTGGGCGTCTCCTCGGCAGCCCCTCGGCTGTCCGTGTACTACGACGAGGTCCACGCCGGCGACCTCGCCGAGGTGTTCGGCATCGACCGTCTGACCGTGCTCGTGCGCCGGAGTTACGAGACGACCGAACCGATCTCCGGAAGGCGCCGGTCCTGGCGCGTGTCCTACCTGCCGCGGGTGCTGATCGAGACGAACCCCGCGTTGCTCGACCCTTCGCGCGAGCCGTGGCCCGGCGGTACCCAGCACCAGCTCTCCACGGTCGGGGTGGAGATCGTGCGCGTGGTCGACGCAGTGGTCGCGAGCATGCCGACCACCGCGGACGCCCAGCTGTGGAACCTGGACGACGGGGTGCCCCTCCTGCACGTCCGGCGGGTCTGCTCGGACACGAGCGGCCGGATCGTGGAGGTGTCGGACATCGACTATCCCGCGGACACGACGGAACTCCTCTTCACGACGACCCTTCGGGCCTGGACGGCTCCCACGACCGGCCGGGACTGGGCCGATCTGCGCGCCGCCCTCGCCCACTGACCCTCCCGGGGACCAGGCAGGTCACCCGAGCAGGCGCCCGGCGAACTCCGCGACCAGGGCGATCCCCGCGACGACCAGCAACCCCCCGGCCATCCGGTGCGCCCAGCCGATCGCCGAAGGCGGCAACCACCGACGGCCGCCCCCGCACAACCCGGCGAGCACCACCTTGCTGCCGATGAGGAGCAGGTAGAAGCCGGTGAGGAAGATCACACCGAACGCCGGGGCCTCCCGCCAGGCCTCGACGAGGACGGGTGCCCCCACGCCCACCCAGAACAGCCACGGATGCGGAGAGAGCATGTTGACCAGCGCCCCTCGCCACAGGGAGCGCGGTGCGGCCTGTTCCCCCGCTGCCCGCGGATCGACGCCGTCCAGCGGCTCCCGTACGGCCGAGACCCCGAGCCAGACCACGTAGGCACCACCGACCACCGCGAGCAGGGCGGCCACCCGCCCGGGCACCGATCCCACGGCGAGCACGGAGATGCCCACCACCGGGGTGTCCGAGACCAGCGGGGACAGCGCGACCGTGGCCCCGGCGAGGAATCCCCGACGCAGGCTCGTCATGACCACAAGGGCGAGCAGCGGGCCGGGCGACATGCCGGCTCCCAGCCCCATGCCCAGACCGAGCAGCAGGTAACGCACGCGACCACCCTGCCATCGCGATCCACCGCCCGACGGGACCCCACCCCGGCGGGCGGTGGAGGGGGTGATCACCGGCCACGGCCCCTGCCCCCGCACGCGGGCTGCGAGCCCAGTGCCGCGAGCCCGGCGTCACGAGGCTGGGCCACCGGTCCGGGGCTGACTCGGTACTCGCAGGCGTTGCTGGGACCACCGGTCCGGGGCCAACGCGGTACTCGCGGGCGTTCCTGCTCAAGGTTGATCAGTCGACGTTCCGACCGCTGCTATCGTGCGAGTTCGCGCGTCGGGACGATTCGCCCGCGCATATTTGCCCAGGTCGCGAGGGGATGTGGCCACATGGCTCTGAGGTTCAACCCGCCGCCGGGATGGGAGGTACCCGACGAGGGGTTCGTGCCGCCGCCCGGCTGGGCACCGGATCCGTCCTGGCCACCGGCTCCCTCCGACTGGCGGTTCTGGACCACCGACGAGACGCCGACGCCGGCGGAGAGCACGTCAGGTCCCGAGGTGACGACGACGGCGCCTCAGGTCCCCGCCGCCGGTCCGATCTGGACCGTGCCCCCGGTGCACGGCGCCGCGCCCACGCCCCTCGGCGTCGAACCGGTCACGCCGACGCCCCCGCCCTCGGGAGCCACCCCGGTTCCGACGGCACCGATTCCTGTGGGGCCGGCTGCGGTCTGGGCCGGGAATCCCTACGCGCCACCTCCCGCGGGGGTCGCCCCCACCGCTCAGTTCCCGGCCGCCTCCGCGCCCTATCCCCCCGTGGCGCCCCCCTACGGCACGGCGCCCGGTTACCCGCCCGCGTACGGCGGCTACTACGCGCCGGGCACCGCCCCGTCCACCAACGGCCTGGCCATCGCCTCGCTCGTCCTGGGGATCCTCGGCCTGTTCGTGATCCCGGCGCCGATCGGCCTCATCCTGGGGATCATCGCCCTGACCCAGGTGCGCCGCGCGGCCAGGGAGTCCCGGCCTCAGAAGGGCAAGGGTCTGGCCATCGGCGGGATCGCCACGTCGAGTGCGTTCATCGCCTTGTGGACCGTCGCCATCATCGCGTCGCTCCTCGCCTCGACCGAGGTGGTGGGGCCGGTCAGCAGCCCCCGGTCCGTCAGCCCCGCGGCGATGGGAGTGGGCCTGTGCTTCCAGCAGCCGGCGAACCGGAACCGGGTGTACGGCGTGTCCGCGGTGCCCTGCTCCACTCCGCACAGCGCCCAGGTGTTCGCCCGGATCGCGGTCGACGGTCCCTCACGGCCCAGCACGTCACGCCTCGACAACATTGCCGAGACCGACTGTGACTCTCGGGCACAGAGCGCGCTGAGCACGACCAAGGTGCCCGACGACTGGGACCCGAGCTACTACTACGTGCCTGACGACGCCGACTGGGACGACGGATACCGCGCCGTGGTCTGCATCATCGCCGGTGACAGCACGAAGCTCTCGTCCTCCGTGCTCTCGGACAACTCGGACACCTGACCGAGGAGCGCCACCCCGTAGGGGTGGGGGGCTCTCACCGGTAGCGCCGTGAGTTTCGAGGCGGGAGTTCCCACCCTCGTCCGGGTAGGGGCCTGTCCTCGGCGCTGATCCACCCATGGATACCGGGCCGGTGGCCCCATTCCCGCGGCGCACGGAAGGGGACGGCATGGACTCCCCGTGGGAACCACTGCTGGAAGTGCTGGCGCAGGTGGTCGAAGGCTGCGCCCACGGACATCGACGGCACGCCCGGCGGGCCCTGGAGCGGCGAGAGGCCTACCACCACGGAGGCTGGGTGGGTATCCCCGTCTCCGTCCGCTTCGAGACGCAGGAGCGCTCCCGCCGGAAGGGACGTACTCCCGGCGTCAGGACGAGATCCTTGCTGGTGAATCTGCGGTTCCAGGGTGAACTGCGCCCGGGCCGGTGGCCTGTGTCCGAGCGCGGTGACCTCGGGGAATTTCTGCGAAGGTGTTCGGTCGAGGTGGACGGGCGCCGGAAGGGCGGGGTCCTGTGCCGCGCATCCACCGTCTCAGGGAGCCCGGTCGCGTTGAGGCTCCAGAACGCGGATCTCGACGTGTTCCGTTGGTACTTCCGGCTGAAGTGAGGTCCCGGATCCGGCTGCGGGGTGGGTACGGGCAGCCCACCACCGCCGAGCGTTCCAGGCCCTCGTCGGCTCCCTGAACTGCCCCACCAGATCCGCCAAACCAACCAATAGAAGCTTCGGTGAGTACATTGGGCGGGCTCTCTCCACCCACGGGGACGTTCACCGGCGAGAGCGGACTCGAGCCGTGATCCTCTTCGTCCCGGACGACGTCCCCGACGCAGTTCGACCAGTCCCATGGCAGTTCGACGAGTCCTCAGGGCAGCTCGACAAGTCCTCAGCGCAGTTCCAGGAGCACCTTGCCCACGGTGCCGGCCTCGACTGCGGCATGGGCTGCCGCCGCCTGCTCCAGCGGGAATCGGTGCAGGGACAGGCCCGCCTCGGTGCCCACCCGCAATGCGCCGTCGGCCACCGCCCGCGCGACATCGGCCACGGCGGCGGACTTGGCCGGCGCCGGCACCGTGTACACGAACACGAACCTCCAGGACGCGTTCACGGTCATGAACGCCCGCACCGGCAGAAGGGCCTCCGCCCCTCCGTTGTCCGCGTAGACGGACACCGTGGCTCCGGGGGCCAGCACCGCCGCGTCGAGCGCCGCGTTCGTCGCGGGTGCCAGCTCGACCACCAGATCCACACCTTCGGGGGCCAGGTCACGGACGACGGTCGCGGCGCCTCGGGCGCGGTAGTCCACCACCGCGTCGGCCCCGGCCGCGCGGGCGAGTTCCCCCTTGGCAGCGCTGCTCACGGTCGCCAGCACCCGCGCCCCCGACCAGCGGGCGAGCTGCACCGCGGCATTGCCCACCGCCCCGGCGCCGCCGGCCACGAGGACGGTGCGACCGTCGAGCGTTCCGGGCCCCAGCCGCTCCGGCCCGTCGGCCCCGAGGGTCAGGGCCCGGTGCGCGGTGAGCGCCGGGATACCCAGGCTCGCCCCGAGCTCCAGGGAGGCGTTGTCCGGCAACGGCACCACCTGGGCGGCCGGCAGCACCACGTAGTCCTGCGCGGTGCCGGCCGCGCGCTGCCAGCCCGCCTCCCACACCCAGACCCGCGCGCCGGGCACGAGCCCCGGGACGTCCGTGTCCGGGCCGAGGGCGTCCACCGTACCCGCGCCGTCCTGGCCGGGCACCACCTCCGGGAACGGAGGAGGCTGCCCAGGACCGCTGCCACGGCGCATCTTCCAGTCCGTGGGGTTGACCCCCGCCACGGCCAGGTGCACCCGCACCTCGCCCGGACCTGGCTCGGGGACGGGCCACTCGGCCTTCCGCAACACGTCCGGCCCACCGGTCACGCGGTAGACGATCGCCCTCATGCCCGCTCCTTGTCCTGACAGCCCCCGTGGTCCTGACAGCCTTGCTGGTCCGACAGTCCTGGTGGTTCTGACAGCCGGCTGGTCCGACAGCCCTGCGGGCCTGCCGTCAGTGCGTGGCGGCGACCGCCTCCAGTGTCTCTGACGCGGGGCCGAACTGGATCGGTTGCCCGGTCGCCTCCAGCACCGACAACCACAGCTCGCCCTCCGGGTCCACCTGGTTGCGATGTCTCGTGGCCAGGCTCATCGGCAGGTGCACCAGTCGACCGTGCCAGCGGCCCACGACCATCTCCGTGCGCCCGGCCATGCCGGCATGTGCCGCCGCGTGCGACAGCTGCAGGCTGTACACGCTGTCGAAGGCGTCGGCGGGCACGCTGCGGATGGAGTAGCTGGGGTCGAGGTACTTGATGTTCGACTCCATGCCGTGCGCGGCGAAGTCCGCGCTGATCCGTTCCCGCAGCAGCCCGCCGATGTCGTGGAGCCGCACGTTGCCGGAGGCGTCCCGGCCCGACGCCTCGTTCGTCAGGTACTCCTGACCGGCGCCCTCGGCCACCACGACCACCGCGTGTCCGAGCTCGGTGACCTTGCGCCGCAGCGCGGCCAGGAAGCCGTCGTCGCCGTCCAGGGCGAAGGGGACCTCGGGGATCAGCACGAAGTCGGCGTCCCCCTTGGCCAGCGCGCCGTGACAGGCGATGAAGCCGGAGGACCGGCCCATCACCTTGACCAGGCCGACACCGTTCGGCGCGGAACGGGCCTCCACGTGCGCGGCCCGGATCGACTCGGCGGCCATGCCGAACGCGGTCTGGAAGCCGAAACTGAAGTCGATGTAGGGGATGTCGTTGTCGATCGTCTTGGGGATGCCGACCACCGAGACGCCCTCGCCACGGGCCTGGGCCGCGGTCGCGATCGCCATCGCGCCGTGCATCGAACCGTCGCCACCGATCACGAAGAGGATGTCGATCCCCATCCGCACCAGGCAGTCGACGACCTCGTCGGGGTCCTGCGCGCCGCGGGAGGTGCCCAGGATGGTCCCGCCCAGCTCGTCGATGCCGCTGACCGTCGCGGGCGTGAGGTCCTCCACCGGGTGCCCGTACCGCGGGATGAACCCCTGGTAGCCGTACCGGAAGCCCCAGATCCGGCGGACCCCGTAGTGCCGCACCAGCTGGATCACCAGCCCCCGGATCACGTCGTTGAGACCCGGGCACAGACCGCCGCAGGTGACGATGCCCACCCGGGTCTTCACGGGGTCGAAGTAGATCTTCCGGCGGGGACCGGCCGGCTCGAACCCCGGCAGCTCACCCACCGGCACCCCGCGCCCGGCCACCATCGCCAGGGTGTCGTCGAAGAGCACGCGGTCGGACTCGTCCACGTAGTGCTCGGAGGTCCTCCGGGTGCCGAGAACCCGCATCAGCGGGGAGTCGACCCGACAGTCGCCGAGGGTCTTCACCTGCAGGTCGGAACCAGTGATCATGATGCGACATGCCTCCGTGACGGCGCCCGTCCCCGACGCCACGGCCGCTCCACGCCGAGCACCTGATCTCCTCGCGGCGTCCCCGATGCTACGGGAGCGTCCGGCCGGCCGGTGCACCCCGGGCACGGATGTGGCGATGTCGTCGCATCGGCGTGCCTCCCGGGGGATGCCGGACGCGCGGCGTCCGGGGCGACGGGACGAGGCGAGGTCAGGAACGGCGGATCACCACAAGCGCGCGATCGTCCGCGTCCCCGCCGCGCAGGCTGTCCACGATCCGGGCGGCACCGCCCCGGAACCCGCCCCGCATCGCCTGCTGGGCCAGGGCGACGAGGCGGTCGATGCCACGGGCGACGTCCACCTCGGGGCTCTCCACCAGGCCGTCCGTGTACAGGAGCAGGGTGTCTCCCGGGTCCAGGACCCCCTCCTGCGCGGGATAGGAGGGTTCCTCGACGACCCCCAGCAGTGGGCCCTGGTCCCCCTCGAGCAACTGCCACCGGCCGGGGAGCGTGTGGAAGTGCGCCGCCGGCGGATGGCCCGCACCCGCCAACCGGTAGGCGCCGGTGTCCAGGTCGAGGCTGACGTGCACCGCCGTGGCAAACCCCTCGGACCACTGCTGACGCAGGAGGTACCGGTTCGCCGAGGGCAGGAACTCCGCCGGCGGAAGGGCCCCGAGCAGCCCGCCGAAGGCCCCGGAGAGCATGAGCGCCCGGGTACCGGCCGGCTGCCCCTTGCCGGAGACGTCGACGAGCACCAGTTCCACGGTCCGGTTGTCCGGGCTGCGGGACGCGACCAGGAAGTCCCCGGAGAAGGAGTCGCCGTGCGCGGCCCGCAGCACCGACTCCACCTGCCAGCCCGGTTCGAGCGGCGGCACCACGCCCTGGGCCCGCAACCGGTCACGCAGGTCCACGAGCATCGAGGTGCCCAGAGCTCCCTGGACACCGAGCCGTTGCCGCCCCAGGGCGTACCGCCAGACCATGGCCCCGCTGAGGCCGAGCACCAGGAGCGTGCCCGGACGCAATGACGGGGAGTCCGGGATCGACGACACGACCGCCACGGTGACGGCCATGAACACGAAGTACGCGAGCAGGTAGCGCACCCGCAGGACGAAGCCGGCCGCCAGCAGGCACAGGCTCGCCGACGCGGGCGGCGCCCAGGTCGAGCTCCAGGTCTCGAGCAGGGCGAAGAGGACGCCCACCCCCAGGAACAGGACCAACAACACGGGCTGGGCGACGGTCCTCAACAGTGCCAGAGGGGGCCACCGTCGCGGACGGCGGGAACGGGCAATGGTGACGCCCTCCCGCATACCGCCGACTTTGGCCATGGGCCGACACTATCGGCAGGATCCATCCGATAGTGAGCATGTCGTCACCGACACGACCCGAATCGGCGTTTCACCCCTCTGCGTCGTCACCGCCCGCAGCCGAAGGCGCGATGGGTGACACGCGAAAAAGGGTTCGATCACACCCTGCCACCCGTGCCACGATCGGGAGGTGGCTATACCTGTGATCAAACCCCTCGGCCCCGCCCAGAGCGACACGATCCTCGACCTCGATCAGTGGACCTTCGGGATGGACCTCGAGGGCCTGGACCCGGCGTTGGCCCTGGCCCCCTTCGAGTGGGACCGCACCTTCGGCGCCTGGCTGGAGGGCCCTCACCGGCTCGCGGGGATGAACTCCACCTTCAGCTTCACCCTCACCGTGCCGGGCGCGTCCGTCCCCGCCGCGGGGCTGACCTGGGTCGGGGTGCACCCGCGGGACCGCCGCCAGGGGCTGCTGCGCGCCATGATGGGACACCACCTCGACCAGGTGCGCCGGGGCCCGGAGCCGGTCTCGGTGCTCTTCGCCGCCGAACCCGGGATCTACGGCCGGTTCGGCTACGGTCTGGCCACCCGGACCGCGGTGCTCTCCCTCTCCCGCGGCGCGGCGTTGCGCCCCGTCGCGGGGTCCGACGCGATCACCGTCGAGTTCGAGCGCATCGATCCCGAGCGCCATTCCGCCCTGATCCGTGAGGTCCACGACCAGGCCTACCGCAGCCGACCGGGCTCGGTCTCCCGCCCCAACCCGGCGCACACCTCCCTGCTCCTCTACGACCCCCCGAGCCGACGTCAGGGTGCCGAGGAACTGCGCATCCTGGTCGCCCGGGACGCCGGGGGGCGCGCTCGTGGCTACGTCCTCTTCCGCCGGGCCAATCGCTGGGGCATGCGTGGTCCCGAGGGCAAGGTGACGGTACGGGAACTGTCCGCGCTGGACGGCCCGGCGACGCACGCCCTGTGGCGCATACTCCTCGATCTGGATCTGACCACCGAGGTCGAGTCCGGGAGCCGGCCGGTGGACGACGCGCTCTTCCACCTCCTCGTGGACGTCCGCGCGGTGGAACCCCGGGTGCACGACGGCCTCTGGCTGCGCATCGTCGATCTGCCGGCCGCGCTCGCCGCCCGCCGGTATCCCGTCCCGCTGGACGTCGTCCTCGAGGTCTCCGACGCGCAGTGCCCCGCCAATGCGGGGCGCTGGCACCTGGTCGCAGGTCCGGACCACGCCACCTGCATCGCGACCACGGCGGAGCCGCAGCTGCGCCTGGACGTGCGCGAGCTCGGCTCCGCCTACCTCGGTGGGGAGAGCCTGGCCGCCATGGGCAGAGCCGGCCTCGTCGAGGAACTGCGGCCCGGGGCCCTGGACACCACGGCCGCCGCCTTCGGCTGGCCGGTCGCACCGTTCTCCGGCTGGGTCTTCTGACCCGGCTGGATCATCCGAGCGGGCCGAGCCCTTCGACCCGGCCGGATCAGGCGTGCGCCGATTCCGGCACCGGCGGCAGGGCACCCGTCGACTCGTAGTCCGAGATCATCCGAATACGGCGCTCGTGCCGCGGGTCCCCCGAGAAGGGCTCCCCCACGAAGGCGTCCACCAGGGCGAGGACGACCTCCGGGTCGTGCATGCGCGCACCCAGCGCCAGGACGTTCGCGTCGTTGTGCTGACGGGCGAGGACCGCGGTCTGCTCGCTCCAGGCCAGGGCGGCCCGCACGCCGCGCACCTTGTTCGCCGCGATCTGCTCACCGTTGCCGGAACCGCCGAGCACGATGCCGAGGCTGCCCGGGTCCGCCACGGTGGCCGACGCCGCCCGCAGGCAGAAGGGCGGGTAGTCGTCGTCAGGGTCCAGGACCTGCGGCCCGTGGTCCGTGACCTCGTGACCCGAGGCAAGCAGATGCCGGACGAGTTCCTCCTTCAGCTCGAAACCGGCATGGTCGGATCCCAGGTGGATGTGCATGCGGCAAGTCTGCCAGCCCGCCCGCGGACCTCCACCGGATGGTGCGGACGGGCCGGCGCCGGCTGTCCTTCCAGGGGCGGAGTGCGCCTTCGGAGGACGGAGCATGCCTTCCAGGGGCGGAGTGCGACCTCAGTCGAAGATCGGCCCCTGGGTGCGGGTGCGCTTGAGCTCGAAGAAACCAGGCGTCCCGGCGACCAGCACCGCGCCGTCCCAGAGCCGTCCGGCCGCCTCACCCCGCGGTGCGGGCGTCACCACCGGCCCGAAGAAGGCGACCCCGTTCACCGCGACCACGGGCGTGCCGACGTCCTCCCCCACCAGCGAGATCCCCTCGTGGTGGCTCGCCCGCAGTTGGGCGTCGAAGTCGTCCCGGTCCGCGTAGTCGGCCAGTTCGGCGGGCAGACCCACGTCCGCGAGCGCTCCCGCGATCACCGCCGGGTAGTCCTTCTGGCCCCCGGGGTGGATCCGGGTACCCAGCGCGTCGTACAGGTCGCGCACGTAGCGCTCGCCGTGCAACTCGCGTGCCGCGATCACCACCCGCACCGGTCCCCACGCGGCGTCCAGGAGCCGTCGGTAGTCCGGGGGCAGTTCCCGCCCCTCGTTGAGCACCGACAGACTCATCACGTGCCAGCGGACGTCCACCGGCCGGATCTTCTCCACCTCCAGAATCCATCGTGAGGTCATCCAGGCCCAGGGGCAGACCGGGTCGAACCAGAAGTCGGCGACGTCACGGTGCGCCATCGGGATCCTCCTCGGGGACGAGCACCGGCAGCACAGGCCAGGTGCGCGGCAGGTCGACCTGAGTCAGGCGGGCAACAGATCGACATGGGTCGTGAGTACTGATCAGATCGACAGGAGTGCGGAGCGGGTCGCCCGGGTGCGGAACGGATCGGCACCGGAGACGCTGTCCCGGGTCCCATCTCAGCACGACTCCCATCTCAGCACGACGATGGCGGCCCGACATCCCGGAGATGGACTGTGACGTGACATTCGGTACCTACATCGGCTGCGCGGAGGCCGGGCGCAGGTGGCAGGATGCCACGGAGTGCGTGGTCGGAGGGCCGGGCGGGCGAGCCCGGTGCGCAGAGCTCCCGGACGCGCCCGAGGGACCGAGGAGAGCTGGTGCCTGGAACCAATCTGACCCGTGACGAGGCGGCCGCGCGCGCGACCCTGCTCGAGGTCACCCACTACGACGTGGCGCTCGACCTGACCACCGGGTCCGAGGTGTTTCGCTCGACCACCACCGTGACCTTCGACTGTGCGGAGCCCGGTGCCTCGACGTTCGTCGACCTGATCGCCCCCACGGTGCGCGAGGTCGAGCTGAACGGCAGGCTCCTCGACGTGGCGTCCGCCGTGTCCTCGGGACGGATCGCGCTCGACGGGCTGCTGGACGAGAACGTGCTGCGGGTCGACGCGGACTGCGCCTACATGCACACCGGTGAGGGCCTGCACCGGTTCGTCGACCCGGTCGACGACGAGGTCTACCTGTACTCGCAGTTCGAGGTGGCGGACGCGCGGCGCGTGTTCACCTGCTTCGACCAGCCGGACCTCAAGGCCACCTACGCGTTCACGATCACGGTGCCGGCGCGCTGGACCGTGGTCTCCAATGCCGCCGACCCGATCGAGACCCCCGCCGGCGGGGAGATCGCCACCTGGGCGTTCCCGACCACCCCTCGGCTCAGCACCTACGTCACAGCCGTGGTCGCTGGGCCCTACCGCGCCTTCCACGACGAGCTGACGAGCCGGGACGGGCGCACGATCCCGCTGGGCGTCTACTGCCGGGCCTCGCTGGCCGCCCACGCGGACCCCCAGAACGTCTTCGACGTCACCCGGGCGGGGTTCACCTTCTTCGAGGACGTGTTCGACCTCGCCTACCCCTTCGCCAAGTACGACCAGCTGTTCGTGCCCGAGTTCAACGCCGGCGCGATGGAGAACGCGGGCTGCGTGACCATCACCGAGGCCTACGTCTTCCGCTCCAAGGTGCCCGAGGCGACCGTCGAACGCCGCGCCCTGACCGTGCTGCACGAACTCGCGCACATGTGGTTCGGCGACCTGGTGACGATGCGCTGGTGGGACGATCTCTGGCTCAACGAGAGCTTCGCGGAGTACGTGAGCACGCGGTGCCAGGCCGAGGCCACCCGCTGGACGACGGCCTGGACCACGTTCAGCAGCGCGGAGAAGTCCTGGGCCTACCGCCAGGACCAGCTCCCGTCCACCCACCCGATCGTGGCGGACATCCGGGACCTGGCCGACGTCGAGGTCAACTTCGACGGCATCACCTACGCCAAGGGCGCCTCGGTGATCAAGCAGCTCGTGCACTGGGTGGGCACGGAGGCGTTCGACGCCGCGCTGCGCCGCTACTTCCGCACCCACGCCTGGGGCAACACGACCCTGGCCGAGCTGCTCGCGGAACTCACCCGGGCGAGCGGACGCGATCTGGACGGCTGGGCGGCCAGTTGGCTGCGCACCGCGGGAGTGACCACGATCCGCCCGGACCTGCAGGTGGACGAGCAGGGAGTCATCACCTCCGCCGCCCTGGTGCAGGAGGCTCCCGCGGACCATCCGGAGCTGCGTCCGCACCGGCTGGCGATCGGCGGGTACGACCTCGTCGACGGACAGCTGCGCCGCACCCACCAGGTGGCACTGGACATCGCCGGGGAGCGCACCGGGGTGCCCGAACTGGTCGGACGGCGTCGACCCGATCTGCTGCTGGTCAATGACGAGGACCTCGCCTACGGGAAGATCCGGCTCGACGACCACTCGCTGCGCACCGCCATCGCCCACCTGGCGGCCTTCGAGGACTCCCTGCCCCGCACCCTCGTCTGGGGTGCGGCCTGGGACATGACCCGGGACGCCGAACTCGGCGCACGGGCCTTCGTGGACCTGGTCCTGGGCAACATCTCCTCGGTGGACGACCCGAGCGTCGCGCAGACCCTGCTACGGCAGCTCGCCTCGACCCTGCAGTTCTACGTGGCTCCCACGCACCGCCGCCGGACCCTGGCCTCGGCGGCCGACCGGCTCGTCGAGCTCCTGCACGCGAGCTCCCCGGGCAGCGACACGCAGCTGCTGCTCTCCCGCTCGCTGGCCGGCCACGCCACCACGGACACCCAGCTGGACCTGCTGGCCGGGCTGCTCGACGGTACGCGCACGGTGCCCGGGCTCGTCGTGGACACCGAGCGTCGTTGGGAGCTGCTGGCCGGGCTCGTGGTCACCGGGCGGGCCGGTGAGGAGCGGATCGCCGGGCAGCTGGCCGCCGACGACACGGCCACCGGGCGGGTGCATGCCGCCGCCGCACGGGCCGCACTGCCCACCCCCGAGGCGAAGGCCGCCGCGTGGAAGTCCGTCACGGACGACGCGGATCTGCCCAACGCCGTCCAGGCCGCGGTGATCGGAGGCTTCAACCGGGTCGAGGACCCCGCCCTGCTGGAACCGTTCGTCACGCCCTACTTCGAGATGCTCACCCGGATCTGGGACGAGCGCACGAGCGAGATGGCGACGCAGATCGTCGTGGGGCTCTACCCGGCCGTGGTCGGCACGCCCGAGGTCCTCGAGCGGACCGACCGCTGGCTGGACGAGACGGACGCCGAGTCGGCGCTGCGCCGACTCGTGCTCGAGGGCCGGGACGGCGTGCTGCGCGCCCTGCGGGCCCAGGAACGCGACCTCGCGGACGGCTGAGCGCGCCAGCAGTCACCTGCGATCGCCCGAGGTCGGTTCGTCACGGCGGGCTGCGTCGTGCTCTCGGCCCACCGGATTGATCCGGCCGATGGCCGTGATGGCGACGGCCAGCGCGACACCGATGGCCACCGCCTCCGCGAGGCCGTCCACCGGGATCTCCAGTTCGAGGAAGTCACGCACGCCAGGCAGGATCAGGCAGGCGGCGAACACCCCGCCCATCGTGGCGATCAGCGCGGTCTTCCACGTGTTCATCGGGCCGGCGAGCGTGGCCAGCACCCACAGGCCGGCGATGACGAGGGTGACGGCCGCAGCGGTGTGCGCCTGCGCCGCCGGGACGCCGAGCAGGCGGGCCACATCGTAGGAGGCGAACACCCCGGCCCCGATCATGGCGCCGACCGGGAGGGAGAACCGCAGGACCCGGGTCAGGAAGCCGGCCCGGTAGCGGCGCCGGCCGGGTGACAGGGCGAGCACGAAGCCGGGCAGCCCGATCGTCAGCGCCGAGATCACCGTGAGTTGCCGTGGCAGGAACGGGAACGTCAACCCGGCCACTGCCACGGCCAGGGCCAGCGCCGCGGAGTAGACGTTCTTGACCACGAACAGACCCGCGACCCGTTCGATGTTGGCCATCACCCGTCGTCCTTCGTCGATCACGACGGGGAGCCGATCGAACCGGTTGTCGACCAGGATCAGGCGAGCCACGGACCGGGCCGCGGGCGCCCCCGACCCCATCGCGATGCCCAGGTCCGCTTCCTTGAGGGCGAGCAGGTCGTTCACCCCGTCCCCGGTCATCGCCACGACGTGACCGCGTGCCTGCAGGGCACGCACCAGCGCCCGCTTCTGCTGTGGTGTCACCCGCGCGAATACGGCGTGGTCGTGCGCGGCCTGCGCCATGGCCTCAGGATCCTCGGGCAGCTGCCGGGCATCGATGATCCGGTCCGCCCCTGGGACCCCGACCCTGGCCGCCACCGCCGCGATCGTGCGCGGGTGATCGCCCGAGATCACCTTCACGGCGATTCCCTGCTCGACCAGGTAACCGATGGTGTCGGCTGCGTCCGCCCGGATCACCTCGTCGAAGATGAGCAGGGCGATCGGCACGATCGGCGGCAACGCGGCGTCCTGGCTCGGCGATCGGACCGCCGCACCCAGCAGGAGAACGCGGCGCCCTTCTGCCGCAAGCTCGTTGGCGCGACCGAGAACGAGGGGGTCCGCGCTGCCGTCGGCCAGGATCACATCGGGGGCACCGAGTACCCAGCTACCGTGCTCGACGAAGGTGATCGCGCTCCACTTACGGGCCGAGGAGAACCCCACGGTGCTCGAGACCGCCCACCCCGGCGAGGTCGCGAAGGCCCGAGCCAGGGCCCGCTCCGTGCTGTTCGGCGACGGCTGCACGGCCATCTCCCCCAGTACCCCGTCCACCAGAACCCGATCCACCAGCATCAGAGGTCCGTCACCGGACGACGCCGGGATCGTCCGTCCGGCCTCCGGCGGCACCAACCGGTACTCGGCGAACCCCACGACCCCTTCGGTGAGGGTGCCAGTCTTGTCCACGCAGAGGGTGTCCACTCTGGCCAGCAGTTCGACGGCCGGCAGCTCCTGCACGAGCACCTGATGCCGGGCCAGCGTGAGCGCGGCGAGCAGGAAGGCCAGGCTGGTCAGCAGGACGAGCCCCTCGGGCACCATCCCCACCAGGCCGGCGGTCGCGCGGGTGACAGCGTCCTGCCAGCTGCGCTGGCTGCGCATCTGGCTCCAGAACAGGATCGGGCCGACCACCACGACGACCCAGGAGATGTAGCCGAGCAAACGGTTGATGCCGGTGACCAGCTCGCTCCGGACGACGCTGAACCGCTGGACGTCGGCTGTGAGCCGGTGCGCGTACGCTCGCTCCCCAATCTGTGTGACCTGCACCACTCCAGTGCCGGCGACGACGACCGAGCCGGACAGGACCTGTTCGCCCGTCCTCTTCACCACAGGATCGGATTCCCCGGTCAGCAGCGACTCGTCGACCTCCAGTTCCTCGGTCTGCAGCACCACCCCGTCGACGGGCACCTGTTCCCCGGACGCGAGTTCCAGCACATCGTCCAGGACGACCTCACCGGACGCGATCCCGGCCACCTCGCCGTCGCGCCGCACCCGCACGTGCGGAACCGCCAGCACCGACAACCGGGCCAGCCCCCGCTTGGCGCGCAACTCCTGGCCCACCCCGACCAAGGTGTTCACCACCAGCACGACCCCGAACGTGGCGTCCCGCCAGGAACCGGCGACCAGTACCAACACCAGCAAACTGCCCAGCAGGGCATTGAACCGGGTGAGCACATTGGCCCGCAGAACGTGCGCGAAGGACCTTCCGGTGCGCTCCCGCACGGCATTCACCTGGCCGCGACGCACTCGTTCGGCGACCTGTCCCGCGGTCAACCCTGCAGGTGCGGGCCCGCCGCCGACGCCGGTCACACCCGGCATCCTCGCAGGCAGCAGGGGCCACCGCGCGCCAGGAGCAGTTCCGGCACCGTGGCAGACCCGACGGCGGGCACCCCGGTGCCGACGCGGGCCGGAGCCCGATGACCTCGCGGGAGCGCCCCGGAGCGTCCGGCGCGCGAACCGGGTACGTCGCGCGGATCACGACCTCAGAGGTCGCGGACCACCCGGGCCAGCCCGAGCGCGCGGATCGAGTTCATCACGTCCTCCAGGAGCACCGGCCGGCCGACGCCGTCCGCCAGGGGCAGCCGCCAGTTCGGGTACTCGTCGCAGGTGCCCGGCTGGTTGATCGCGCGACGGTCCCCGACCGCGTCGGCGAGCGCCACGCCCACAAGCTTGGAACGCGTGCGGGTCAGCAGCCGGTGCAGTGCCTCGACCTTGTCCCGCTCGGTCGGGTTCCCCTCCAGCAGGCCCCGCTCCCGGAGCAGGGCGAGCACGGCCGCCTGCTCGGCGGCGTCGATCTGCTGTTCCTCCTCGACCGGCCGGGTGAGCAGGCCGAGCCGGTCCCGCAGCTCGATGTGCTCGCCCGCCAGGTAGCCGGAGGTCGGGGGCAGGTCGTGGGTGGTCACGGTGGCCAGGCACAGCTCGCGCCAGGCCTCGGGAGGACGCGGGTGCACGCCGTCCCGCTCGAACCAGAGGATCGAGGTGCCCAGCAGCCCGCGCTCGCGCAGGTAGTCACGCACCCACGGCTCGACCGTGCCCAGGTCCTCGCCCACGACGAGTGCACCGGAGCGCTCGGCCTCCAGGGCCAGGATGCCGATCAACGCCTCGTGGTCGTAGCGCACGTACGTGCCGGCCGCAGGCCCGCAGCCCGCAGGCACCCACCAGAGGCGGAACAGGCCGATGATGTGGTCCACCCGCAGGCCGCCCGCGTGACGCAGGACGGTCCGTAACATGTCGCGGTAGGGCACGTAGCCCAGCTCGGCGAGCCGGTCCGGGCGCCACGGGGGCTGGCTCCAGTCCTGTCCCTGCTGGTTGAAGGCGTCGGGCGGGGCACCGACGCTCACCCCGCGGGCGAGCACGCTGTCCAGGGCCCAGGCGTCGGCACCGGCGGGGTGCACCCCGACCGCGAGGTCGTGGATCACCCCGATCGGCATCCCGGCCGACAGTGCCTCACGCTGTACGCGCTCGAGTTGTTCGTCCAGGCACCACTGCAGCCAGGAGTAGAACTCGATCCGTCGGGCCAGTTCCTCGCGGACCTCGCCCATGGCCGGACCGTGCGGGTCCCGGGCGTGGTCGGGCCAGGACGTCGCGGGCAGGCCGTACCGCTCGGCGAGCGCGCACCAGGTCGCGAAGTCCCGTAGGCCCTCGCCCTCCCGCGCGACGAAGGTCTCGAAGGCGACCTGCCGGGACCGGCTGCGTGGCTGCGCGAAGACGATCTCCAGGGCGGACCGCTTGGACGCCCAGACGGAGTCCCGGTCGAGTTCCCCCGCGTCGAGGTTGCAGGCGCGCATCGCCTCGGCCTGCCACTCGATGACGGCGCGATCGGTGGAGACCAGGTAGGCCACCTCGGGGATGTCCTCGACCCGTAGGTAGATCGGGTTCACGAACCGCCGGGTGGCCGGAAGGTAGGGCGACGGCTGCATGGGGGCGACCGGATCTGCGGCGTGCAGCGGGTTCACGAGGACGAACCCGGCCCTGTGTTCCTGGGCGCTCCACACGGTCAGCTCGGCCAGGTCGGCCAGGTCGCCCAGTCCCCAGGAACGCTGCGAACGCACCGAGTAGAGCTGGGTCATGAAGCCCCAGGCCCGCCGGTCGGCCAGCGCGGGGGGCAGGGTGAGCCGCTGCGGGGTGACGATGAGCGGGGCCGCCAGCTCACCGCCGGGGTGGCGGGCGCACAGGCGGTGGTAGCCGACCGGCAGATCGCCGTCCAGCACGAAACTGGCCTCGCCGATCAGGCGCCCGTCGACGACCCGCGGCTCCACCCAGCGGTCCTCCTGGGTGAGCCCGCGACGGCCGCCGTCCTCCAGCTCTGCCCAGATCTCGATCTCCTCGCCGTGGTCCACGTGCACCATCACATGGGCACAGGACCCCTGGCGGACCACGGTGACCACGGGGAGGACCGAACGCCACCAGCGGTCCTGCGACTCCACCAGCGACCGCTCCACGGCGTTCTCGCCCCGCGCGTCCACGCCGAGCGCACCGAGTACCCGTACGAGGGTCTCGGCGGAGACACGGGTGTGCCGGCCCTGCCAGTCCCAGAACTCGGTGGACACGCCGTAGGCGTGAGCCAGTTCGACCAGCCGCGGGGACGGCGGCAGGCCCAGGACGGCGTCGGGGCCGGGGGCCTGCGCGCTCGCCGGCGGTTCGGGCGAGGCGGAAACGGCGTCGGGAACCGTGGCCATGGCCTCGGCCACGGTGCGGTGCGGCAGGCCGTCCGCGGAGTGCTCCGCGTCCTCGAGCAGCGGCAGGCCGGAAGTCATCGGGACGTCGTGCGCTGCCGGACCGCTCACGGTCTCCCGGGCGTCGGCAACCGATGCCTGGGCGGGTGCCCTGTCCGTGTCGAGCGCACCGTCCGTGTCGGGCGCACCGTCCGTGTCGGGCGCACCGTCCGTGCTGGGCGCCTGGGCGGTCGTACCGCTCACGGCGGGCCCATCGTCCAGGTCGAGCACGTGGGCGGGTGCCCTGTCCGTGTCGGGCGCACCGTCCGTGCTGGGCGCCTGGGCGGTCGGCGACTCCTCGCCCTCGACGTCGTCGCTCCCGGTTGTCGTGCGGGCCACCGCCTCATCGGGCATCGTCGGATCGAGCAGAGCGGGATCGGGCAGGGTCGGATCGGGCAGGGTCGGATCGGGCAGAGCGGGATCGGCCTCGCTCACGCCGACGGACTCGGGCTCCCCGACGGCATCCCGCACGCCGGCGATGCTCCCGAGGGTCGCGCTCTCCGCATCACCCTCATCCGGGCGAGGGGCCGTGGGATCGAGACCGACGGCAGTGCCGGCCTCCTCGGACCCGGACCCGGCGTCGACGGAAGCGGACCCAGCCTCCTCGGACATGGACATGGACCCGGCGTCCACGGATGCGGACCGGGCCTCCTCGGCCACGCGTCCTGGCTCGGGGTCGTCGAGCTCATCGGGGCTCAGCGGGCGCTCGGCCGGCGGGGCCCAGGACAGCTTGGGGGGACCCTGGACCGGACCGGGCACAGGGACGGCGAGATCGTCGGGCGTGCCCGCGTCCCGCAGCGGCTCGGTGAGGGCCCGCAGCGCCTCGTCCCTGGTGCGTTCGCCGTCCATGGATCGCTCTCTCTCCGCGGACCGGTCGGCCACCTCCCGCGGGTGCGGGGCGGTCTGCACAGTGGAACAGGTCGCCGTGACCGGCCCCGAGCCCCGCACGGAGGCCGGTGAGAGGTCCCTGGCCGACGCGAGTGCCTCCTCGGCAGCATCTGCCACGGCCGCGACGATCTCCGGATCGACCATGCCCGCGGGGTCCGCGACCGCGGGCCAGCCCACTCCGGACACCGGCCCCCGCCCCGAGGAACGGGGCGATCCTGTGGGGACGGCGGACGCCTCGACCGGCGCGGGGCGCGCCCCTTCGTCGACCGGCTCGGCGGCGGAAGGCACCGCCGGATGGTCTGACGGCGCGGAGACGTCCACGACGGGATCCGCGATCTCGGGTTGATCGGTCACGGCTGCGCTTCCACGGGTCGGGGCATTACCGGAATCCTGCCAGAATTCGAGCCGTTCGTCGGCTCATGACATCCGGGAACCGCGGATCGTCCGAGGATCGGCGGACTCTCGGAAAAGATCACGGAGGGCTCGGGGACGCCGCTCGCGATTATACGCACAGTCACAATTCTCACACTCTGCGTCGTCGAGCCGTCTCCGGTCGTCCGCAGGCCTCTCGATCGTCCACAGACGGCGCCGACCACCGGGAGCGAGAGCCCGTCACGCCCTAGGCTCAACCCATGGTCGACTCCCCCGCAGGCGCTCCGGCGACGCCACCGACGTCCTCCATCCCGCGCTACCCCGTGGCCCCTCGGGTCGACGTGGTGGACGATCTCCACGGCCGGCTCGTGGCCGACCCCTACCGTTGGTTGGAGAACGCCGAGGCCGAGGAGACCGAGCAGTGGTCGACCGCGCAGGACGAGCTGTTGGCCGCCGAGGCAGCCCGCTGGCCGGGCCGTGACCATCTCGCCACCCGGCTGCGGGCCCTGTTGGGCGCGGGGGTCGTCTCGGTGCCGATCTGGCGCGGCGAGCGGCAGTTCTTCGTCCGGCGCCGGGGCGACCAGGAACACGGCGTCCTCTACGTCAGTGAACCCGGACCGGACGGCACGCGGCACGAGCGGGTCCTCGTGGACCCGATCGCCCTCGACCCCGAGGGGACCACGACCCTGGACGCCTGGCAGCCCAGCATCGAGGGCGACCGGCTCGCCTACCAGGTGTCCGAGGGCGGCACCGAGGAGAGCATCCTGCGGGTGCTCGACCTGGTCACCGGGCAGGAGGTGGACCCGCCCATCGACCGGGCACGCTATTCGCCGATCGCCTGGCTCCCGGGCGGCCAGGCCTACTACTACGTGCGCAGGCTCGCTCCCGAGACCCTGCCGGAGCAGGAACGGCAGTTCCACCGGCGCGTGTGGTTGCACCAGGTGGGCACCGACCCCGACCAGGACGTCGAGATCTTCGGCACCGGACTGAACCTTCGCAACTACTACGAGGCCTGGGTCAGCCGCAACGGCAACTGGCTGGTGATCACCGCCGCCACGGGTACCGCTCCCCGGAACGACGCCTGGATCGCCGACCTGTCTGACGGCGACCCCGCCGCTCCCGACCTGCGGCCCGTGGCCGTGGGCCTGGACGCCCAGGCCGACCCCTACGTGGGTCGTGACGGCCGCCTGTACGTCGCCACGGATCTGGACGCCCCCCGCGGACGGGTGGCGGTGACGTCCCCCGAGGATCCGGGACCCGAGACCTGGCGGGATCTGCTCCGTCAGGACGACGAGGCGGTCCTGGAGGACTACGTCATCCTCGACGGCCCGGAGTTGGGCGATTCCCCGGTACTGCTGGCCAGTTGGACCCGGCACGCGGTGTCCGAGATCACCGTGCACGACCTCGCCACCGGAGAACGCCTCGAGGGCGAGCGCGGCGAGGTACGGCTACCCGGGATCGGCACGGTCGGCGGGCTGGTCCCCCGCCCGGAGGCCGGCCACGAGGCCTGGTTCAGCTACACCGATCACACCACGACCCCGCACGTCTACCGCTTCGACGCCCGCGACCACTCGGTGTCCCTCTTCGCCACGCCCCCGGGCACGGTCGAGGTACCGGACGTGGTCACCCGCCAGGTGAGCTACTTCTCCGCGGACGGCACCGAGGTCCGGATGTTCGTGACCACGCGCAGCGACGCGGTGGACGACGACGGCAGGCCACGCGGTCCCCGCCCCACCGTCCTCTACGGCTACGGCGGCTTCGGTCTGCCGATGGTGCCCGGATACTCGGCGAGCATCCTGGCCTGGATCGAAGCGGGCGGTACCTACGCCGTGGCCAACCTCCGCGGTGGGTCCGAGGAGGGCGAGGAGTGGCATCGAGCGGGCATGCTCGCCCACAAGCAGAACGTCTTCGACGACTTCCACGCGGCCGCCGAGTACCTCGTCGCCCAGGGGTGGACCACGTCGGAGGAACTGGGCATCCAGGGCGGCTCGAACGGCGGGTTGCTCGTCGGCGCGGTTCTGACCCAACGGCCGGAGCTGTACGCAGCTGTCGCCTGCTCGGCCCCCCTCCTCGACATGGTGCGGTACGAGCAGTTCGGGCTCGGCGCCACCTGGAACGAGGAGTACGGCACCGCCACGGACGCGGAGCAGCTGGACTGGCTTCTCGGGTACAGCCCTTACCACCGGGTGGAAGAGGGCACCGCCTATCCCGCGGTGCTGTTCACCATCTTCGACGGGGACACGCGGGTGGACACCCTGCACGCCCGCAAGATGGCGGCGGCCCTGCAGTACGCCACCACGTCCACCCGCCCGATCCTGGTCCGCCGAGAGAAGAACGTCGGGCACAGCGCACGATCGCTCTCCCGCACCGTGGCCCTCAACGCGGACACCCTGGCCTTCCTCGCCACGTGGACAGGGCTGGCCCTGCCTCCGGGCTGAGCGCCCCGCACCGCCGGCCCCCACCGCGGAGGACGGGCACCGGCGGGGCACGATGCGGGAGAAGGCGTCCGGCGGCGAGGTGCCACCGGCAGGCGGGGTCGGACGGACCAGGACCGGCGGAATCGCTGTCGGCGGAAGGGATCTGCGTGTTGCACTCGATCTGCCAGAGAGGCGACTCCTCGACCTGCGGCTGGGTCTGGGACCTGACCGGGAACAAGACGGCCGGCAGGGTCACCGAGGCCGTTCTCGGGACCCCGCTGCGAATCGCGGTCATCCTCCTCGTGGCCTTGCTGGCGCGTCTGCTCATCCATCGGTTGATCAGCCGCACCGCCGACAAGATCGCCGACGGCCGGGACGCGTTGTCGCGGCCGGACGCCGGTCGATCGGCCACGGCGATGGCCTTCGTGGCCGCGCCCCTGCTCACCGCCCGCAGGGTCCAGCGCGCGAAGACGCTCGCCTCGGTGCTCAACAGCGTGACCACCGGCGTCATCGGCACCGTCGTCATGTTGCTGATCATGGGAGAGCTCGGGTACTCGCTCGGGCCCCTCCTGGCGAGCGCGGGTATTGCCGGGGTGGCGCTCGGATTCGGTGCCCAGACCCTGGTGAAGGACCTTCTCGCGGGCATCTTCCTGCTCCTCGAGGACCAGTACGGGGTGGGCGACTCGGTCGTCCTCGGCGAGGCGTCCGGCCTGGTCGAGGCGGTCGGCCTGCGGGTGACCCGCCTGCGGGACGTCGAGGGCACGGTCTGGTACGTCCGCAACGGCGAGATCCTCAGCGTGGGCAACCGTTCCCAGGAGTGGGCCAGGGCCGTGCTCGACGTCACCGTCTCCTACGGCGAGGACCTGGAGCGGGTCAAGGCGCTGCTGCTCGAGATCGCCGCCGAGGTGCGCGCCGACGAGGAATTCGGGTCACTGATGATCGAGGACCCCGAGGTGTGGGGCGTCGAGGCGCTCAACGCCGAGGGGGTCGTCGTCCGGCTCGTCGCCAAGACCCAGCCGTTGCAGCAGTGGCAGGTCGCCAGGGAGCTCCGCCGGCTGATCACCCGGCGGTTCGATCTCGAGGGAATCCAGGTGCCGCTGCAACAGCGTGCGGTGTGGGTACGGGACTCCGAGTGGGACTCGACGGACCTCGACGGCACTCCCGCCGAGGCTGGCAAGGACCCCCAGAGCGCCGCGCCGGTCGAGGCCGTGGCGGGAGCGGCCGCCTCCCGTGGCCGGGGCCACGGGCGTACCTCTCGCCGGAACCGCCGGCCGGGCGAAGTGGCAGCCGACGGCCCGCTGGCCGAACCCTCTGGCCAGGGCACCCCCCTCGAGGATCGAGCGGCCGAGGCAACGTCCCTCACGACCAAAGCAGCGTCTCTCATGACCGAGGCAACGCCCCCGAAGACCGAGTAGGCGCGCCCAGGACCGCATCGGCGCCCCCACGACCAAGGCGGCGCCCCCCAGAACCCGGACGCGCACCGCAGCGGTCGACAAGGCCACGGCCCGCTCCACGAGCGAGCAGCCCGGTGTCGACGACACCGCCCCTCGGTGATGACCGGTACCGGGGTCGGGGCGCTGCCGATCGCGCGGGCTCAGGCCGTGGGCAGAACGCGCCGGTATTCCGGCATGTCCTCCGACTGCCTGTTCACCAGGCTCGAGGCCGCTCGTTCCAGGTACTCCCACAACTCGTCCGCCTGATCGGCGGGCAGGTCCAGCGCGTCCACGGCCACCCGCATGTGCCGCAACCAGCGGTCCCGCAACTGCGGGGTGATCGGGAAGGTCAGGTGCCGCATCCGCAGGCGCGGATGCCCCCGTCGAGCCGAGTAGTCCGTGGGACCGCCCCAGTACTGCTCGAGGAACATCCGCAGTCGGTCGGCGGCAGGGCGCAGATCCTCCTCCGGGTACAGGGCACGCAGCACCTCGTCGCCGGCCACACCCTCGTAGAAGCGGTCGACCAGCCTCACGAACGTCTCGTGCCCGCCGACCCGGTCGTAGAGCGGACGGTCAGGCATCGGGCAGCCCGACGGCCCGGGAACGCGCGAGCAGAGACATGCCACGAGCCTGCCCCATCCCCCCGGTGTGCGCACGGTGGAGCACGACCGGCGGAGCGGTCCATGCCACCACGACCGGCGGAGCGGTCCATGCCACCATGCCGAGGTGACAGCTGAGCGACCTCACGACGACGCAGCGTTCCGCATCCCCTTCACAGACCCCGACGTCCCAAGGCCGTCCTCCTCGACCTCGCGGACCGCACCACTCCTCGGCGCGGAGCCGACCGACGACCCCGGTCCGTTCCCCCTGATGGACGAGGCGACCACCAGCGAAGGCGAGCAACGCAGGTCGAACGAACGGCGCGGGGCAGACGAGCAACGCGGAGCGGACGAACGGCACCGGGCAGACGAGCAACGCGGAGCGGACGAACGGCACCGGGCACCGTGGTGGTGGGACGCCGTCACCTACCAGATCTACCCCCGGTCGTTCGCCGACTCCGACGGCGACGGCATCGGTGACCTGCCCGGCGCCACGGAACACCTGCCCCACCTGCAGGAACTCGGCGTCGACGCCGTGTGGCTCTCGCCCTTCTACGTCTCCCCCCAGCACGACGCCGGCTATGACGTCGCGGACTACCGGGACGTCGATCCGCGGTTCGGAACCCTCGCGGACTTCGACGCCCTCGTCAGCCGCGCGCACGGACTCGGGCTGCGGGTGATCGTCGACCTGGTGCCCAATCACACCTCCAGCGACCACGCGTGGTTCCAAGCCGCTCTGGCGAGCGCACCCGGTTCCCCGGAACGAGCGCGATATCTGTTCCGCGACGGCCGGGGTCCGGACGGCAGCGAACCACCGAACAACTGGAGGTCGAGCTTCGGCGGCCCGGCGTGGACCCGCGTGCCGGAGGCCGGCAGCGGGTCCGGCCAGTGGTACCTGCACCTGTACGACTCGAGCCAGCCGGACCTCGACTGGACCAACCCCGAGGTCCGGGTCGAGTTCGAGAGCATCCTGCGCTTCTGGCTCGACCGGGACGTCGACGGCTTCCGGGTGGACGTCGCCCACGGCCTGGTCAAGGCTCCGGGGCTGCCGGACTGGCACGGCCCCGACCACACACTGGGCCTGAGGCCAGAGGACCCCCGACCGCCGATGTGGGACCAGGACGGCGTGCACGAGATCTTCCGGCAGTGGCACGAGCTCGTCGCCGGCTACCCCGGCGACCGCATCCTGGTCGCCGAGTCCTGGGTCGACCCGCCCGCGCGGCAGGCCCGGTACATCCGGCCCGACGAGATGCAGCACGCCTTCAACTTCGCCTACCTGAGTTGCCCGTGGGATCCGGAACGGATCCGCCGGGTCGCGTCCACGACCCTCGCCGCCAACGACGCGGTGGGCGGGACGACGACCTGGGTGCTCTCCAATCACGACGTCATCCGGCATGCGAGCCGGCTCGGCTTCCCCCCGGACCATGCCCCCGGCCAGGGCATCGGTCCCCAGGATCCACAACCGGACGCTCTCCTCGGCCTGCGCCGGGCGCGCGCCGCGACCCTGCTCATGCTCGCCCTACCCGGAGCGGCCTACCTCTACCAGGGCGAGGAGCTCGGCCTCCCGGAACACACCACATTGCCCGATGCCGCCCGTCAGGATCCGGTCTGGTTCCGCACTTACGGGCACCGTGCGGGAAGGGACGGCTGCCGGGTCCCGATCCCGTGGCACAGCGACCGGCCCGCCTACGGGTTCTCGCCGACAGGCGCCTCGTGGCTGCCCCAGCCCGAGGTCTGGGCAGCCCTGGCTCCGGACGTCCAACAGGGCGTGCCGGACTCCACCCTGGAGCTGTACCGGGCGGCGTTGCGACTGCGGCGCGACCGTCGGCTCGGGCAGGGCCGGCTCACCTGGCTGGACTTCGGCGGGAGCTCGGACATGCCGCACGAGAACGTGGTCACCTTCACGATCGCCTCGGTGCACGTGATCGCCAACCTGGGGAAGGGGTCGCTACCGCTGCCGAGTTCGGCGCACGTCCTGCTCTCGAGTGGGCCCCTCGCCGACGGCACGATCCCTGCGGACACGACGGTCTGGCTGGACCGTTCCTGAACTGTGCGGGTCGGCCCGCCCGCCCGGGAGGCCGACCCGCGCCTGTTCCGCTCCGGACCCGGTGCGCGTCGCGGGCCTACCGGCCACGTGTGCCCCGATTGCCGGAACCCGTCCTCCCCAGCGCCTTGCGCCCGGGTCAGCCGGTGGCGGGAGCGGCAGCCGAGGCCAGGGGACGCCGGCGGAAGGACACGGGTTCGTCCATCAACTCGTCGAGCCGGCGTCGCTCCTGCGCGCTCATCCGGCGGGGACGGCCTTCGGCCAGGTCGTACAGCACCATGCCGGTCTCGGCCCGGGCGTACACCGCGGGTGAGCCCTGACCGGCGACCCCGAGGGACACCCGGTCGAGCACCTCGTAACCGAGGTCGAACCCCGCTCCCGAGAGCCGCGTGACCCACATCCGCACGACGATCGGCTCGGCCCGATACACCAGGGGCGCCAGGTACTCGATCTCCAGACGGGAGACGAGCACCCCCGCCGCCAGCATCGACTGCTCGGCACCAGGAACCGGCACGTCGAAGAGCGCCACCCGCGCTTCCTCGAGGAGCCGCACGAACTGGACGTTGTTCACGTGGCCGTAGGCGTCCATGTCCGACCAACGCAGGGGGACGGCGAAGCAGCGTGCGGGCATGTCCCCATCATGGCCCGTCACGAACAGATCACGGCGGTGGTGACACCGCGTGTGATCGTGCCCACCACCTCGGGCCGGTGGTCTCGAGATGTCACCCCGAGTGACGAGTTGCGCGGTCCAAGCGGGTGAATGAAACGGACATTCATCACAGCCTGTACATGTGAGCCAGATCACACGTATTGCACTCCAGGTTTGACGCCTCCTCCCCGATGTACACAGCAGGCCATGCGAAGGGTCCGGAGTCATCGCGGAACTCCGGTCCGCGCGTGTGGTGCGAGTTCCGCGGCGCGCGACACATTCACATGCTGGTGCGATCGGGTGTCGGTGAGGGAGGAGGGGCCCTCATCGCCACCCGATCGTCCGCGTTCGGGGCCGTTCCACGGCCCGCGACGGCGGCAGTCCCTAGTCCACGAGCGGCGCCCGCACCACGACCCGTCCCAGGGTGAGGCCCCGGCCGACATCCGCCATGCTCTCGGCCACCTCCCCGAAGGACACGCGCTCGACGGTCAGCGGCATGATCGCGCCGGCGTCGACCAGCCGGGTGAGGTCCGCATGCGCACGTCGGACCAGATCGGGCGCCCTGGTCTGGTAGCTGGACCAGTTGACCCCGTGCACGGAGTAGTTCTTGGTCACGGTGTGGTTCGTGGAGAGCCTGGCCATCTGGCCGCTCGCGAACCCGATCACCACGATGCGCCCCTCGAAGGCCACGAGTTGCGTGGACGCCTCGAACGCGACCCCGCCCACCGGGTCGTAGATCACATCGGCGCCCAGCCCGTCGGTGGCGGCGAGCACCGCCTCGACGACGTCCTGGCGTGTCCGGTCGACGATCACGTCGACGCCGAGCAGGCGGGCGGCGTCCGCTTTCTCGGAGCCACCGACCACGCCGATCACGCGGGCACCTGCCGCCTTACCCAGCTGGACGGCCGCACTGCCCAGCCCTCCGGCCGCCGCGTGCACGAGCAGGGTCTCCCCCACGCGCAGCGCCGCACGCCGGTACAGGCCGAACCAGCCCACCTGATAGGCGACGTGAAAGCCCGCCGCGCTCGCGTCGTCCAGCCGATTGGGCGCCTGGAGCACGGCATCCGCCTCGGCCACCGCGAACCGGGCGAGCGCGCCGTGGGGCAGGCTGGTGGTACCCACCACCCGTTCTCCCAGGCGCAGGCGATCGACGCCGGGACCGACCGCCACGATCTCCCCGCAGAGCTCTGTGCCCGGAGTGAACGGCAACGGCGGATGCTCCTGGTGGGCGCCCGCCGTCAGCAGAGCGTCCTGGAACCCGAGCGCCGCGGTCCACATCTCCACGAGCACCTGTCCGGGCCGCGGTCGTGGCACCGGGACCTCGGCGAGGACGAGCACCTCCTCGGGAGGCCCGAAGGCGGTGGCCTGCCACGCCGGCATCAGTTCAGGAAGGTTCACCGACCACCTCCCGCACACACGGCGGCCCGCCGCCACGACCCGCCGCCGAGCCGCGGTGTCGTCCGAATTCGCACGTCGGAAGTCCATCACGTCGTCAGGGCCACGTCCATGAACATCGAGTAGCCGCGCGTCGTGGGACAGCCCACAACGCGCCCGGGACGCCGAATCCCGCCGAGATGACCCCAAACCGGCCCCCCACGCCCCGCCTGGCCGGACGGGCCAGGCGATCGTCACCGCGGCCCCCACGTCCCGCGCGGCCGGACGGGTCCGTCGATCGTCACCGCGACCCGCCGCCCACCGCCGTCCGTGACCGGTCGCCGAGCCCACCCGAGAGCGGCCAGGAAGAATGGCCGCGTGTTCCCCAGCGACGTCTCCCCCGGCGAAGTCCCCTCCCCCGACCGCACCCGGCCCCACACCGCCGACCCCGCCCCCGGAAGCCCTGTCCCGGCCAGGGCAGTTCTCGGGGACACGGTTCCGCCCGGGGCGGACGCCAAGGACACGCCCCCGCCCGGATCCGTCGCCAGGGACTCTCTCCCGGCCGCCGACGACCCCGTGAGCAGCCTTCTCGGCGTCCTGGATCTCAAGCCCGACCCGTCGGGACGCCGTGACGCTTTCGTCGGGCACAACCAGCCACAGCCCTGGGGACGCGTGTTCGGGGGGCAGTTGCTCGCTCAGGCGCTCGTGGCGGCGCAACGGACGGTCCACCCGGCCCGGCCCGTGCACTCCCTGCATGCCTACTTCCTGCGGGGCGGGGACGTGCACGAACCACTCACCATGTGCGTGGAGAGGTTCCGGGACGGGCGCTCGTTCTCCGCCCGGCAGGTGCTGACCAGCCAGCACGGTCGCCCGATCCTGTCGTTGACCGCGTCCTTCCAGCTCGACACCCCCGGCCCGGAGCACCAGGCTCCGATGCCCGACGTCCCCGCGCCGGAGTCCCTGCCCAGCCTCGAGGAGCGCTACCGCCACCTGGACGAGGACGCCGGACGAGGCTGGCGGTACCAGAGGCCGGTCGACCTGCGACATGTCGAGGAGCCGATCTACCTCTCGGCGGCCGCAGAGCGCCGGGCCCACCAGGCCGTCTGGCTCCGGGTGATCGCCCCGCTGGACGACGACCCCCGCCTGCACGCCGCGGTGCTCGCCTACGCGAGCGACTACACCCTGCTCGAGCCGGTTCTGCGCCGACACGGACTGCCCTGGTCACACCCGGGTCTGAGGGTCGCCAGTCTCGACCACGCCATGTGGTGGCACCGGCCGGCACGGGCGGACGAGTGGCTCCTCTACGTCCACGAGAGTCCTTCTGCCTCGGGCGCGCGCGGTCTGTGCCAGGGCCGGATCTACACTCGCGAGGGTCTCCTGGTCTGTTCCGTGGCCCAGGAAGGCATGATTCGGGTTCCACAGCCGGTGGACCTCGGCTCCGAGCAGCACCCCGACCCCAAGCCGTCCGGAAGGTAGTCCCCATGCGCGACTGGTTGTTCGCCGCGACCACACCGTTCCTGGCCGGCTTCGTCGCCTGGCGGGTCTTCTTCAGGGAGGCCGCGGTGCGCTGGGTGCGCCATGCCCGCCGGCCACAGGTCGCCGCAAGCGCCGCGCTCGCCTCCACCGTCCTGCTCGCCCTGATCATCACCGGGTTGCTCGTGTCCTCGAAGGTCATCGACGGCGTGGTGACGTTCCTCACCCTCGTGATGATCGGGGTCGTCCTGGTCCTCGTCCTCGCCGCCGGCATCGGCCGCGCAAGCGAGGACTGACCGCAGCTCCCGCAGACGCCTGCGGACCTGGACGGGCCCACCTCCCCGGCAAAGTCCGACGGCCCCGACCGGTGGGTCGAGGCCGTCGGGAACGGCAGTGCTATCGGAATTGACAGGGCTATCGGGAACGATCAAGCCGTCGAACGACGAGGCCGCCGGTCTCGGGTGGAACAGCGCCGGGTCGGTTGTCGGTCAGTCCCGGGTGAGCTTGCGGTACGTGACCCGGTGCGGACGTGCGGCCTCGGCGCCGAGTCGGGCGACCTTGTTCTCCTCGTAGGCGGCGAAGTTGCCCTCGAACCAGTACCAGCGCGCGGGGTCGTCTTCCTCCCCCTCGTAGGCGAGGATGTGCGTGGCGACCCGGTCGAGGAACCACCGGTCGTGGGAGATCACCACAGCGCAGCCCGGGAACTCCAGGAGCGCGTTCTCCAGGGAACCCAGGGTCTCGACGTCCAGGTCGTTCGTGGGCTCGTCGAGGAGCAGTAGGTTGCCGCCCAGCTTGAGGGTCAGGGCCAGGTTCAGACGGTTCCGCTCGCCCCCGGAGAGCACCCCCGCCGGCTTCTGCTGGTCCGGGCCCTTGAAGCCGAACGCGGAGACGTAGGCCCGGGACGGCATCTCCGTGTTGCCGACCTTGATGTAGTCGAGGCCGTCGGAGACGAGCTCCCAGACCGTCTTGGTGGCGTCGAGTCCGGCGCGGGACTGGTCCACGTAGGAGATCTTGACCGTCTCGCCGATCCTCAGGGCGCCGGCATCCACCGGTTCCAGCCCGACGATGGCCTTGAACAGCGTGGTCTTGCCGACGCCGTTGGGGCCGATCACGCCGACGATGCCGTTGCGCGGCAGGGAGAAGGACAGCCCGTCGATGAGCACCCGGTCGCCGAAGCCCTTGCGCAGCTTCTCGGCCTCGATGACGACCCCGCCCAGGCGCGGGCCGGCCGGGATCTGGATCTCCTCGAAGTCGAGCTTGCGCGTCCGTTCGGCCTCGGCCGCCATCTCCTCGTACCGCTGCAGACGGGCCTTCGACTTGGCCTGGCGACCCTTGGCGTTCTGACGTACCCACTCCAGCTCGTCCCTGAGCCGCTTCGCGAGCTTCGCGTCCTTCTTGCCCTGGATCTGCAGGCGCTCGCCCTTCTTCTCCAGGTACGTCGAGTAGTTGCCCTGGTAGGGGTAGGCGCGGCCGCGGTCGAGCTCCAGGATCCAGCCCGCGACGTTGTCCAGGAAGTACCGGTCGTGCGTGACCGCCAGGACGGCGCCCGGATAGGCGGCGAGGTGCTGTTCCAGCCACTGCACGCTCTCGGCGTCCAGGTGGTTCGTCGGCTCGTCGAGCAGGAGCAGGTCGGGCTTGCTCAGCAGCAGTCGGCAGAGCGCGACACGACGACGCTCACCACCGGAGAGCACCGACACGTCGGCGTCCCCGGGCGGGCACCGAAGGGCGTCCATGGCCTGATCGAGCTGGGCGTCCAGGTCCCACGCCTCGGCGAGCTCGATGTCCTCCCCGAGCTGGCCCATCTCCTCGATGAGCTCGTCGGAGTACTCGGTCTCCAGCTGCTCGACGATCGCGTTGTAGCGGTCGAGCTTCTGCTTGATCTCGCCCAGTCCTTCCTGCACGTTCGCCAGCACGGTCTTGCCCTCGCTCAGGGTGGGCTCCTGGGCGAGCAGACCGACGGTGTACCCCGGCGACAGGAGAGCGTCACCGTTGGACGGCTGGTCGAGTCCGGCCATGATCTTGAGCACGCTGGACTTGCCGGCACCGTTGGGACCGACGACGCCGATCTTCGCTCCGGGGAGGAAGGCGAGCGTGACATCGTCGAGGATCACTTTGTCGCCGTGCGCCTTGCGTGCCTTGCGCATTGAATAGATGAACTCGGCCATAAGCCCACCCTAGCTGCCGGGTACGGGGGTGCTCGGCCCCGGGAGGGGCCACCGTCCGGGGACGGCCGAGGTCAGCGTCGGGAGGTCGGGGTCAGCACCCACGCAGGCCGCGGGCCGCCCGAGCCAGGCCCGCAGCCGAGGCCGCGGCCACCACCACGCCGGCACCGGACACCCACCGCGTGAGCCGCACGGCGCGGCGCAGGTCTGCGACCGTCACGGCACGACCGTCTCCCAGCGTGGGTCGAGCTTCCCGATGCCCCCCGTAGGTGTTGACCCCGCCGAGAGTGACCCCGAGGGCCCCCGCAGCCGCGGCCTCCGGGTGCCCCGCGTTCGGGCTGGGGTGCTGGGCGGCATCGGTACGCAGTACGCGCCACGTCCGGCGAGGGTTACCGCCCACGAGGGGCGCGGCCAGCACGGTGAGGACTCCGGTGAGGCGGGCCGGCACCCAGTTCGCGAGGTCGTCGAACCGGGCGCTGGCCCAGCCGAAACGGGTGTAGCGCGGCGACAGGTACCCGACCATGGCGTCCAGGGTGTTCGCGGCCCGGTAGCCGACCACCCCGGGCAGGCCCGCGACCGCCGCCCACACCGCGGGCGCCACGACGGCATCCGAGGTGTTCTCGGCCAGCGACTCCACGGTCGCCCGTGCGAGTTCCGGGGCGGTCAGCCCGTCGGCCTCCCGCGCACACAGGTGGCTGAGCCTGCGGCGCGCGGCCGGCAGGTCGTCCGTCTCCAGTAGGCGCGCCATCACGGCGCCCTCGCGGGCCAGGCTCGTGCCACCGAGTGCGGCCCAGGTCGCGGCCGCGGTCAGCACGGCGCCGACGAAGGGCCGGTTTCGGCAGGCACGCTGCGTCGCGCTCGCGGCGAGGACGGGCACGCCCACCGCCGCCGTGGTGAAGAGCAGGCCACGGCCACGGGAATCGCGGTAGAGGCGGCGTTCCAGCCGGGCGACGGCCCTCCCGTAGGCGGCCACCGGGTGCCCGCGCCGAGGATCCGCGAACACCGCATCCGCCACACCGCCGGCGAGGATGCCCAGGGCCCGCGAGGACGTCGCACCGATCCACTGCACGGACCGATCCTGCCAAACCCCTCCCACGGTCGTGCGAACCGGTCACCGTGTTCCGGCAGCAGGACGCCCTCAGGGTT
The DNA here is from genome assembly GCA_964583765.1 of uncultured Kineosporiaceae bacterium. Classification (GTDB taxonomy): domain Bacteria; phylum Actinomycetota; class Actinomycetes; order Actinomycetales; family Kineosporiaceae; genus CAZOWW01. The sequence goes on from CAZOWW010000022.1 coordinate 35,597, forward strand.
CCGGCGGGATCGAGTTCCGCTGCTGTCCCCCGGCCTCGTCCGATTGACGTTCCCGGTTCTCCGAGTCCTGCAGCGCGCCCAGCAGCACGTCCCGGGCGGCAGCCGCCCGACGTGGGTCCCCGCCGCCGAGCACGCCGAACCGGACCTCGCCCCGAACGCCCAGAGCAGGGGTCACCGCGCTTCCCGCTGTGGCGCGGTCCCCACGGACGCAAAAGGTCCTCGCGGCTTCGGCGGCCTCGGCCACCTCCTGGTTGACCGCCGGGACGTTCGTGACGGCCAGCACGTACCAGGCCCCGTCGAGATCCCCGGCCCGGTAGGCACGCACCGTCCACTCGAGAACGCCGTCCTCGGCGAGCCGGACCAGGACCACGCTCGCCTGCGGGCACACCAGCCGGACCAGGGCGCCCGCCTCCAGCAGGGCGGGAATCCGCCGCGCGGCCACCGTGCCGCCACCGACCACCACCACCCGGCGTCCCGCGAGGTCCAGTCCCGCCAGGTACCGGGGCGGCCGTGGCCCATCGGACAGCCGCGCGTCGCGCGCAGCCCCGAGGACAGGCCCGTCTCCCGGGACATCGCTCTTGTCGATCACGCCGTGCTCCAGGTGTCCACGTGAACGCCCCTGTTGCTCACGCAGATGCTCCGGTTGCTCACGTCAGCACGACCACCTTGCGCCGACGGCCTGGGCAGCCCTGAGTGGCACGGGGCAGCGCCCGGCGGCCGTTCGGTCAATTCGCCACGTGATGCAGGACGACGTATCCGTAGTTCATGTACACCACGCCGAACTTGTTGCCCGGGTGCATGCTCTCGCCGTAGGTGCCGAGGTCAGGCGGCGGGCTCGGATTGCCGTCGATGTCGATGACGATGTAGTCGGGCACCTTCCCCGCAGTGTCGCCGATCCAGTACACGTCGTCGCGATGCACGAGGTAGGTGGCCAGGGATTGATCCGACTCGACCATCACACCGTCGGGAATCGCATCGAGCGCACCCTGCCAGGCCGCCTGGCGGACGTTCGTCTTGTAGGTCGCCGGGTCGATGAACGCCTTGAACGGGAACTGATTCGTGATCATGATCGACAGGACGAGCAGCACGGCCGGCAGGTGCGTGGCATAGGCACGCACCCATCCCCACCGCGCCTTCCGCATCCGCGCGATCACGTCCAGCGTGCCCAGGAAGACGATCGGCATGAGCACGGCGTCGTAGTGGAAGGCCGTGCCCCAGTCGTTGGTGTTCTGCGAGACGAACCGCCACCCGAAGGTGGGCAACGTCATCACCGCCAGCGGCGAGAGGAGCACGGTGAACGCCACGCACCCGAAGACGAACAACAACGTGTAGAGCTTCGGCTTGCCGTGGAACATGTCCCGAATGGTGGTCCACCACGAAGTGCCGGGCTTGTTGGCCATGGACATGTAGTCGTAGTGGTGGTGGGGGTTCAACGCCGGGATCAGAACGAAGATCACCAGGAGGAACGACAGCACGCCACCGATCGCCACCAGGAGCCCCAGCAGGCGCTTGCGCACCAGGAAGAGGCTCACGCCCAGCGCCGCCACCGTGAGACCGAGGTCCTCCTTCACGCCGATCAACGGGACGGCCCAGAGCACACAGACGATCCAGCGACGGCGCAGGAACGCCTCAAGGGAGAACGCCAGGAGCGGTACGGCGATGCAGATCTCGTGGAAGTCGAAGTTGACGGCGGTCTGCAGGCCGAAGGAGAGCCCGTAGGCGAGTCCCACACAGGTGCCGGCAGCCAGGCCCGTGATGCGGATCGCGGCACGGGTCACCGGGACGATGGACAAGGCGATCAGGAACGCCTGGCAGGCCAACAAGGTCTGCGGATAGGGGAACACCCGGTAGACGGGCGCGAGGACGGCCAGCATCGGGTGGAAGTGATCACCGAGGAGGTTGTAGCCGGAGCCCTTGAGATTGACGATGGGTGCCTGGAAGTGGGCGTATCTCTTGACCGCCTGCTCGAACAAGGCGAGGTCCAGGGACATCGGCTCGTGCCGATAGAGCCGGAGTTGGGAGAGCAGGTTGTACGGCACGAGGTAGATGAGGAAGAGCAGGTAGGGAACCCAGGCCGTCGGGCGGGTCAGCTGGTGCAGCAGCGAGCCCCGGTCGGCCTCGACCTCGGCTGCTTCCTCATCGTCCGTGGGCTCGGCCACGGCTTCGGCGTCGAGCAGGTCCGCGACCTCCTGCTGCGGAGCGTCATCGGTGTCGACATGTCGATGCGACTCGTGCCGCCCATGGCGCTCCCTGCGGAACCACCGTCTCGACGGCGCCTCGTCCTGCGGCCCCGCCTCGTCCTGCGGCTGAGCCTCGACCTCCGGAACAGTCATGACCTTCCTTCGCCGTGCCGTGCCCATCGCACCATGCCAGGTCCCCGGCTCTTCCGGGCTCATGTCACCGCCCCACCGGATGGTCCCGCGAGGGTAGCGGCCGCACCTGCCCTGCGAGTAAGTGTCCGCAAGACCCGCCGGTTCCCGGTCATGCTCTCACGCATGCCCCGCTCGGGAGCGGCGCGGCGCCGACCGCACCGCGCGTCCGGCGTCACCCGGAGTCACCTTCGTCGGGCGGTCCGAGAATGACTCCTCCTCCGGCTCCTGATCGGAATCCTCCTGCTCCGGGCCCGGCGTCCACGCCCGTCCGGTGCCGGAGAAGTGGCCGTGGGCACTCGCCGCCTCCCCGCCACGGTCAGCGATGGCCGGGCCGGTGCCGTCACCGGAGCCCTCGCCCGCGTCGAGGGTCCCGAAGTCCGGTCGGCTACCCGTCTCGGGGGTGACCGGCACGCCGAGGGACATCACCGGAGGGACACGCACGTCGTCTGCGCCCACGTCATCCGGATCTGTGCCGTTCACGCCCACGCCCAGCAGGTCGACGGGATGCGCAGGGTCTGGTCCGGGGAAGTCGTCAAGGTCCGAGGGCAGCCCCGGGAAGAGACCGGGATCGGACCCGTCGGTGAGGTCCGCGGCAAACGGACTCCGGTCCACCTCCTCGCGGGCGAACTCCCGCGCTGCGTCCTCATCCACGACCCGGGACAGCGCATCTGCCTGGGCGCGGCCCGGCAGGTCGAGCCGTTGCCCCCGCACGATGCGGGTGAAGGCGCTGGTGCCCCAGGACAGATCGTGCCCGAGCGCGTCGGCATCGACGTCCACGCTGATGCCCCCGCGACCGTCGGACGTACGCCAGGTGCGCGTGCGCAGACGACCGGTCACCAGTACGCGGTCCTTCTTGTGCACGGACTCGGCGGCGTTCACGGCGAGCGAGCGGAAGCAACTCACGTTGACCCACACCTGATCACCGTCCACCCAGTCGCGCTGGTCACGGTCGAACTTCCGGCTCGTGGCCACCAGGCGGAAGCTCGTGATCCTCAACCGGTCATCGGTGACGACGGCGCGCGGTTCCGTCGCGACCACCCCGACCAGAGTGACCTGCGTCTCGTTCATGTCGGACCTCCTCGGTGTCCGACCGGGTGCCGGACGCCGTCCAGCCTTGTCGGCCCACCCGATGCCCGCCACGGACCGACCCCTCCTGTGGATCACGAGAGCGCCAGTGGTCGGTTGTGGACGACCAGGCGGGGCCGGTTCTCCCCAGCGGTCGGGTCCGTCATCCCGAGCAGGCAGGTCCCGTCACGCCCCGCGGCTGACCCGGCCGTCCTCGTGAGCCCCCGACACCCTGTGCCCACGACTCAGCGTGCCCACGGCACAGAGTGCCCACGGCACGCAGTGAGGAAGGAACCCCCACCAGGAAGGAACGCCGTCGCACCAGGACCGAGATCGCGGGGATCGCCGAGGGCACCGAGAGGGTCAGGGGCCGCCAGACCGTCGAGAACGTCGAGGTCAACGCACCGAGGCCAGGGCCTCGCGCACCCGCCGGTGATCGGTCAGCACCGCGTCGATCGGGGCCAGCACGCGCTCGTCGGCCACCCCGACGACCGCAGCCGCCAACTGGGCCGCCACGACCTCACGGCGACGACGGCCACCGGCACGCACCAGGAACCGACCGGCCACCCCGAAGGCCATCCCCAGCACGAACCCGCCGCCGACCAGGGCCAACGGCACGGGAACGGGTCCCAGTTCCGGAGCGGTCACGGCACGGGATCGCACCTGGTCGAGCACCCCGAGCACGCCCAGCCACACGAGACCACCACCCATGGCGGTGGCCAGCGTGAGCTGCCCCACCCAGGCGGCCCGCCACCAGCGCGGCGCCCGCAGCTGCAGGGACACCCCTGCCACCGCGGCATCCAGACGTTGGCTGAAGTGGACACCTCCGGACTGGGCGGCCCGTACCGCCCGGCGTACCGACTCGGCCCACCGCGGCGGCAACCCGTGGGCGACCGTCGAGGTCACGTCACCGATCGCGAGCTCCACCCGGGACTCCTGGGCCAGGGACGCCGCCGGCGCGGTCCCCTCCGCGATCCGGCGGAGGTCCGCCTCGGCCGAACCCAGCCCCAGCCGCGACACCCGGTCCGGCCCCAGCCTGCGCACCCAGCGCAGGAACGGCCAGCCCACCAGGCACCGCGCCTGCTGGACGTAGTCCGCGGCGACGGCGTCGAGCAGCACGGGCACCCCCGCGGCCGCGGCGAGCGCACTCATCAGTTCCTTGGCCACGGGGAGGCTGCGGACCTGAGGCTCGCTCTCGGCCACGCCCGCGCGCAGGTCCTGGATCAGGGTGTCCAGGCTCGCGCCCGCCCGCTCCATCGCCAGACCCTGGTTCCGCACGACCTCGGCGAGCATCTCGCGGAGTTTGCCGATGCCGTCCCCGCGCCGGGCAGAGACGGTGAGCAGCCGCACGGACTCCAGGCCGTCCGCGTCCAGCAGCCGCCGCAGGTCACGACGGCAGGCCTCGATCTCGGCCTCCCCCAGCCGGTCCACCTGGTTCAGGACGACCAGCATCACCGTGTCGTGGCCGGCGAGCGGCTTGAGGTACCCGGCGTGCAGGGCCTCGTCCGCGTACTTCTGCGGGTCGAGCACCCAGACGACCAGATCGGCCAGGTCGACGAGTCGGTCGACCTCGTCGCGGTGCGCCGCCACCGCCGAGTCGTGGTCCGGGAGATCGAGGAGCACGAGACCGTGCAGGCTCGCCTGCCGGTCGGCGTCCAGCACGGACTCCCGAGCGGTGCGGTGCCGGCCGGGCACCTGCAGCCAGTCGAGCAAGGCGTCCGCGTCGTCAGGGCCCCAGACGCAGGCCAGTGGGGTGCTCGTGGTCGGACGACGCGGGCCCGCCTCGGCGATCTCCATGCCGGCCAGCGCGTTGAACAGGCTGGACTTGCCGCTGCCCGTGGCCCCGGCCAGGGCGACCACGGTCTTGCTCGCGCCCAGGGAGTAGCGGCGTCCGGTGCGTTCGAGCACCCCCCGCGCTCGCACGGTGGCGACCGGATCGAGCCGGTCGCCCCCCGCCTCGAGGGCAGCCTCCAGCGCGGCAACCCGTCCGGAGATATCGGGGGCGCGGCGACGACGTCCTCTCACGTCAGCGAGCCTCCCCCACCGCGGCCGCTGCGGCCCGCAACGACGCGCCGCGATGCTGACTCACCCGCGCGGCGTCGATCACATCCGTGATCCGGTCCCGCTCGACGGTCAGCACGTGCAGGACCCGCTCGCGCAGTCCCGCTCGCGAACGCTGGACCAGGGCGGCCGCCTCGGCCCCGAAGACCGCATCGAGCACCCGGGCCGCCACGCGGGCGGTCTCCACCACCGGGCCGTCCACCACGGACTCGTCATGTAGCAGGGCGGCCAGGGAGAGCACCGCGGCCAGTCCCTCCGGACTCAGCGCGAGGGCACGCGCAGCGCCACGGCGCGGCTGCCCGAGCGCCTGGACGGCCACCACCAGGCTCGACTGCCACTCCAGCACCAGCTCCGAGGCCCGCGTGCGCAGTTCGAGGGGGGGCACGAAGCGCTCCACGCCCTCGGCGAGCAGAGCGGCGCCGGCCTGCTGTTCCGCCCAACGACCGAGGCAACCGTCGACCGCGTTGGCGGCACCGGCCCGGATCGCGGCCGTGACGGCGGTGTGCACCGCCTCCTCGATCGGCTTGTGCGGCGGCGTGCGGTCACGGAACAGTCCCTCCACCCGAGCGAACAGGGCGCCCGTCCGGGAGTCGAGCACCCGCAGGAACTCCCCAGAACCCACGAACTCCTGCCAACGCGCGGTCGGTTCCCCCCGCAGGAGGGCACCGTCGTCGAAGAGCTCGTCGGTCCGGGCACGCTGTTCCGCGTAGGCGGCGGCGATCGAGGCGCGCAGACCCTGGTCGGCGACCGACTGGACATCAGCGGCGGCGGCGAGCACGTCAACACGCTCGGGAAGGCTGTCCAGCGCCCCGCACAGGGTCTTGTTCACCACGACGGCGCGGGCCCGCGCGTCCCGGGCCAGCCGGGTCAGCCAACCGAGCAGCGGCGCCACCGTCTCGGGCGGCAGGAAGCCGTCCACGGTGGGTGTCTCGGCGATGGTGAACAGGGGTGCGGCAGCCAGGCCGCGATCCCGCAACATGGTCGCGAAGTGGAGCCGCACCTCCTGGAGCGAGTCCACCGGCACCCGATCGAGCACGATCGCGGCCGTCACACCACGTTCCACGGCCTGCCGGAGCATCTTCCAGGGCAGGGCGTCCGCATAGCGCGCGGCGGTGGTCACGAAGATCCACAGGTCCGCGGCGGCCAGGAGCTGGACGGCGAGTTCGCGGTTGGCCGAGGAGACCGAGTCGATGTCCGGGGCGTCCACGATCGCCAGCCCCGGCGCGATGTTCTGATCGGGGACCAGGCGCAGGGCGGTCAGCCGCGGGTCGTCGACGTCGCGGGACTCCTCCGGCTCGAGACCTTCGGCGGTGAGTCGGGCCAGCCCGGGCAGGATGCGCTGGGTCAGGAAGGCGCCGGAGTCGTACGGGTGGTGCACCAGGACCGGGGAACGCGTCGTGGGACGCAGCACCCCGGAACGGCTCACGAGCCGGCGGACCAGGGAGTTGACGAGCGTCGACTTACCGGCACCGGTCGATCCACCGACGACAGCCAGCACCGGCGCGTCCATGCGGCGCAGGCGGGGCAGGAGGTAGTCGTCGAGCTGGGCCAGGAGTTGGGCGCGGTCGAGGCGTGCCTGGACCACGTCCGGGGCGTCCAGTTCGAGCGCCAGGCCGACGACCTCCGCCCGCAGCCACTCCACGGCACCGAGCAGGTCGCGGCCGGCGCCCTCAGGCTCGAAGTCCTGCCGCCACATCGAAGCCGAAGCCGGCGCCGAATCACCGAACTGGCCCGCACCGCCGTGCCGACGATCGGGGACGGCGCCTCCTGGCGCGCCGTCAGGCATCGACACCAGGCGCACCTCCTCGCCGTGCCGGGGCGGAACGAGCCGCACCCCGTCCGCGGCGTCCCCGAGCACGGACGGCGTGTCCGGCCGTAGGTCTCCACCGGCCCTGTCCACGCGTCTGCTGGTCACCCCTCAAGGTTGCCGTGATCACGAGCGCACACCAAAACGGCACGCGGTACATTCATCAGATCACCTCTCGTGGGCGGACGCGATCCGGTTCCACGGCGTACCCTGTGTGGTGATCCGCGTCCTCCCGGCACCCACCGTACCCCGGTGGAGGCCGGTCGATGCGGTCCGGGCGCCCGTAGCTCAGCGGATAGAGCAGCGGACTTCTAATCCGTCGGTCGCAGGTTCGATCCCTGCCGGGCGCGCCTCATTGCGCCTGGTCAGGAGGCCCCTGACCTGCGGCTTTCCCCTCGCGTGGTGTCCGGTGTGCGAGTCGTGGAGCCACGGACCCCCCGGAGTTGCTCACGGATTGCTCACGAACTGTCGAGATCGGGGTGCTCCCCGCAGGTCGCGAAGAGCACCCCGATCCGGTCAACTCGGTCAGCGATCGAGTTCCGCACCGCCCGCAGCGGGGCCAGCAGCGTCCGGAACGGCACCTGCGGCGTCCACCGATCCCCCGTTCCGGTGCCGGGTGAGCAACCCCGTCGCGCGCTCGACGAGTTCGGCGGTGGCCTTGCGCATGACGTGCGCGTAAACCTTGCGTGTGATCTCGGGTGATGCGTGGCCGAGGATCATCTGGACGATCTCGATCGGCACGCCGCCGGCGAGCAGCAGCGAACAGGCGCCGTGGCGCATGTCGTGCAGCCGGATCGCCGGCAGCCCGCACTCCTCGGCGTGGGCCTTGAACGCGAGGGTGACCGTCGTCGGCCGCAGGGGTACGCCGTCCGGCAGGCAGAACACCAGGCCGTGATCGCGGTAGTCCGGGCCGAACATCGCGCGTTCCTCGGCCTGGGCGGTGCGGTGCGTGGCCAGCGCCTCGACGGCCGGCCCGGCCAGAGGCACCCACCGGCGCCCGGCACGGGACTTGGGCGCCTTGAGGATCCGCCCGACGTGGACCTGCCCACATGTGATGCAGACCAGGTCCTCGGGCCGGTAGGCCTGTGCGCGGGTCAGCTCCACACAGGTCTGGCGGACCATCAGGCCCGTCTCGTCGAGGTCGCTCCAGCGCAGCCCGCACAGTTCTGCGCGGCGCAGGCCGGCGTAGGCGGCCATCTCGTACAGCGCCGCGAGGCGGTCGCCGGCGACGTGCTCGAGGAAGTTGGCGGTCTGTTCGGGTTCCCAGATCCGAGCCTCGTCGTCCTTCTCATCCGGCCTGCTGGTGTGGTCAGGGATGGCGTCCATATGTCCGGCGGCGTGATTGGTGACCAGGTGCCCGCGGCGGACGGCGACGGTCAGCGCCGCGCGCAGGGTGCGCCGGTAGCCGTCCAGCGTGCTGGCCGTCCGCAGGTCGACGTACCGGCCGATGTTCCCGGCAGGCCGGCTATCGGTGCGGGGACGGGCGAGGTCGGACAGGACCCGCTCGACGTCGGCGCGCCGCAGGTCCCGCAGCCGCTTGTGGCCCAGGTACGGGATCCAGACCTGCTCAGCGTGGGACCGGTACCCGGCCAGGGTCTTCGCCGCTCGTCCACGGCTGGCGAGTTCGTCGAGCCACTGGCGCAGCCAGACGCCCACCGTGATGCCCCGGTCGTCGGCCCAAGTGCCGGAGTTCAGGGTCGACAGCTGCCGAGCGAGCTCTGCCTCGGCCTCCTCTCGGGTGCGATACCCGGAGCGCACGATCTGCTTGCGCTTCCTGGTGACTGGGTCGATGCCGGCGTCGATGGTGAACGCCCAGGAACCGTGGGCCTTGCGGCAGCTCTTGACGCGCTTGCCGTTGGCGTCGCGGCACTGGCACCGCTTGTAGACCGAGCCCCTCACAGGTCACCTCCGGTGGGGGTCTCGTCCAGCCAGGTGTGCAGCCGGTGCCGGGGGATGATCCATCGGCCGCCCATCCGCCGGGAGGGGATCTTCCCGGCGCGCAGGAGCGCGTAGGTGGCCCCGCGGGACAGTCCGAGGATCTCGGCGGTCTGGGCGACGGTGTACGTCGCGCAGGAGTCGGCGGCGCCGACGTGGGGGGCGTGCATGAGGTCTACCTGTCCGATCTGCCGACGACCGCCGGCGGTGCGAGGGACTGAGTCGATGGACGACGAAGCGAGAGGCGCGGCTCCGGGTCTGCCTGCCGGGAAGAGCGCCATGCATGGCGTCTTCTGGCCTTCAGTTCGGTGACGTTGGGTGACTGCGGCCCCGGTCCGTGGCCGGCGTCTTTCGGTGGTGGGTGCGCGAGTTCGAGAGTGCGTGTACGCGGGAGGGCGGAATAACCCCGCCGAACCCCGCTGAACCCCGCAATCCGAGGTCTGATCTGCGGTTTCGTGAGTGCAACGGGCGGCTTCGAACCCCGCAGAACTGCTGGGTTCAGCGGGGTTCGAGAAGTGGATGTTGCTGGGTTCGGCGGGGTTCGGCGGGGTTCGCTGCTGGGTTCGGGAAGCGCTGTTTCCGCTGGTGGTAAGGCGTTTGCGGGGTTCAGCGGGGTTCGGAGCGGGTTTTGCGAAACATGGGGTTGCGAGGTGGGTCATGACTGGTACTCCTCGACCCGGTACAGACCCGAGGAGGTGTGACTCTCTGTAGCGCGACGCAGGACCAGGGGCGGGTAGCCGTGGTACCGGTCGACCTGGCCGGCCAGGATCCGGCCGAGCTTCTGAGCGGTGCGCGGGCGCCGTCCTTGCCGGTCGGTGATGAAGTCGCCTTCCCAGGGGTCGACCTCCCGGCCGCTCATCGGGTCCCGGGTGATCTCCGCGTTGGTCAGGACGTCGTTGACCTTCACGGGTGCGCTGCCCAGGCGCTGGCGCCAAGTCGCAAGGAACACGGCCCACTTGTGGTCTTCCTCGTCCATGCCGCGCAGGGCCCGCAGGTTGCCCAGGAACCCGGCGACGCCGTGGTGGGCGAGGAACCCGCCGACCCCGCGGGCCCAGGGCGTGAACTGGCGCATGGCCGGGACCTGCTCATCGCGGGGCGTGCCCGCGCTGACCCAGTCGGCAACCAACACGAGCAGGCACCACAGGACGTGGGCGCGGTGGGCGGGGTCCTTGAGCCAGGCCTCCAGGTCCCCGATCGCGAACCCGGTGCGTTCCTCGGGGTGGGGCGCCTTGGGTGCCAGGCGCACGTACACGCACCGCGAGGCAATGTCGCCGCCGACCATGAGGTTGTTCCCCGTGGCCAGCCACAACCGATCGTTCGGCCAGGCGCCCATCGCGGAGGCGCCCAGGATCCGCGAGGACCACACCGGGTTGGTCAGCAGGTTCGCCAGGATCGGGGAGTCGATGACCTCGCCCTCAGCGATGTTGTCGAAGATCACCGTTCCGGACTCCACGGTGAACGTGGAAGTGATGAGCTTCTCGAGTTCCTTGTCGTTGTCCGCCGGCCAGGGCACCACCTGCTGGCCGACCAGCAGCCCGATCAACGCGGTCAACAGCGACTTGCCCGACCCGGGCATCGTCGCGGCCACGACCCCCATCGGGACCAGACACCGCAGCGGCCGGCGCAAGAACGGCGTGACCATCAGCCCCAGGTAGTTCGCCAGGGACGCCGGGTCCTCCCACTCGAAGTCCCGCAACAGACTCCCCAGCAAGAACTCCCGCGCCGCCGCGACCTGGCCGGCGTCCGGGCGTGCGGGCACCCCGGCCAGCTCCACGGTCGGGGCCAGGTACAGGCCCGACGCCGGGTCATAGCCCGGGGTCTGCAGGAGGGAGAAGTCCCGGCGCAGCACCGGGGTCCCGATGATCCCCGCCAGAACAGGCAGGCCGGGCCATTCCGTGCCGGCCAGCACATGGGACAGGACCGCCGTGCTCGGGGTGGCCTCGTCCTCGAAGGACTCGGTCCCGCCGGCCCCGTCAGGGCGGGAGCGGACCCGGTAGGTGTAGGTGTGCTCGGCCAGCAGCGAGCCCAGCAGGGCACGGGTCAAGGGCACCGGGCGGACCGACAGCGGCACGTCCTCGTCCAGGTCCACCGGCCCGGTCCCCGAGACGTGCTCGATGTGCACCAGCTGCCCGGCGGTCACGTACACCTCGGGCACCGCCCCCTGCCCGAGGGCGGCCTTGAGCTTGCGGATCGCATCCGGGTTCCCCGCAATCCGGATCCGCGGCAACCCCGAACGATCCTCCGCCGGCTCACCGGCGGGCCCCCTGTTGTCGGCGGTCAGGCCGCTGCCGCCGGTGAGGCCGTTGCCGACGCCGCCGTCGTCTCCGGCCGGTGCCGGCCGCCCCCTCGCTGCTGGGGACGACGAAGCGACGGTCAGGACCCGGCGCCGCTGCGCGGCCCCGGCACTGCGTCGGACGGTCTCGGCGTCCGGGACGCCGGCAGGGCTGGTCATCGGGTGGTCTCCAGGGTGCGGGGGTGGGCCTGGCCTGCGGCCAGCCCAGAGGCCACGGCGGTGCGGGCCTCGCGTTCGCCCAGGCCCGTCGCGCGGGCCGCGGCGACCAGCTCCTCGGCCAGGGCGCCGGGGTCCAGGGCGCAGGCGACCACCAGGCGGCCGAGCTTGTACGCGGCGCGGTTGACAGTCGCGTTGCGCCCGGTGCCGCCGGCCCCGCCGGGAGTGGCGGCCGCGATGTGGGCCAGTTCCCCGCGGATCGCGGCCTGGGCGAACCCCGCCGGCCGGCCCACCCGGGCCCCGCCTGCAGGTGATGCGCCGACCTCGACTGCCCCCGACTTCCTGGCGCAGGGCGGGGTCGGCTCGCCGGTGGCGGGGTGCAGGCGGGCGGCCAGCCAGGCCGGCAGGGCCCGGGGCGGGGTGGGGTTGGTGACGCGGTAGGCGCCGGTGGGAGTTGAGCAGGCCGGGCCCACGACGTACCCGCCGACCGCGCGAACATCCACGCACCAGCCCACCCCGGTGATCCGCCCCGCGGTCGCCCCGACACTGGAGCGCACGAGGGTGTCCTCCGGGACCGCGTAGTACAGGTGCCGGCCGCCGGAGGGCGTGGCCACCGTGAACGTGTCCGCCCACCCGGGGTCGGCGTCGTCCAGGTGCGCGGCCCAGGCCAGCACCCCCGCGCCGTCCTGGACCCGCCCTGGCGGCTCGCGGTCGACGTCGGGCAGGACGCGGTCGGGTCGGTGGCCCTTCGGGGTGTCCAGGTCGATGACCGCCAGGTGGACCGGGCCGGTGGAGATGCCGTAGTTGGCCCGCGGCCGACAGGCCCACCAGGCGCGGATCACGTCGGGCTCACAGGTCGCGTCGTGGAACCCGTGGCCCCAGCGCCCGCACTCGCCCCGGCACGGATGCCCGGCCGGGTGGACCGCGCGGATCGCGGGCGTCTTGCCCCCGGGGATCAGGGGGAACACCGGCCACCCGCGCGCGGCCGCGGCCAGGGCGGCGTCCAGCAGCCGCCCGCCGGAGGCGACGGCCGGCTCCTGGCCGCCCGTGGGAGGGCGGGCGCCGGGGTGGGTGGGGTTCACAGCTGGCCTGCCGGGGTGGTGCCGGTGGCCAGCCAGTAGGCGCGGGTGATGCGACACGGCCAGTGCTCGGCGTGGGCGCACAGGTCCCACCCATGAGCCACGTCCGGTGGCACGCAGGGGTCCAGCAGGTCGGCGACCGCGCGGAGCACGGCGGCCGGATCGGCGCTGGGACGACGACAGATCGCAGACACGAGCGGTGTCCTTCCGGGGGTGTCCAGGGGCGGCAGGCGCCGGCCCTGGTGGTGACTGTGGGTGAGTGATTTCGGGGAGTTCGTCCGGATCGGCTCATCGGCTCATCGGCTATTGGGGCCGCCTCTACGCGCAGGAGCGCGCGAGGGCATGAGCCGATGAGCCGATTTGCGGACCGAGTAGCCGATTACGGACAGTGACTGGTGGGGGTCAGGGGACGGGGCGCCACTTCTGGCGGCCGGCGCGCTCGGCGCGGCCTTCGGCCTCCAGCTCCGTCAGCACGCGCGTGACGGTGGACAGGGCCAGGCCGGTGCGGTGGGCGAGCCATCCCCGGGTCACGGGCCGGTCGATGCCGGCCAGGGCCTGGGCGATGACGTCGCGCGCCAGACGGACCTGCCCAGCCAGCGGCTCGCCGGCCTCCGGCTCCCCCGGCCCATCACCGGACAACTGGTGCCGGCGGCGGTCCCGGGCGCGAGCGGCTTCCCCGGCGCGTGACCCGGACGGGCCGATCGACCACCCGCCCAGCGGAGCCCCACCCGGGCGACCCGCCGGCTCTGTGGTGTCGCCAGGGCCCTCAGCGCCGTCGGCGTGGCCGACCTGCCTCTCGGCCCGGCTGCCAGTGGCGGGGCCGGCGCCCGGGGTCCCTGGCGTGGGGTTGCCGGTGTGGCGGGCCAGGTACGCCGGGCCCGCGGCGGCCAGGTCCGCCCCCTCCAGAGGCCGGGGCGTGATCGAGCGGACGGCGTCCTCGACCTGGGTGCGGGTGGCGTGGCGGATCCGGGCGACCTTGGCCAGGACGGTGCCCTTCTCGACGATCGCGCAGAACCCGGGCTCGGGGGGCAGGCCGGTCAGGTCCACGTCGGTGTTCGTGGAATCCAGGGTCAGCCGCTTGGCCTGGGATCCGCCCGGGCGTAGGGCGATGACGGTGCCGTTCCCGGCGAGCAGGTCCCGGGCCATCCGACCCCCGATGATCTCGGTGGCCATGACGTCCTGGGCGCCCTGGACGATCCGGATCCCCAGCGCTCGGCCTTCGCGAAGCATCTCCAGCACCCACGCGTGCATCCGCTGGGGCAGGACCTTGGAGACCGAGGAGGCCTCATCGATCCACAACTCGATCACGGGCTCGTCCTCGTGACCGACCCGGAAGGTGTCCAGCCCGGCGTCCCCACGCCGTTCCGCCCTGGCACAGAACACGTTGTAGAGGGTCTGGATGACGACGGGCCACTGGGCGGGCTTGGGGGCATACCAGTCCACCGCACCGCGGACCTGCGGCGCGGAGGTGCCGCGCTTGCCGTCGATGAACCACACCGAGGACACACCCCGGGAGGGGCCGGCCAGGATCCACGCGCACAGCAGGGTGGACTTGCCGGCATCGGAGGTCCCGGAGAACATCCCGTGCCGCACCCCGGTCTCCGAGTGGTACCGCACCGCGATCTCCCCGCCGTCCGGGGTCGCCGCGATCGGGACCAGGCCGTCGGGGGTCATCTCGGGGCCGGGCCAGGGCACCGAGGCGTTCTCCAGATGCCGCGACGGGGTGAGCGTCACCCGCAGGCGCGTGGCGTCGTCCCGATCCGGAGCCAGGGCCGCGGTCCCGACGGGGAGGCGGAGCTGGGCCTCGACCGCGCGGCGGGCGGCCTCTGCGGCGGCGTCCTGACCGTGGACGTTCTCCGCCAGCTGCACCGTGAAGGCGAACGCCCCCTCGGCCGGTTCGGTCATCGTGTCGGGCAGGACGATCGACCCCTGGAGCGCGACCGGGCCGCGCAGGGCCACCGCTTCGGTCCACCTGTCGACGACCAGCTGCGCCCCCGGCGACAACACCGACGGTTCCGGCTCGACCGGTCGGATGCGCCGGGAGGTGGCCCAGGTCCACGACGGGCCCGCCAGGCCGGCCGCCAGCAGCCACGGGCTACCGGACCCGGGCAGGACCGGGATCGCGGACCACAGCGACCACACCCCCGCCGTCGCGAGCCAGACCGCGGCGACCAGGCGCTCCCGGGTCGAGAGCCACCAGCGGCCCCGGGGCTGGATACCGGTGCGGGCGGCCCACCACATCCCACCCGCACCCGCGCCCAGGCCCAGGCCGGCCCACACGGGTGCGCTGGCCGCGGCGCCGAGCACGCCCAGGCCGGCGGCCACGGGTGCGAGCTGCCAGCGCCGGGCCCAGGCCCACGCGCCCACCATGTCCGGCACGTAGGCGGCCCGACCCCGCAACCCACCGCCGGGGCCGGGCATCCCGCCCCGGCCAGGCCGGCTGTAGGAGCCAGGGCCGGCGGGGCCCTCAGACCACCACCCCGGGGCACCGCCCCAGCCCCCGGGGCCGGCTCCGGCCGGGCCCCAGCCACCCGGGCCGACGGGTGACCACGGGACCATGCCCCCACTGGGCCCGGGGCCCAGGGCGCGCTGGCCGCGGCCCGCCGACCACCGGCCGGGTTGCCCCCACCCTTGGCCCCAACCACCCTGGCCGCCCCAGCCGCCGGGGCCACCGGCCCAACCACCGCCGCGGGGCTGTCGGGGCTGACGCGGTGCCGGCACCCACCCCGACCCCGCCCCGGGGCCGTAGGCGCGCCGGCGCGAACCCGCGCCGCTGATCCAGCCCGTGCGTTCCCGGGGCGCGGACCACCCGGCGCCACCACCCCACCCGCCGCGGGGCGCCCGCCGGCCCGACCCGCCACCGGACCAGCCGCCCCCGCGCCCTGACCGCCCGCGACCGCCCCCGCGGGGGGACCGGCGCCGGCCGTAGGGGTCCTGCCACGATCCTCGCCGCGATCGACGTGGACTCATCGCCTGTGCGCTCCTTGCTCGCCTGCTCCTGCCCAGGGCACTCGTGCGCTCCGGGGTGCTTCCTGCTGGCACCCGGTCCGGGCGCCGGCGTTACGGCCGGCTGTGGGGTGGGTGCTCGTGCTCCGGGACGGTCACGAACCGCCGCCCACCACCCCGGTCCACCCAATGACGGGCGTTCTGGGGTGTGGGGCCCGGAGCCCTCTCGAAGGGCTGGGTCAGGTGGTGCGGAATGCGGCCAGGTCCCCGGACGCGTCCAGGGCCTCGGCGCTCTCGGCCAGGCCGAGGGTGTTCTCCGTCTCCCGGGTCAACATGGCCAGCGCCTCGCTGATCGGGACCAGCACCCCGTTCGCCGGGATGGCCTCAACCACCGCGGCCACCGCACTCGACAGGCCCGCGGTCGCGAAGCCAGCCGCGGCGTACCGGTCGGCCAACCCGGTGGCCCAGGTCGACAGGACGTCCAGGTACTCCTGGGCGACCTCGGCGACCTGCACCGCGTCCGCGGCCTGCAGATCCAGATCACTGACGCCGGTCAGCTCCCCGGCCGCGATCGGCATCACGTCCAACCGCCCACCTGCTGTGTTGCCTGCCATGGCTTCCTCCCTCATCGCTACTGCTGCTCTTGCGTCCCGGGGGCCGGCGACTGCCAGGCCCCCGCTCGTGGCCCCGGGGCCACCCCCGAGTCCCGGGGCGAGCCCCGGGACGGGGCCGTCATCTCCGCTGTCCGTCACGGGGTCGGCGGGCTGGTAGCCGGCTGGGCCCACGACCGGGCACAGCGGCTGCCCGTCCAGGTGGGACCAGCCCGGGGCCAGCCCCCAGGCCGACGTCCACACCGCCGGCGCCACCGGCACCACGGGCTCCCCGCACTCCGGACACACCCACCCGGCCCCGCCGACCGTCCCGGCGCCCGTGTCCACCGCTTCTGCCTCCTGCTCGTCGTGGTCGTGGTCGGGGGTGGGGGTGATGACTTCTCCGGGCACCACTCGCACCCCTGGCGCCCACTCCCCCGGACCTGCCTGCCCCGGCCGGGTGCTCCGGGCCCACCACCCGGCCGGCGACCACCGGCTTGCTGTGGGTGATCCCCCGGGCGCCGACGGGTGGCGTGAGGAACGGGACGGCCCGAACGTGGGCACCCCCCGGCGTTCGGGGCGTTGGGCACGGCGCGCTGCCCGGCGTTCCCGGGCCGCTGTCGCGCCGGCCTGCCACCCGCCCGGGACTGCCCGGACCCCGGCGCCCAGGGCACGGGCGCCGACCCACGCCGTGCGCCCTGCCCACCGCAGGGCACCCAGGCCCAGGCCCGTCATGCCCGCGGCCACCTGCCCGGTCGGGCTCGCCCACCCGGGCGATCGGGGCGCCCCAGGCGG
>CAZOWW010000023.1:0-51687 GCA_964583765.1 uncultured Kineosporiaceae bacterium
TCTCCGGAGCCTGGTTCTCCACCATGTTCCAACAGCTCATCGCCAACGCCTACCCCGCACTGTGAGCGCGATCGGCCGTGCCTTCCGACCGCTCCCGGTCGGCCTGACACGTCCGAGCGCGTGACCCATCCGTCGGTTCCAGGATCTCCTCCCACGGCCTGGTGCTGACGGCCCGCCTGCCACGGCTCGTCCCGGCTCCCCACTGTGGACGGGCCGTGGCAGGTCTCTCTCTTCCAGGGCCGCCACGGTCTCCGGCCTGTCACGGTCGCAAGGCCTGCCCCGTCCAGCGGTACTCACCAAGCCCAGCGGTACTCACCAAGCCCAGCGGTACTCACCAAGCCCAGCGGTACTCACCAAGCCCATCGGTGCTCAACAAACCCAACAGTGCTCACCAGGCTCCCGGCGAGGTACCCGCAGGATCAGCGCATGTCGACCGGTGCGGGCGTCGTGCCCCGGGGGCGCGGCACCCCGACGAGCGCGGCTGCCTCACCCGTCCGGGGAGAGGAGCCCCCGTCCGCCCGCCCGGACGCGGTGGCGAGTTCCGACGGGCCCGCGTCGCGCGCCCGCGAGGTGCCCACCCGGGACCGGCCCACGACGCCGAACCGCTCGCAGAACTCCGAGCCCGGCACCGCCGCGCCCCACAGCCACCCCTGTCCCCGCTCGATGCCCAATGCCCGCAGGGTGTCCCGCTGTGCCTCGGTCTCGACACCCTCAGCCACGACACCGAGTCGTAGTGCGCTCGACAGGGCCTTGACCGCTCGCACGATCGCGTCGTCCGGGGTCTCCTGGTCGAGGCGTTCCACGAAGCACCGGTCGATCTTCACATTGCTGACCGGCAGCTGGCTCAGGTAGGAGAGCGAGGAGTACCCGGTGCCGAAGTCGTCCACCGAGACGGCGACTCCGAGTTCGCGGATCTCCCGCAACACCTCGATCATGCGGTCCAGCCGGTCCAGCATCGCGGTCTCGGTGAGTTCCAGGCACAGGTTCGCGGGCGGCAACTCGCTCTCGTGCAGCACGGCGGCCACGGTCTCGGGCAGGGCGCCGTCGTCCAGTTGCCGCGCGGAGACGTTCACGGAGAGCACGAAGTCCGCGGGGACCGTGTGCTCGAACCGCCAGCGAGCGACCTGCCGGGCGGCGGTCCCGAGCACCCAGGTGCCGATGTCCACGATCAGCCCGGATTCCTCGGCGACCGGGATGAACAGGTTCGGCGGGATCGGCCCCTGCGTGTCGTGCCGCCACCGCAGGAGCGCCTCGCAACCGTTCGCCTTCTCCGAGTGGAGGTCGACGATCGGCTGATAGGCGACCCAGAGCTGGTCCCGTTCCTGCGCGTGCCGCAGGGCGAGTTCGATCTCGAAGCGATCGCGCACCCGCTCGCGCATCTCCGCCCCGAACGTCACCCACTGGTCCCGTCCGGCGCTCTTGGCCCGGCCCATCGCGGTGTCGGCGTCCCGGATGAGGTCGATCGCCACGCCGCGGCTGCTCGCCGAGGCGAGGCCCAGCGACGCCGTCACCACCACGTCGAGCCCGTCGACCTCGATCGGCTGCCGCATGCGCTCGCACAGCACCCGTGCGACGGACTCGGCCTCTCGCCGCTCGGCGTGCAACAACACGGAGAACTCGTCCCCGCCGCTGTGCGCGAGCAGGGCATCGTCGGGCAGAGCCGACTCCAGGACGCTCGCGACCTGCTGGATCACCCGGTCGCCGAGTTGGTGGCCCCAGGCGTCGTTGACGCAGCGGAAACGGTCGAGGTTGAGGTAGATCAACCACAACGGTTGGGTCCCGATGTCCTCGGTGGTGAGCAGGTCCTGGATGCGAGCGATGAGCTGGCGGCGGTTCGGCAGTTCGGTCAACGGGTCGTGCAGGGCCTGGTGGCTCAGCACCCGGTGGGCACCGGCCAGGCCCCGCACCGCACGGGCGCTGCGCAGCAGCAGGATCCCGGCGATGCCCCCGGAGGTCAGCCCCAGCACCCAGCGGGCCACCGAGGTCGGGTGAGGCTCCACCACGAAGAGCACGGCGGGGGCGAGCACGGCGGGGGCGAGCACGGCCAACCGACGACGGGACCAGTCCTCCACGGCCCCGCCGGTGGTCGCGACCATGCCCGTCATGCTCGGGTGGAGGGGAATCACGCACAGCAACGCGTAGCCGAGGGTGTAGACGACATCCACGACCACCGGCACGCCGCCGGCGGCGCCGTGGGTGACGAACCACGCGTACCAGGCGTCGCCGCCCAGGAGCGCCACGGCGCAGCCCACCAGCGCCCAGTAACTGGGCAACCGGGCCGCCTGCGTGAAACCGAGCCGGACGACGAGATAGAAGAAGATCATGTCGAGCACCGGGAAGGCGCTCGCGTCGAGGATCGTCATCGCCGAGCGTCCGGGCTGGGCGAGGGCGGGGACGATGAAGAGGACGGACGACACCGCCGCCGTCCCGAGCGTGACGAGCAACCCGTCCCACGTCACGGCGACGGTCCGGCGGCCCTCGCCGTGAGCCATCATCGACAGCAACGTCCAGGTCACGGTGTACCCGCCGAGGACGAACAGGTCCGAGGCAATGGCCTGCGGATCGGGCCACGTGAAGCGGGCGGGGCGCACGGCGAGTCCGAGCGCGAACAGGGTGACCGCCACCGACAGCAACCGCCAGGGACGCCGTTCCACGGGACGGTGCAGCCACGGTCCCAGCAGCGACGCGCCCAGGGCGAGGACCACGACGAGGGCCTCGAGCACGCTCCTGAGGGCCCGGGTGTGCACTTGCGTCATCCCGAGGACCAGGGCGAGTGCCGCGCCGAACACCAGCGGCCATGCGACGCGACGAGCCTTGCTCATGCTCCTCCTGACCGCGCCGTAGATGCCGGTCCCCCCCCCAGCAGAAGAAGGGTCGGCATCTACGGCGCGGTCACTGAGTCCCCACCGAACGTGTCGCCCGGACGGGCCAGGAGATGCTCTCTCGTCGCAGTTCAGCCGGGACGAGCCGGACATCGACCAGGCTCCTCGCGGATCGGCCCACCCCGGTCGGCCGAACCGGGAACATACCGATCCGCGGGATCGGTCCGAGGTGAGGTCGGTTCGCGGTGGTCCGCCCTCGCCGACGTCGGACGGCGGATCGAGCGATCAGTCCGGGGGGATCAACGTCGTGACGCAGAAGGGATGACCGGCCGGGTCCAGGAGCACGCGCCACCGGTCGGGGGAAGGCTGCGTGGCAGGCAATCGGGCACCCGCGGCGAGGGCCTGCTCCTGGGCGGCTTCGAGGTCGTTGACGGAGAACTCCAGGTGCAGTTGCTGCGGAACGGGTCCTTCCGGCCAGGTCGGCTCGCGGTACTCGTCGACCCGTTGGAAGGTGAGCCACACGGCAGGGCCCTGGATCGCGACGAAGTCCGCCGACTCGTAGGTGATCCGGCCACCGGTGAGCTCGGCGTAGAACTCCGCCAGACCCTTCGGCTCCGCGCAGTCCAGCGACACCGCCCGTAATTGGGCGATCCCCATCACCATGGTTGTCCCTCCCTGTCCCGCCGGCCCCTTCCGGACCCGTCAGACAAGGCCCGCTGCGGCGACCCTAACCCGGAAAGGACGACGACGCCCTCGGTGATCGGCGAGCTCTTCGGGTCAACTGCTCGCGCGCACGATCAGTTCGGTGGGCACGAGGACGTGCGGATCGGTGGCCTCGCCGCTGAGGCGGCCCAGGAGCAGGTCGACCATGGTCGCGCTGAGCATGCTGACCGACTGGCGCACCGTGGTCAGCGGAGGATCGGCCTTCTCGGCCTCGGGGGCGTCGTCGAACCCGACCACGGCCACGTCGTCGGGCACGCGCAGGCCGGCGTCGGCAAGTGCCTGCATCGCTCCGAGCGCCATCGGGTCGGACGCGGCGAAGACGGCGTCCAGAGAGGGCACGTCCCGCAGCAAGGACTGCATGGCCTGGTATCCGGACCGCGGGGTGAAGTCACCGACCGCGGTGAGGGACGCCGCGATCCGGCCCTCGTAGCCGCTGGCCTCACGCCACCCCTCCAGCCGGTCGGCGCCCGCGCTCATGTCGAGCGGTCCGCTGATGGTGGCGATGGTGCGACGGCCCCGTCGACGCAGATGGGTCACCGCGAGTTGCGCGCCGCCGCGGTTGTCCGCGTCCACCCACCATTCGAGCCGCTTCGAGCTCTGGGCGACCCGTCCCGCGGTGACCACCGGCACCCGGGAACTCTCCAGCAGGTGTCGCAGCGCACCGCCGTGCAGGGAGACCAGCAGCGCGCCGTCCACGTGGTGACGCAACAGCAGGTCTCGCACCTCATCGGCGTCGCCGTCCTGGCGGCTCAGCGAGAACATGAGCCGGGCTCCCCGCAGATCCGCCTCGGCGTGCACGCTGGCGAGCACCCGGTCCAGGAAAGGGTCGCTGAACAACCGCATGTCGGTCTCGGCGACGATCAGCGCCAGCAACGGCCCGTCCGTCGGGGTCGACGGCGTGGTCTCCGGGACGCCGGACGGAACTCCACCCGCTCCGGGCGGGACTCGCGGAGCGGGCACGACGGCCGCGCCCTCGGCCTGCTCGGACGTCATCCCGCGGGCTCCAGTCCCCGTACCGGCTCAGCGAGCCGGTCCCGCATCTCCCCGGCGGTGATCGGCCGCGCGAAGAGGTAGCCCTGTCCGTACTCGCACCCGACGCGCCGCAGGGCAGCCCACTGCTCGGTGGTCTCGATGCCCTCCGCGACCGGACTCATGCCCAGGCTCTCGGCAAGCTCGAGGATCGTCACGACCAGACCAAGGTCCGTACTGTCGAAGGCGACCCCGTCCACGAACTCCTTGGCGATCTTCAACGTGTTGATCGGGTACCGCCGCAGGTAGGACAGGGAGGAGTACCCGGTGCCGAAGTCGTCGATGGACAGCCGCACTCCCAGCGCACGCAGCTCGTGCAACCGGGTCAGGGTGGCGTCGCTGTCCCGCAGCAGCATGCTCTCGGTCAGCTCCAGGGTGAGCTGGTTCGCAGGGTAATCCGCGTCCTCGAGCGCACGGCGGACGTCGTCCACCAGGCGAGGGTCCTGCAACTGTCGCGCGCTGAGGTTCACCGAGACGAAGGCATCCGGCAGCAGGGACCGCCAGGAGGCCGCCTCGAAGCAGGCCGCTCGCAGGACGGCGCGTCCCATCTCGACGATCAGACCGGTCTCCTCGGCCACACCCACGAACTCGATGGGGCTGAGCAGTCCCCGCACCGGATGCTGCCAGCGGATCAGGGCCTCGGCGCCCCGGATACTGCCGTCCACGAGCGTCACGATCGGCTGGTACCGCACCAGGAACTGGTCCTCGTCGACCGCCACCCGCAGATCGGCGACCATCCGGAGGCGATCCAGCACCCGGTCGTGCATGTCCGGCTCGAAGAGGGTCACCTGGGCCTTGCCGGCGGCCTTGCTGCGGTACATGGCGGTGTCGGCGTTGCGGATCAGCGCCTCGACGTCCTCGGTGGTCTGGTCGGAGATGACCAGGCCGATGCTCGCGCTCGCGGGCACCTGC
The DNA here is from genome assembly GCA_964583765.1 of uncultured Kineosporiaceae bacterium. Classification (GTDB taxonomy): domain Bacteria; phylum Actinomycetota; class Actinomycetes; order Actinomycetales; family Kineosporiaceae; genus CAZOWW01. The sequence goes on from CAZOWW010000023.1 coordinate 5,487, forward strand.
GTGTCCGCCAGGGCCACGGGCTCGCGCATGGAGGTCAGGAGCCGCATGGCGATCTCGGCGGCCTGCTCGGGCGACTCCACGTTGTCCACGAGGATCGCGAACTCGTCGCCGCCGAACCGGGCGGCGGTGTCCTCGGCCCGGATGCAGTTGCGGATGCGGGCCGCCATCACCTTGAGCAGGGCGTCCCCGTTGCCGTGCCCGAGACTGTCGTTGACCGTCTTGAAGTCGTCCACGTCGCACAGCAGGACCGCGCACGGCAGGCCGCTCCGGCGGGACCGCTCCAGCGCCTGGGAGACACGGTCGGTGAAGAGGGCACGGTTGGCCAGGCCGGTCAGCGAGTCGTGGAAGGCCTGGTGCCGCAGTTGGCCCTCCAGCTGCACCCGCTCGGTGACGTCCCGGCAGGTCAGGAGCACGCCGTCCACCGCTGGGTCGCTCACCCAGCCGCCGACGGCCTCCACCTCGAGCCACCGGTCGTCGGCGTGCCGCATGCGGAAGCGCACGGTCGAGGTCGACTGGGAGGGTGCCGCCAGGAACATCGCCCGCAGCACCTCGTGGTCCTCGGGGTCGACCCGGTCCAGCAGGGACCGCCCCACGAGGGACTCGGCGGTCCAGCCGAAGACCCGTTCCACGGACGAGGTCACCGAGCGGATCACGGTGTCCTGCCGGGTGACCACGATGACGTCCGACGAGTGCTGCACCAGGGTCTGGAACCGCTCCTCGCTGTGCCGCTCGGCCTCGTCGTGCACGAGCCGCAACCGGCTCAACGCGATCTGGGCCTGGGCGAGCAGCAGGTCGAGGAAGGTGGACACGGTCTCGTCCGGTCGCTCGTACAGGACCAGGGTGGCCATGACCCGCTGGCCGTCACCGAGCTCGAACCGGACGGCGGGGTCGGGGCCCGTGGGCTCGGTGCTTCCCAGGAACATCACGCAGTTCTGGGAGCCGCCCATCAGGGTGCGCACCGTGGCCAGGGTGGCGATCACCACGGACGCCGGCTGCGGGGTGGCCGCGAACCGCGCCGCGGCCTGACGCAGGTGCTGCTCGCGGTCGAAGGCCATCGCCCGCTCGCTCAGACTCGTCCGCAACGACCCGAGGATGCCCCGGATCCGCAACGTCACCAGGAGGAACATCGTGACCGAGCCGACCAGGACGACGACCAGGGCGCCCCCGGTGCGCGACCCGGTGAGCACCATCAGCAGCGGTGCGGTGAGCATCGCGAACGCCAGGGAAGCCGCGAACCGGCCCCCGCGCAGGCCCGAGCCGTGCGGCCGACTCGCCGAGGTGATCATCCCGAAGCTGGGGTGCAGCAGGGCCATGGTCATCAGGGCCGCCATCGCCAGCCAGGCCATGCTCCACGGTGAGTCACCGGTGACCGCCCAGTCCACGACGGAGTCGCCCGGTGATCGACCGGTCAGGGTCGCGACATCGCCGACCAGCAGCGAGCTGATCGAGAGACCGATCAGCCAGATCGAGGGGGGTCGGTGTTCGTCCGCGGCCCACAGCCGCACGGTCATGCCGAACAGCACGGGGTCGGCCACGGAGGCGAGCAGGTAGGAGACCAACGAGGGAGGATCACTGGTACCCGGCATGTTCGGCAGGACGACGAGCATCCACAACGCAAGCCCGCTCACCACCGCCACCAGCGTGGAGTCGAGCGTGGCCACGAACCGCCCGATCAGGTTGCGGCCCCGGTTGAGCACGAGCAGCGCCACCCCGATGAGCAGGTAGCCGAGTCCGTCCCCGACCACCGCCATCCAGGCGAGCACGCCGGAGCCGGTGCCGACAGGACCGGACGGGCCGAGGGGCCCGTGAGCGATCGGGAAGGCGACGGACCCCACCGGCCCGGGTTCCAGCGGGCTCCGCAGCGCGGCGGTCGTGGTCCAGACCACCGCGGTCGCGACCATGAGAAGGGCGAACGCCTGCGGCCGGCCGGTGGTGCGGGCCGCGACCACGAGCCCGGCCGCGATCAACACCGCCCCGAGCAGGCCCAGAGCCAACGTCGCGGCCAGGCCGCTGCCGTGCGCGGCATAGAAGATCCACAGGGCGAGGAGCGTGGTGAGCACCGGGGCGCACCATGCCCACGCGCGCCAGCGCGCGGGTCCGGCCTCCACCGGCTCACCTCCTGCCTCGAGCGTCCAGGGCCCTCGCGCAGGGAGGGCACAGGCATGACCTTTCGTGGAGCTCCGCTCGCGTCGCCCCTGGGCCACGGCACCCCACCCGTGGGGAACACACCGTCCAGCCGTGTCTCGTTACCACAATCGGCGTCGCGTGCGAACGCCTTGAGCCGTCCCGGGGAGCGGCACCGCGGGGGCACATCATGCCGGTGACAGAGCGTGCCTTCGCCACTCCATCCGGTGGGTGACTCACCCGCCAACCGAAGGTTCCACCGCCCCGAAGATCCATTTCCCTGAAGATCCACGACCCGAGGACCCACTCCCGGGAGAGCATCGGACGGCCCGTGCCGGGCGGGCAGTCACCCGTGCCGGCCCCGACGGTCACCTGTGCCCGGTTCCACCCGTCCCCGGTAATGTCGACTCCCATGCCCTCACCGACGACCGCCCCCACGACGGACCCGATCCTGAAGGCCGAACAGGCACATCTCGCCCTCGCCCGGTCCCATCTGACCCGGATGCGCGAACAGACCCTTGCCCTGGAGGTGCAGGCGGGCAATCGCGTGTCCGCCGAGTACCTCGCCCTGACCCTGTGGAAACGGGTCAACTCGCTGCAGGACGACCCCGACCGTGCGCTGTTCTTCGGCCGCACCGACCACGACGACGGCAACCGCTGGTACATCGGTCGTCGTCACGTCGCCGACGACCACGGCGACCCCGTGGTGATCGACTGGCGGGCCGAGGTCTCGCGCTGCTTCTACCGGGCCGGCCCCACGAATCGCCTGGGTGTCGTACGCCGTCGCCGGTTCGGCTTGGAGGGCGGGTCGATCACCGCCTACGAGGACGAGCACCTCGCCGAGGCCACCGGACCGGCGGGGCACAGCGCCATCCTCGCCCGGGAGATCGAGCGACCACGTGTCGGACCGATGCGGGACATCGTGGCCACGATCCAGCCCGAGCAGGACGAGATCGTGCGCCTGGACGACGCCACCTCGGTCTGCGTCCAAGGGGCACCGGGCACCGGCAAAACCGCGGTCGGCCTCCACCGCGCCGCCTGGCTGCTCTACGCACATCGCGAACGGCTGAGCCGGGCCGGGGTGCTCGTGGTCGGGCCGCACGCATCCTTCCTCGACCACGTGGCGGCGGTGCTGCCCTCGCTCGGCGAGGCCGACGTCACGCACACCACGGTCCAGGCCCTCGTCCAGGGGAGCGCCCCCGGCCGGACCCGGCCGGCCACCACCGGGTCGACCCGTGCGGGGGCGACCGGCGCCCGGTCCCGGAGAACCTCCGCCTCCGAGCCGGACGAGGAGCCGGTCGCGGTGACCGTGCTCAAGGGCGACGCCCGGCTCGCCGAGGTCCTGCACCGCGCGGTGTGGTCGCAGCTGCGCCCGGTCACCGGACCGCTCGTGCACACGCGTGGTGCCCACCGCTGGCGCGTGGCCGCCCACCGGCTCACGGACATCGTCACGGAACTCCGCGAGCGCGGGGTCCGGTACGACGCGGCCCGGGCGATGCTCCCGCAGCGGTTGGCCCACGCAGTGCTCGTGCAGATGGAGGCGGCCGGGGACTCACCCGACGACCGGGTGCAGGACGCCGTGGCCCGCAGCCGGGACGTGCGGCGGTGCGTGGACGACCTGTGGCCGGCGGTCGATCCCGCGCGGCTGCTCTGGCGGCTGTGGTCCGATCCGGAGTTCCTCGCCGCCTGCGCCGCGGAGGTGCTCGACGAGAGGGAACAGGCCCTGCTCCTCTGGCCGAGGGCCCCACGATCCCCGGGCGCGGCGCGGTGGTCACCGGCGGACTGGACGCTGCTCGACGAGATCGGTGACGTGCTCCGTCGGACACCGAGCCTGGGCCACGTCGTCCTCGACGAGGCCCAGGACCTCTCGCCCATGCAACTGCGGGCGGTGGGACGGCGCTGTGCGACGGGTTCGGCCACCGTGCTCGGCGACCTCGCACAGGGGACGACCCCGTGGGCCACGGACACCTGGGACGCCGCCCTGGGGCACCTGGGGAAGCCGGAGGCCGAGCTCACCGTGCTCGACCGGGGGTTCCGGGTACCCGCGGAGGTCCTCGCCTGGGCCGCACAGCTGCTGCCGGAGATCGCACCAGGGCTCGGGGTTCCGACCTCGGTGCGCGAGGATCCCGGCAGCCTGACCCTTCTCACCGTGGGGCCGGAGGGGGCCGACGCAGGACCGGAGGGGCGACCCGGCCTTCGCGCGACAGACGGATCTGAGCGCCCTTCGGTGGCTGGATTCCCTCGTCACGCCGAGGCGCACCCCCGGCTGTGGCCGGTCGCGGTGAACGCCGTGCGGGAGGCTCTGGCCCACGAGGGATCGGTCGGCCTGATCGTTCCCGATCGGTGGGCGCCCGCGGCCCGGCAGGCCTGCACGGCGGCGGGCTGGGAGCTGGTGGTCCTGGGCGACCCCGCACCGGACGCGCATCCGACGTCACCGGCACCGTCGGGGCTTCCGACAACCTCGGAGGGCGCCGCGGAGACGGCGACCGACCCCGAACCGGTTCGAGCGGCCCCACCCCGACTCTCGATCGTGCCGGCCGGGCTGTCCAAGGGACTGGAGTTCGACCACGTCGTCGTCGCGGAACCCGCCGAGATCGTCGCGGCGGAACCCGACCGGCGCACCGGGTTGCGACGGCTCTACGTGGTCCTCACGCGGGCGGTCTCCCGCCTCGGGGTGGTCCATGCGCGACCACTGCCCGAGGCCCTGGTCCGGATGCCCGCCGGGACGGCACGGCACGAGATCTGACCGGCGGGGCGGGGTCGGGGCGGTCTGGTCGGGAGAGGCCGGCTCGGATCTGGTCGGACCGGGGTTCCTGGCTCCGCCGCGCAGCAGCAGGTGGGGCCGAGCAGCAGCTGGGACGGGGCCGGTCAGCCGGTGGCGCGGGCGACCCGGAGCGAGGCGAGCACCCCCAGGTGATCCGTACCGGGCACCGCGACGGTGCGTACGCTGCGCACCGCGATCGACGACGGGGTGACCAGGACGTGGTCGATCCGCACGAAGGGAGGCACCGACAGGTCCGCGGGCCAGGTCCACAGCGGCGCCCACCACCAGGGATCAGGCCGGGCGGAGCGGACCGAGGCCGCGTCGACCAGCCCGGTGCCGAGCAATCGCCGGAACGGGGCGTGCACCGTGCCCGCGTTGAAGTCGCCCACGAACACGGTCGGCCCGTGCACGGAATGCCCCAGCTGGGTCAGTTTCGTCAGGTCCGACTGCCACTCGCCCACGGCCCGGGCCTTGGGCGAGACCACGTGCACGCCGAGCACGGACACCTCGGCACCCCCGGGTACCCGGATCCGGGCCTCGGGAATGGCGCTGATGGACAGCCACACCGCCCGGCAGTCGGTGATCGGCCAGCGGGACCGCAGCATCACATCGGGCGCCGCCCGGGGGAGGTCCCACAGGTAGGGCAGCTCCGTCCGGACCCCGGCGTCGTCCAGCGCGGTCTCGAAGGCGGGCGTGGTCTCGGCGAGCACGAGGAGATCCACCCGGTGCTCGTGGACCGCACGCACCACCGCCCCGGAGTCGGCCTGTCCCTCGAAGGTGTTCAACTCAAGCACGCGCAGGTCCCCGCCCGGGGCGGACAGGGGCAGCCGGTTGTCCGTGCCGACCAGATCGGGCACCGCCCAGAACAGGTGCAGCGCCACGAGCAGGGCGCCCAGGCCGGCGAGCCACCGTGAGCGCGCGAACGCGGCCGGGACGCAGGCGACGACGGCCAGGACCCCCGCCATCGGGGCGAGGGCGGCGAGCGCGGGCAACGGGAACACGTCGTCCCCCCCGAGCAGTCGAGCGGCCGTGCTCGGCGTCGCGGCCGCGAGCAGCGCCCCGCAGAGCACGGCCGCCGGGTGGCGCAACCAGGGCCGCGGGGACCGCGCCCACCACCCCGGCGCAGGCCGCGGACGACGGCGGAGACCCCTCGCCGCAGGGCTCGGCGGATCCACCGGCGCGGATTCGGTTCCGTCGGCGGGGGCGGTAGTGCCCGGGTCCGAGGCGGAGCGGGCCGGCTCCGGTGGAATGGGGACGCCCGCCGGCGCAGGGTCGATCGGGTCCTGGGGCGCGAGGCCGGCGCCGGGATCCCCGGCCACCGCGGGATGCTGGTCGGTCGCGGCCTCGCCGGAGGTCACGGCACCGCCCGCCCCACGACCCGGCCCAGCTGCTCGAGCCGCCACAACTCGGTGCGGTGGAACTCCGGTCCCTGGTCCCGCACCAGGAGCAGACCGGTCGGGTGCTGTCCGAGCGGCACCAGCGCCGTCCCGCCGTAGACCCGGTCCTCGGGGCCGGTGACGCGCGGGGTGGAGAGCCGCAACGGTGCCGTGAGCCGCACGGCCGCCGCACCGGGCCAGGCATCGGTGCCGGCGACGAGTACCCCCGTGCCGCCGTCACCCCCGTAGTCGACGAGCGCGCCCCAATCGGCGCCGAGGGCTCCCGGCGCACCGTCGAGCAGGGTCTGCAGGGCACGGTCCGGCTGGTCGAGGACCTGCGCGAGCAACTGGAGCTCGGCGTACCCGGTGGCGGGTGGGGCCGGACTCTGCACGCCGATCACCCGCACACCGGTCACCGCGTGCAACTCGTCGCAGAGGCTCTGCAGGTGCACCCTGTCCCGCACGGACACGAACACGTCGTCCAGGGCCCGGCCGCCCTCCGTCTCCAGGACATGTACCTGGTCGATGTTCGCGGCGACCCGGCCGACCGCCGAGGTCACCAGTCCCAGGGAACCCGGACGATCCGGAACGCTGATTCGCACACGCGCGAGCACATGGCCTCCTGTGCCTCGGGTCGTCCCACCATGAAGGACCAGTGACAACGGCCGTCGCGCCCAGGAATCCCGCGGCGCCGGACACGCGATCCTCGACCATCCTCCCAGGAGATCGTGTGCTTCACCCTCCGTCCAGGGATGTGCCGCGCCCCTCACTGCCCGCGGAGAACAGAGCACGGGCCGCGGACAGCTTCCCGGGACTCACCACCAGCACCACCCTGTCGCCGACGGCGAGCCGGGTGCCGGGTCCGATCACCACGAGTCGGCCCGCACGCACCACGAGGCTGACCCATACCCCGGGCTCCCGGGCCAGTTCGGCCAGGGACCGGCCGCAGGCGGTCGAGCCCCGCGACACGGTCCACCGGTGCACGGAGCGAGGGGCATGACGCAGGCGCACACCCAGGGACCACGGCGCCGGTTCCGTCCGCCGCAGCGGCACCCCGAGCCGAGCGGCAGCCTGCGGCACCAGACTCCCCTGAACGGTCACGGAGAAGAGCACCGCCACCACGATCACGCCGTAAGCGGTGGCCGCGTGCTCCCCGCCGTCCGCGAGCACGAGGGTGCCCAGGACCAGCGGTACCGCGCCCTTGAGACCTGCCCAGAGCACGAAGGCCCGCTCCCCACGACGCAACCGGATCGGTGCCAGCACCGGGGCGACCAGCAGCGGGCGGACGACCAGGGCGGTCAGCGCGCCCAGGGCGAGACCACCCAGCAGGGCCGTGGGCCAGTGCAGCCGATGCACCGGCACGCTCAGCCCGAGCACGGTGAACGCCACGACCTCGGCGAGGCTGGCTGCCGCCGCGTGGAAACGCGCCACCTCCCGGTGGTAGGGCACCTCGGCGTCCCCCACGACGATCCCCGCCACGAACACGGCGAGGAAGCCCGATCCGTGGCCCAGGGTGGCGACGGCGTACAACATGCCTGCGCCCGCCAGGGTCCGCAGGGGGTACATGCCCTCGGTCGGCAGTGACTCCCTGCGCATCACCCCCCGCAGGGCGAACCCACCGAGCAGCCCCACCACAGCCCCCACACCCATCTGCAGGGCGAACTCCAGCACACCGCGCCCCACCGCCGCGCCCGAGACACCCCCGCCGCCGCCCACCTCCAGGAGCACCGCCATGAGCGCGATCCCCACCGGGTCGTTGGCGCCGGACTCCCCCTCCAGCAAGGTCCCGGTGCGCCCGGTGATCTCCCGGCGTCCCAGCACGGAGAAGACCACCGCGGGATCGGTCGGCGACAGCGCGGTCCCCACCAGCAGCGACACCCGCCAGTCCCAGCCGAGCACGAGATGTGTGGCCAGCGCCACCGCGAGGGCGGTCACCGCGGTACCCACCACCCCGAGCCAGACGATGGCCGCGGCTTCGGCCCGGAACCGGCGCCACCCGATGTCGAGCCCGCCGTGGAAGAGGATCAGGACGAGGGCGACCGTGACGATCCGCTGCACGCTGGTCAGCGGCATCCGTACCCCCTCGGGCACGGCGGCACCCGCGGCCACGGCGCCGATCAGGAAGAACACGGGGGCCGGGACACCGACCCGTCCGCTGACCCGGTTGGCGGCCAGGGCGAGGGCCAGCACCGCGCAGGCGACACCGATCACCCGGGCGAAATCCGTGATGTCTCCCACCGAGTCCGGCCCTCCATTCCCTCCACGGGCACTTCACGCCACCGGCATCACGCCGGCCCGCACTGCCACCGCCTGTCACTCGTACCGGCGCCGTACGCCACCGGCCTTCACTCGGGCCGGTCCGCCACTCGGGCCGGCCGGCACCGCCGTCGATCCGCACCGCCTCGGGCCTACCCTGCCACCGGCCTTCACCCGGGCCGGCGCGTCAGCTCGACAGGTGCTGCAGTTCCGGCCAGGCCCGGGCCCAACCACCCGGTGCCAGTCCGTCGCACAGGTAGAGCGACGCGTAGTCGCTCTCCTCGTCATGCACCCCCGTGCGGAGACGCCCGCGGTCCTCGCATCCGACGAACGGTGCCTCCGGCGCTCCGCCTTCCCACACCAGCACCACGGGGCCCCCGTCCCGGCGGGGAGGTCCCCAGTAGCCGTACCCGTTGATGCCGCTGTAGGCACGCGGCAGACCGAGCGCGGGGCCGTACCTGTCCACCGCCCCGGCCTCACCGTAGTTCGCCGTGAAGACCACCGCCTCGGCCCGGCGAGCCGGCGGGATGCTCCGGTAGACGGCGGCGATCTGCGCGGCGATCCCGGGCCACCCGACGCTCTCGCGCAGGGGCTCGGCCAGCCCCGTCCAGGGGGAGCCGTTCAGGGTGTGCGCGGGCAGCACGGGCAGCACCGCAGGCATCGACACCAGCGAGGCCGCCACGGTGCCGACGAGCCAGGCCGCACCGGCACGAGGGCCTCGCCCGACGCGCCCTCCGGTGCCCGGCCTCGGCCCGACGGCGTCCCCCGCGACCTCCCGGCCTGCGTCCCCCGGCAGCACGACATCGTCCCGCCGCAGCACCACGACGGCGCCCGCAGCGATGAGCGCGGGGTAGGCCCCGGCCGGGTAGTAGCCCTGGCCGGCCGTGACCAGGAACACCGCCTGGATCACGAGCCAGGCCCAGCCCAGCGCCCGGAAGGAGCGCCAACGCTCGTCCCGCAGCAGCCGGATCAGGCCGATGACCCACAGCACGGTGGCCGCGAGCGAGAACAGCAGCACCTGCAGGACGAGGAACCCCACCCGCTGACCCGGCGTCCCGTACTCGGCCCGGATCTCCCTGGCCAGCGTGAACTGGGGCCAGCCGTGGCGGGCCTGCCAGTCCAGGACCGGCGCCCAGGCGGCTGCCGCCACGCACAATCCGAGGACGAGCCACCGGCTGCGCAGCACCGTCCGGCCCTGTCCCGTGACGAGCAACCCCGTGCCGAGGCCGGCGACCAGCACCACGGGCAACTGCTTGTTCAGCAGACCGACGCCGGCGACCACCCCCGCCACCACCCACCACCGGTCCTGGCCGGTGCGCAGGATGTGGGTGACCAGCCAGGTCAACGCCACCCACACGAGCAGGTCGACGGAGGAGGTGGAGAGCATGTGTCCCAGCCCCAGCGTGACCGTGCCGCCGCCGACGGCGACCGCGGCGAGCACCTGCGCCGGCCGGGCCCCGCCGAACTCGCGAGCCAACGCCGCGGCGAGAACGGTCACGGCGACGGCCGCGAGGATCGCGGGCAACCGGAACACGACGAGCGATCCCGGAGCCAGCGCGTCGCAGAGCCGGGCGAGGAACGGTGTCAGCGGGGGTTGGTCGGGATATCCCCACGCCGGATGCCGCCCGCAGGCCAGGAAGTAGAGCTCGTCCCGGTGGTAGCCGTACCGTCCGGCGGTGCCGAGCAGCAGGACCGCCTGCACCGCGGCGACGCCGAGCACGGCAGCCCGGGCGAGGGGCGGAGCCTCCCCGCCGACTGCCGATCCCGGTCCCGGCCCGGACTGCACGGCAGGGTTCTGGTCACCGGCTGCTCCCTGGGGCATGAGGCACGGTAGCGCGCGTCCCCACGGTGTTCGGGTACTGCTATCCGGAGATCGCCGATCTGCGGCATGCTTACGCCGTGGCGTACCCAGAAGGCCTGTTGGCTGACGACGAGAAGGTCGTCGAGCATCTCCACCCCCACTGGATCACCCTCTTCCTGCCGGTGCTCGAGGGCGTGGTCACCCTGGCCGTCGGCACGACTCTGGCGATCCTCGTCCCTCACTGGTCCGCCCAGGGATGGCTGCGGCTCGCGGTCGCGGTGCTGACGCTGGCGGTCGTGTGCTGGCTCACCATCGGCCCCTATGTGCGGTGGCGAGGCACGCACTACGTGCTCACCACGCACCGGCTGATGATCCGCACCGGCGTCTTCAACCACCGGGGACGGGACATCCCCCTGCAGCGGATCAACAACGCTCTCTACGAGCAGACGCTCTGGGAGCGAATGATCAACTCGGGCTCGCTGACCGTGGAGTCGGCCGGTGAGGACGGCAAGGAGACCTTCCAGCACATCCCCCGAGCCGACCGCACCCAGCAGCTGATCAACCGGCTGACGGAGGAGGACCAGGACCGGCGTCAGCGGACCGGCGCTCGCTACGAGGCCCAGTACGAGGTCGAGTACGAGGACGAGATCCGGCACCAGCGCGCGGCGGACGCCGACGAGGACCCCCAGGACCACCACCACTCGCGCCAGGGGGACCACGACCCCGATCGCTGAGCGTCCGTCGACCACGAACCGACCACACACCCCGTCCGTGACCTTCACGGGCGGGGTGTCGTCCTGCGTGTGCGGTCGTCGTCCTGCCGGCCACCGGCCATCGGGCGGAGGCGCTCAGCCGGAGGTGCACTGGCCCGCCGATCGCTGCCCGCGCCGGACCTTCCCGAACCGGCCGACACCCCTCATGGCCGGGGCGCCACCACCTGCACCCCGGCGACGACGGCCAGGTGGTCGGTGCCCGGGATCCGCACCGTCCGCACCGAACGCGCCACGACGAGGCCACGGCTGCCCAGCACGTGGTCGATCCGCATCACCGGCCCGAACCACCTGTTCGCCGGCCAGGTGTTGCCGGGCCAGGCAGAGGGCGCGCCGACCGAGTCCGCGGCGTCGCGCAGGCCCGTGGCGAGCAACTGCCGGAAGCCCGCGTGGTCCCGCGTGGTGTTGAAGTCCCCCGCGATCACCGCGGCACCCTGGGTGGCGCGGAACTGCGTGCCCAGGGCCGCGAGTTCGGCCTTCCACTGCCCCAACTGCCCGGCGAAGGGCGGCACCAGGTGGACACCGGTCATGGTCAGCGTGCCGCCGCCGGGCAGGGTCAACCGCGCGCGGGGTACCGCGTACCGGAAGGGCCCGTCCTGGGCCAGCGGCGTTCCGGGGAACCGCGACCAGAGCCCGGTTCCGGAGGCCCCGGGCTGCGGGTCCAGCAGGGACCAGGGCAGCAGGGTGTCGAGCCCGGCCGCGCGCAGGCGGGCACGCAGTTCCGCCGTGAGCTCGGGAACCACCAGGACATCCACCCGGCGCTCGCGCACCGCCTGCACCATGGCCCCGGCGTCCGCCCGGCCCAGGTAGGCGTTGCTCACCATGACCGTCACCGGTTCGCCGTGGCCGTCCCGTGCGGCGCACCGGCCACCGCCCCAGGCGCCGGGGAACCGGTCCCCGGTAGTGCACTGGCCACCGACGAGCGAGGGCACGATCCACAGCAGGTGCACCAGCAGGAGCGCGGCCGCCGCGGCACACAACCACCACAGCCGGGCCCAGGAGGCCAGCACGAGAGCCACCGTGGCGGTCAGGACCCCGTACGGGGAGACCGCGGCGAGCACGGGAGCCGGGTAGGGAGTCCCACCGCCGATCGCGCGGGCGAGGGTGAGGGGCACGGTGAGCAGCGCGGCGAGGATCCCGAGCCCGGCCCGCAGAAGCCGAGCCCCACGGGAGGAGGCCCACCAGAACCACGGGCGGCGCTCAACGGCGCCGGTGCGTCCGGGCACGGAACCCACGGCGGACCCCGGTCAGATCCAGATCGCCGGATCGACGGCCTGCTCGTCGGGAGGCCGCGGGGTGGCGGGAAGCATCCCGACGACGACCGCTCCGAGCGCGCGGGCCCCCGCCCCTTTGCCCGGGGTGGGGCGCCACTCGCCCTTGTGCAGGTGCGTCCGGTACATCACGAGCCACCTCGACTCTCGGCGGAACCGCGGCGCGGAAGGTTCCGCCGGCCTCGGTACGTCGACCGCGACGGGTGTCGGGACAAGCAGTCGGCCCCACCAGCACCGTCGTCCTCGGTCACCGGAACCGTACCGACGGCCCGGCGACCTGCGCCGCCGGGCCGGCCGGGGCCACCCGGCAGGCAGAGGGGTGACCGGGCCGTCGACGATCCGGCGGCCCGGTCGGGGAGAGCGAGAACTGCTCGGTTCAGACGAACAGACGGCCGGCGGCCGCCCGGTTCAGTCGACGAGATCGGCGAACAGGATCGTGGACAGGTACCGCTCGCCGAAGGACGGCACGATCACCACCACGATCTTCCCCTCGAACTCGGGGCGCCGCGCAACCTGGGCGGCCGCCCAGATCGCCGCACCCGAGGAGATGCCGACCAGCAGCCCTTCCTCGCGAGCGGTCCGCCGGGCGGTGGCCACGGCATCATCCGCGGTGACGTCGATGACCTCGTCGTAGACGGTGCGGTCGAGGATCTCCGGGATGAAGTTGGCGCCGATGCCCTGGATGGGGTGGCCGGCAGGCTGACCCCCGTTGAGGATCGGCGAGGCCGCCGGCTCCACCGCGAAGACCTTGATGTCGGGATTGCGGGCCTTCAGTACCTGACCCACGCCGGTGATCGTGCCGCCGGTACCGATGCCGGCCACGAAGGCTGCGACCTGGCCGTCGGTGTCCTTCCAGATCTCCTCGGCGGTGGTCTCCCGGTGGATGCGCGGGTTGGCCTCGTTCGCGAACTGGCGTGCGAGCACCCCGCCCTCAGCAGCCGCGATCTCCTCGGCCCGCTGCACCGCACCCTTCATGCCCTCCGCCGCCGGGGTGAGCACCAGGCGGGCGCCGTAGGCCCGCAGCAGTGCGCGGCGTTCCTTGGACATGGACTCGGGCATGGTCAGCACGACCTGGTAGCCGCGGGCCGCGCCGACGAAGGCCAGCGCGATGCCGGTGTTGCCGCTCGTCGCCTCGACGATCGTGCCCCCCGGGCGGAGCTCCCCGGACGCCTCGGCCGCATCGATGATGGACACCCCGATGCGGTCCTTCACGCTGTTCGCCGGGTTGTAGAACTGCAGCTTCGCCGCGACGATCCCACCGGCTCCGTCCGTCACCCGGTTCAATCGGACCAGTGGGGTGTTGCCGACGATCCGCGTCACGTCCTCATGGATCGGCATTGCTGCGGGTCACCACCTTGTCGACGGCCGGGGGCGGGCCCGACGGCCTGAAATTGGGTTTGTTGATCGAGTGAACTCAGTTTAGATCCAGATCGTTCACCGCGACACCGGTTCGCCTGCGAGACCCGGGACTCAGTGCTCCCGAGGAACCACCGCCCGGCACCCCGACCACCTCCACCTCCCGACCTTCGGGGCACTCCGGCCAGCTGTCAACCGGAGAACTCACTCGGCCCATCCGGTGCCCGGCTCGCCCGATACTCAGCTCATCCGATACTCAGCTCATCCGGTGCCCACCCGATCACCCGGTCGGGTCCGCCCGCCCCGGGACCGGGTCCTCCCCCGGACCGCCGGCACCTCCGGCTGGGTCGCGAACCGGGGATCGGGCATCCCCGCCGGACGCACCCGCAACTCCCCGTCGTCCGCGAACAACTGGGTCAGGGCCTCGGGGACGCCGAGCGACCAGGTCGGGAAGGCGTGCGGGAGTTCGGCCAGGACACGGGCCGGCAGTTGCAGGCGCACCGCGAGGGCGAGCTCGGCGATCACGTCCCCGGCCCCGGGTCCGACCACGCAGGCACCGAGCACCGGGCCCGATTCCACCGGACGCGTGCCCGAGAGCCCGAGCCGGCTCCGCCCGACCACGATCTTCACCAGGGTGTCCGACCGCGCGGAGAGCACACCGGCCCCGGTACGGACGGTCGGGAAGGGGCAGACCAGGGTCCCGGGTCGGGCCACGGCGTCCGCCTCGCGCAGTCCCACCCCGGCCACCGGCGGGTCGGTGAAGGTGACCCGAGGCAGCCCGGCCGCCTCCCATGGCCAGCCCGGGCGCCGTCCCCGCCGCGCGGGCCACCGCCGACCGCCACGGCGCAGGGCAGAGCGGGCGGCGTCCAGGCCCATGGCATGGGAACCGTGCCCGTGCACGGCCAGCCCCGTCACCCCGCCGGCCGCGAAGATCGCGGGATGGGTCGTGCGCAGCCACCGGTCCACCCGGATCGCGCCCGTGGTCGTGACCAGCACCCCCACCGCGTCCAGGGAGAGCCGCACGGTGGCCGGGGCACGCCCGGTGGCCAGCACGAGGTGGGTGGCGGCGACGTCCTCCCCGACGTCCGTGCCCACCCAGGCGCCGTCATCGAGGGTCGGGGCGAGCGCGGTGACGGTCGCGCCGGTCAGCACGCGGACGCCGTCCCGGACCAGAGCCGCCTCGACCGCCGCCCCGCCCTCGGGTTCCTCCCTGCTGAGCAGCCGCGGACGCGCCTCGACCAGGGTCACCTTCGTCCCGAGCCGGGCGAACGCCTGGGCCAGCTCACATCCGGTGGCTCCCCCGCCCAGCACGACCAGGGAGTGCGGCAGATCGGGCAGATCCAGCAGATCCTGCGGGAACAGGACCCGCACCTCCTCGATGCCCGACACCTGCGGACGACGAGGCACGGTCCCGGTCGCGACCACCACCCGCCGCGCGCGCACGAGGAGCGCCGAGGTCGCGGTCACGGCCGGATCGGTGACGAGCACCTCCACGGCCCCACCGCTGCTGCCCAGGAACCGGGGACTGCCCGAGCGGACGTCGATCCCCTGACGCCGCAGCCCCTGGGCGCGCGCCACCGGTACGGTTCTGGCCCGGACCTCGCGTACCCGGGCGGTGACCTCTGCGAAGGAGGCGCCCGTCAGTGCGGCACCCACCAGCGCCCGCAGCGGAAGGGTCTCCGTCCACACACCCTGTCGGTCCGTCCCGGCCTCGGTGACGACCATGATCCGGGCGCCGAGAGCGCAGCCGGCCCGCGCCGCGGTCAGGCCGGCGCCGCCGCCGCCGAGCACCAGCAGGTCGACCTCGGCCCGTTCCTGCTCCACCTGCCCCACCCTGGCCACTGTAGGCAGGATCACAGTCGCCACCCGGAAGCCTTCGCCAGGGCATTCCTTGATAGATATATAGCCGGTAGGGAATATTGAGCAGGTGCTGACCGTGTTCGACGTCGTGGCTGAGCCGAGCCGGCGACGCATCCTCGACCTGCTGCGGGACGGCGAGCACCGGGTGGGCGATCTGGTCCAGGCGTTGCCGTTGTCCCAACCGGCGGTCTCCAAGCACCTGCGCACGCTGCGCGAGGTGGGGTTGGTCGAGGTGCGTCAGGACGCCCAGTGCCGCTGGTACTGCCTGCGACCGGAGCCGCTCGAGGAGCTCGACCGCTGGCTCGGACCGTTCCTGGGCCCGTCGCGCAGCTGATCCGGGCTGCGGTTCGCTCAGCGTGCGGTGCGCGCGAGCCAGTCCCGCGTGCCGTCGCGCACTGCCGCATGGGTGGCTCGGGCCAATCGGTGTCCCCAGGTGGAACGGGGACCGCCGAACAGTTCCACGTCGTCGCCCTCGTGCACCGGCACCGGGCAGGCCACACAGACCGCGTCCGAGGCCGTGCCGGTGCCGGGGATCCCGCACTCGAGGAGCGCCTGCGTCTTCGCCTCGGTCATCGTGACCACCGCGTTCACCAGGGCCGCCTCGGTCATCGGCACCGGCAGGACCGCAAGCACGTTGATCGTTCCCACCGGGGCGGGCAGGGCCTCCACCTCGGCTGCGGCCGCCCACACCGGCAGTCCGAGCCCCACCGTGGCCCAGACCTGCACCCCGTGGTCCAGGCCCCGCGTGAACCGGGTGACGTCGGCGGCGGTGAGCAGACCCACCCCGGACAGCACGCTCGCGTCAGAGGGCAGACCGGCCTCGGACAGCAGGCAGGGAGCCGACGACACACCCACCGAGGGCAGCTCACCCGGCCCCGACGGCGGAGCTGTCCCACGGCATTCGGTCGGGTCGCTGCTCCGGCGGTCGAGACCCAGCGCCGAGGCGATACGGCGCAGGTGGGCCTGCGGGTCGAGGTCCGCGTAACCGTGCGGCACCTGGGCGTTGAGCCACCAGGCGCGCGGCCCGATCCCACCGCCGAGGACACCGCTGGAGATCATCGTCCAGCCGGGACCCGGTGCCCAGTGCAGCACCGGCCAGGCGCCGTCGTCCTCGGCCCGCCAGGACAGTCGGATGTCGGCGAGCGGCTCGACGGTGGCAGGCCCGACGCCGGGGCACTCAGGCCTACCGCCGGGTGCCGTTGACCACGCCCCGCCGGTCGTTGTCCTGCTGCCGGACTCCGCGGGCCTGCCGACGGGAGCTGCAGCCCCACTGCCGGTGATCGTGTCCCTGGTGACGCCGGTCCTGGACGTCGCGCCCCAGCTCGGGCTCACCGTGGGCGGACTCGGGCTCACCGTGGGCGGACTCGGGCTCACCGTGGGCGGACGGGGTGCACCTGCAGCCCCCCGACGCCCGCGACCACCTGGGCGCGTGCCCCGTAGTGCTCGGCGAGGGCCTGCTCGGTGAGTACCTGGTCGGGGCGTCCGCGCGCGACCAGCCGACCACCGACCAGCATGGCCAGGCTCGTCGCGTACTGACCGGCCAGCACCAGGTCGTGCAGGGTGCTCACCACCGTGATCCGTTCCTCCTGGCGCACGGAGTCGACCATCTCCAGCACCTGCTGGGCATGGCCCAGATCCAGGGCGGCGGTCGGCTCGTCCAGCAGGAGCAGCCGTGGCTGCTGTGCCAGTGCCCGGGCGAGCACGGCCCGCTGGCGCTCCCCGCCGGACAGGGCCCGCAGCGGCCGCCGGGCCAGGGGCTCCAGGTCGAGCCGTGCCACGGCCCAGGCCGCGATCTCCCGGTCCGCCAGGCTCGGCCCGGAGAGCAGGGAGTGGTGCGGGGTCCGGCCGAGCAGCACGTAGTCGCCGACGGTCAGGTTCTCGGGTAGCAGCGGCACCTGTGGGGCGAACCCGATCACCCGGGCACGTTCGCGCTGGCCCAGGGAACGCACGGTGCGCCCGTCCACCAGGACGGTCCCGCTGTGCCGGGCGAGTCCGGCCAGGGCCCGCATCAGGGTGGACTTGCCGGCCCCGTTGGGCCCGACCACACCGAGCCACACCCCGGGTTCCACCGTCAGATCGATCCCGTCCAGTACGGGTACGCCGCCGAGGCGTACCTGCATCGCACGCACCTCGACCAGCGCGCCGGCCCACGAGGACGGTTCGCTCACCTGCTCGCTCCTGCCACGCATCGTCATCAGCTTCCCACCTACACGTGTCCGTCGCCCAATCGCAGCAGCGCCGCGAAGAACGGAGCTCCGACGAAGGCCGTGACCACGCCGATCGGCAGCTCGCCCGGAGCCACCACGGTGCGGGCCACCACGTCCGCCAGGACGAGGAAGGCGCCGCCGCCGAGCAGGCAGACCGGCAGCACGATCCGGTAGGAGCCGCCCACCAGCCGCCGGACGACGTGGGGCACGACCAGCCCCACGAACCCGATCAGTCCGCTCACCGCGACCGCCGCGGCGGTCCCGAGCGACGCCGCGACGAGCACCACCAGGCGCACCCGCTGGGGGCTCACGCCCAGGGCCTGCGCCTCGTCGTCGCCCACGGCCAGCACGTCCAGGGCCCGTCCGGCGAGGAGCAGCACCACCACCGCGACCACCGCGTAGGGCAGGGCGAGCGCCAGATCGGTCCAGCCCGCCGAGCCGAGCTGGCCCAGGATCCAGGAGTAGATCTCGCGGAGCTCGTCGGAGTGGCTCTGCTGCACCATGGTCTGCCCGGCGGCCAGGAACGAGGCCACCGCGACCCCGGCGAGCAGGAGCGTGGCTCCCCCGCTGCCGCTGCGGTCGGCCACCGAGGCCAGCCCGTAGGCGAGCGCGACCCCGCTCAACGCCCCGATGAAGGCCGCGAGCGGGACGATGCCGACGGGGCCGACCCGGGTGACGGGCAGGTAGGCGATCACGACCGTGGCGCCGAGTCCGGCTCCCGCGGCGGCGCCGAGCAGGTACGGGTCGGCGAGCGGGTTACGGAACACCCCCTGGTAGGCGGCCCCGGCGATCGCCAGGACCCCACCGACCAGCGCCGCCAGCAACACCCGGGGCAGGCGCAGTTGGAGCAGGATCTGCTCGTCCACCCCTCGCAGGGACCCGCCCAGGTGGACGCCGGGCAGGCGGTCCGCGAGGGTGGCCAGGACGCGCAGGGGTGCCAACGAGGTCACCCCGACGCAGGCCCCGAGCAGCAGAGCGCCCAGGAGCAGGCCGGCGGCGGCCACCAGACCAAGGGCGCGCCGCCGCCGGACCTCGTCCACGGTGGGCTCAGCCGCGCTTCAGCACTGCGGCGATCGCCTCGGCGAAGTCCGCGATCCGCGGGCCCCAGCGCGAGGCGATGTCGTCGTCGATGACCACGACCCGCCCGGAGGTCACGGCCGGTACCCCGGAGAAGGCGGGTCGCTTGGCCACCGTCGCTGCGGACTGGCCGCAGCACTTCCCGTCCGCCAGCACGATCAGCCCGGGGGCGGAGCGCACCACGTACTCGGCGGACAGCTGCGGGTAGCCACTCGCCGCCTTGGCCGCGGAGTCCGCGATGTTCGCGAGCCCGAACATCCGGTAGAGGCCGCCGATGAAGGTGCTGCTGGTCACCGAGTAGTACGTGTTGTCGAGCTCGTGGTAGACGCTCAGCCCCTTGGCCTCGGTACCCACGGAGGCGATGGCCGCGGCGATCCGCCGCTGGGTGGTGCTGACCACCTGCTGCGCGGCCGCGGCGTGCCCGGTGGCCGCACCGAGGGTCGTCTCCTGCTGGTAGCTGTCGGCCAAGGTGTTCGCGGCGGGCAGCAGCAGGATCGGCACGGAGAGCGCCTTCAGACCGCTGACCAGGCCGTTCGTGTCGTTGGACGCCACCACGAGATCCGGGTGGTACCCCGCGATCGCCTCGACGTTCGGCTGGAACCCGGAGAGCTTCGTCGTGGGTACGCCCGCCGGGTAGTTCGAGTTGGAGTCCACCGCGACCACCTGGCCGCCGGCACCGACGGCGTAGAGGATCTCGGTGAGGCTGGGCGACAGCGAGACGATGCGGTGCGGCGCGCCCGACAGGGTGACCGTGCCGTTGCTCGCGTGCACGGTCACGGGGAACTGATGGACGGCGATCACCGTGGACACCGGCGAGGTGGGAACCGACGGGGTGGCCACCGGCGAGGTCGTGCCGGCGCTACTGCCGCCCGTCGTCCCGGAGGTCACCGTCGACGACGCACCGCCACCGGGCCCGCCGCAGGCGGCGAGCAGGAGGGCGGCACCGATCGCGAGCAGCGAGGCGGTCCGGACGGGCCGGAACCCCGGCGGGATCGGACGAGCGGAACCGGTCCGGTGGACCGGGCGGAGCGAGGTGGACAGCACAGGGCACTCCCACAGGAAGGGGCCGGGTTGCACCCGGGTCCCTCGCCCGACGCGCGACCCTGCCTCGGGGCCGAGGACGTCGACGCAGGCAGGCGACCTGGCTCCGCCGGCTGCGACCACCCCGGGGGGAGGTGGCCAGGCCGACGTCACAGTTGCGGGACAGCGCCGGTTCTCGATCCGGACTTCGCTGCGGCTGCGCCGCCGACGGCCTCCAGGAGAACGCCGGCCAGCCGACCCTACCAGCGTGTCGGGTCAGGCCCCGCCGACCAGGTCAGGCCCTGCCACCGGGTGAGGACCGAGCCGTCGGGCAGGACTCGGGCAGGGCCGAGCCGCCGAACAGGACCGAGCCCGTCGGGCAGGGCCGAACCCGTCGGGCAGCGTCAGCTCCGAGGCCAGGACTGTTCCACCGCGGTGCAGAAGGCCTGGTCACTCTCCCCGGTGGAGATCCAGCGGGTCGCCTCGGACCAGAAGGTCCCGGTGCCGACCGCCGAGGGCATCTGGTCCGAGCCGTCGAAGCGCATGAGCCGGTGAGGGTCACGCAGCAAGGTGAGCACCAACCGCCCCAGGGGATCCGGAAGATCCGCCTCGGTCACCCCATTGTTGATCGAGACCCACCCGCCCCGCCGGGCCTTGGTCTGGGCGAAGTCGCTCGAGGCCAGGTACTGCTGCACGGCGCGGGTGGCCGGGTCGTCGTTGAACGCCGTCATGAACTCCCCGGCCACGACCAGCGGTTGCGTTTGGCCGTTCATCGAGGGCAGGACGAAGGCGTAGACCTCCTGGGAAGGGTTGATCAACGTGCCGCTCGGCCAGTCGTTCGCGTAGAACGACCCCAGGTGGTACAGAGAGCAATCGCCCGAGTCGACCACGGGCAGCCCGCCGTCCTGCCACGACGTGACCGCGATCGAGTGCACGTCTCCGAAGCCGCCGTTCACGTAGCGCGGATCCCGCAGGATCTCGCCGACCTGGTGGACGGCCGAGACCACCCGCGGGTCGTTGAAGGGCAGCCGGTGCGCGACCCAGGCGTCGTACACGCCAGGGGGCTGAGTACGCAGGAGGATGTCCTCGATCCAGTCCGTCACCGGCCAACCGGTGGAGTGGCCGGAGTCGATCCCCGCGCACCACGGATGCTCGCCGTCGCTCGCGATCCGCCGGGACAGGGTCATGAGCTCGGCCCAGGTGCGTGGCACGGTCCAGCCGTGGCGGGCGAACGCCACGGGCGAATACCAGACCAGCGACTTCACGTTCGCACCCAACGGGGTGCCGTAGAGCGCACCTCCGACCGAGGCGTAGTCGAGCCACGACCCGGGGTAGTTCTGGGTGGCCTCGGCAACCAGTTGTTGCGCGGCCGGCTTCAGCGCTCCCGAGTGAGCCAGGTCACGGATGAGTCCGGGCTGCGCGATGGCCGCCAGATCCGGTGCCTGTCCCGCGTGCACGCGGGCCTGCAGTTGGCTCTCGAAGTCCTCGGACGCCTCCCAGGAGATGTCGATACCGGTGCACCGCTCGAAGGGCTTCAGCACGTCCACGAAATTCTGTGCCTCGATCCCCCGGATCGCCGAGAAGATGGACACCTTGGCACCGCCGTAGCCCGAGCCGTAGTCCCCGAACCGCGAGCAATTCACCGCCCCCGAGGCCCCCGGGGAACTCTGCCCCGAGCCGCAACCGGGGAGCAGGAACAGCGCGGCACTTGCGAGGGTGATCGCAACGTGACGTCGCCGGGCTCGCAATGACATCGAATCCTCCGGACGGGGTTGCCGGGCACGAGAACGTCCGGGCCGACCCCGCCGCGTTGCAGGAGACGGCCTGCGCACGTGAACCTAGCAGCAATCCCCAATGCACCGGGACACCCCGGGCATCCAGCGGAATACCGGATCTAGAACCCGCGGACAACGCTGCTCGTCACACCGTCGAGGACTCCGACCGAAGGCCAGGAAAGTGTTCCTGCTCACAGGAACTCCCGGCATCCCCACGGGAACTCACAGCACCGACGCCTCACCACCACACCCTCGTCACCGACAGTGAGTGTCGGTGAGGGCACGCAAAGCTAACGACGCGGCCCGGATCGCTACGTTACGTGAGAGTTACCAGAACGTAGCGTGTAGCTTCCGGGCCGCGTCGAGCTAAATGGTCAGCTCTTGGGCCAGCTGGCCTCGATCGTGTCGCACACCTGTTTCGTGGTGTACTTGGGGTCACGAATCCACTTGGTCATCTCGGTCCAGAAGGTACCGGTACCCACCGCCGCAGGCATCATGTCAGAACCGTCGAAACGGATGACGACGTTGTCCTGCCGCAGCATATCCACGGAGAGCTTGTCGATGGGGCCGGGCACGTTCTGCTTTTCGAGTTGCTTGTTCGCCGAGATCCAGGCGCCGAGGGCCGCCTTGGCGTTCGTGAACTCCGGGGACGTCATGTAGAGCTGCACGGCCTGTGTGGCCTTGTTCGTGTTGAAGGCGGCGAGGAATTCACCGGCCACCTCCACCGACTTCTGGTTCGGGTACTTGTCCGGCAGGGCGAAGGCGAAGACGTCCCCACCGTCCTGGGCGATCCGCGTGTGCGCCGGCCAGTAGTTCGCGTAGAACGAGGCCTGCCGGTGCATCGCGCATTCCCCGCTGTCCGCGATCGGCAGACCACCGTCCTGGAAGGAGATGTTCGCGATCGAGGCCACGTCCGCATATCCGCCACCGGCCGGGTCGAAACCACCGTTGACGAACTTCTGGTTTCGCAGGATGTCGCCCACCTTGTTGATGGCGTCCTGCACCCGGGGGTCATTGAAGGCAATCCTGTGCGCAACCCAGTCGTCGTAGACCTTGCCCCCGTAGAACCGGAGGAGAACATCCTCGACCCAGTCGGTGGCCGGCCATCCGGTCGCGGTTCCCGATTCAATTCCCGCGCACCACGGCTTGATCCCGGATTTCGCGATCTGATTGCTGAGGCTGATCATTTCGTCCCAGGTCTCCGGGACCTTCCAGCCGTGCATCTGGAACGCGGACGGCGAGTACCAGACGAGCGACTTCACGTTGGCCCCGAGCGGGGGCGCGTAGAACTGCCCCTTCACCGTCCCGTAGTTGATCCACGCCCCGTCATAGTTCGCCTTCGTCGCCAACCTGACCGCGTCCGAGGCGGGCTTGACGGCGCCCTGGTCCACGAGGGACTGCAGCAGACCCGGCTGTGGCAGCACCCCGAGGTCCGGCGGGTTACCCGCCTTGATCTCGCCCTGAATCTTCGACTCGACGCTCGGCGTGCCCGCCCAGTCGATCTTGATCCCGGTGCACTTCTGGAAGGGGGTCAGCGCGGTGACGAACTTCTGCGCCTCCACGTCCTGGATCCCGCTGTCGATCACCACCACGGCTCCCTTGTACCCGGAACCGTACTTCGCCATGCCAGAGCACGAGATCGCGTTACCTCCGGAGCCGATCCCGCCGCCACAGCCGCCCAGGGCCAGGGCGACCACCACCGTCCCGACCGCGACGGCTGAGCGTCCTGGCCGCCTACGCACAGACATACGTCCTCCCCGCCATCTTCCCCCGAGCCTGACCTCACGGGGCTGTCCGTAAGGAAAGCCCCTCCCTTAACACGCTGGCAACAGTATCGGCACAAGGATCATGCCCGTTCGGTCAATTTCACAGGAACGGCTGCACTTTCCCTCGCCTGGCCCTGCCAGAAGCCAGTTGTCAAGGCCCGATCAGGGGTCGACCCGACCGGACGAACGCCCGAGTCGTGCCACGACCGGGACCGGTGGGCGGGCGACGGACCGTGCCCGGTCCGATGCCCACCTCCCACGTCCCGACCGCACCTGCAGGCGATGAACTCACCGGGTCAGGCGATCCATCGCATGCTTCACCAACACGATGAGGCTCTGCTTCGTCGCAGCGCGCGACCGTGCGTCGGTGTAGAGCATCGGGACGTCCTCCGGAACTGCGAGCGCCTCCCGCACGTCCTCGATCTGGTGCTTCGCGATCCCGTCGAAGCAGTTGATTCCTACCACGAACGGGATCTGTCGCGACTCGAAGTAGTCGACGGCAGGGAAGCACTGTTCGAGGCGATCGGTGTCGACCAGCACGACTGCACCGATGGCTCCTCGGACCAGATCGTCCCACATGAACAGGAACCGGTCCTGACCGGGCGTCCCGAACAGGTAGAGCCAGAGGTTGCCCGGCAGCGCGATTCGACCGAAATCCATCGCCACCGTGGTCTGGGTCTTCCGTTCGGTCACCAGTCCGGCGTCGTCGACACCGACGCTGTGCTCGGTCATCGCCGCTTCCGTCGACAGCGGCTCGATGTCCGAGATGGACCCGATGAAGGTGGTCTTGCCGACGGCGAACCCCCCGGCAACGACAATTTTGACGACGGTGGGGGCGACATTCGCCTGCCCGCCCGGCGCGGCGCCAGGCGCCGCCGGGGCAGGCGCAGCGACGTCAGAGCGCGGAAATGCCATTGAGAACACTCTCCAGGACGCTGAGCGTGGTGGCGGGGTTGTACGCGGACTCCGTTTCGGCCAGGCCGTGGACCCGGACCAGTTGCTCTTCGGACAGATCGCCGACGAGCACCCTGACGACTCCGATCGGTAACCTCACGTGAGCGGAGAGCTCCGCTACGGAGAGATACGTCCCGGATGTCAGATCGAGGATGCGCCGCTTCTCCGGCGTCAGACCGGCTCCCACGGTCCCGACGGCCTGGACGAGCGCCTCGACCGGAAGCGTCTCCGAGCTCGGCCGGGTACGGCCACCAGTGACCGTGTACGGCCGAACCGTCGACGCCTCCTCGAAGGCATCGTCCAGATGCGGCAGGCGAGGCATCGGCATCACCCCATCACGGCGGTGCGGGTCGGGCCGGCGATCGGCAGGCGGGCCCGCATCTCCGTGACGAGTTGCGGGGTCAAGGTCGCCTCGGTGCGACTGACCAGCAGGGCCATCTCGTAGCCCACGAGTCCGACGTCGCAGGTGGCATCTGCCACCACCGCCAGCACGGAACCGTCGGAGATGCTCATCAGGAACAGGAAGAGCGTGTCCATCTCGACGATCGACTGCCGCACTTCCCCGCTGCGCAACTGCCGCGCCGCGCCACGGGTGAGGCTCGAAAGACCGGCCACGATGGCCGAGAGCTGGTCACCGCTGGTCCGGTCGAGCTCGTCCGACATGGCCATCAGCAGGCCGTCGGCCGAGACCACGAGCGTGTGCCGAACACCCGGCACGCTCTTCACGAAATTGTCGAGCAGCCAGTTGAAGTTGGCTGCCTCGGGGCTCATCGCGGTCACGGGACTGGTCCCTCCGGTCCATCGGTGGTGCGGTCGCTGCGCATGGTCGGTCGGTGTCTGGGCTGGTCAGCTGTCTCGGGCACACGGGGCTCGGTGGCCGGCAGGTCTGCCGGGGATCCGGCCCCGGGATCTGCCCCTCATGCCGGTGGCCTCGGCGGCTGGCGGCGTGGTGGTGGCGCGGTTCTTCCCCGCTGCACCCCGGCCTGGAACCCGGTGAGCATTGTGCGGACCTGTGCCGCATTGCGCCCGCGCGCCGGTTCCGTGGACTCCTGCTGCGCAGGCTCCGCGGCGGCACGAGCCTTCGGCGTACGCCGCGCGAGCGGCGCGGACACCGTGGTCTCGATCCCCTTGGGGCTGTACGAGGAGAGCCTGCTCAGCTCGGACAGGGCCTCCGAAGCCAGCGCGGACCGACTTCCCTCGCTGTCCCGCGGGCTGTCGGAGCCGGGGCTCACGGCCCTCCGCACGGCCCAGCTCTCGGCCCACGAGCCGGTGATCTCGCGTGCGGTCGGCACCTCGATCGGCTCGGGGAGCCGCGCTGCCGGGGCGGCGGGCGGCGCACTGGGCGCAGGCGGAGCGGGCTGGGTCGGCGCCGGTGCGGCGGGCCCCTGCTCGGCCAGGGGTTGCCGCGGCGGGTACACCGTCGGTGGCTGCGGCGCGGCTGGCGGCGGGGTCGCCGGCGCCGAACGCCCCCACCGTGCCCGGCGCAGGGACGGGCGTGCCGGACGGTTCGGCAGCACGTCCATCGCCGGCTGCGGAGGCAGTGGCGGCGGCGTCGCGGACGGAGGAGCGACGTGCCGCCCCTGGTCCTCGCGGGTCCGGCTGGACGGCGCGGGGGCCGGGGGTGCACCGACAGGGGGAGTCATCGCGACCGGGGTCGTCATCGCCACGGGCGGCGTGACGGGAGCCTGCGCCGCGGGCTGTTCCGCAGCAGCAGGAGCCGGGTAGGCGGCTGGGGGCGCGGCCAGTGGCGGCATCGGTTCAGCCGGCGACGGCGGGGCGATCGGCTGCGGCGCGGGAGCGGACTCCTGCGCGGGGACCGGTCGGGCCTCGGCGGCCAGCCACGGGCTCTCCGGCGCCGTCTCCCCGTCCGGTCGCGCGGGCCGGAAGCCGGCGAACAGGGAGGCACCGCGATCGGTCGAGTCACCGGAGGCCGGGTCCGGCACGGCGGGGGACGCCTCGGGCTCGGCCGACGCCGGCGTCACCGGTGCCGCAGGGGCCTCCAGAGCCCAGCGGATCTCACCGTCGACCGCCTGCTCCGACGGCGCTGCGTCGGACGGAGGCTCCGCGACCGGCTCGGACATCGCGGGCTCGGCCGGATCGGTCTCCGTCGAACGCCAGTCCTGGCGAGGCTCATATCCCAACGAGGGTTCGTAGCCCAGGGACTCAGCCTGGCTGCCGGCGTCGTCCACTTCCTGCGCGGACTCCCCGGCGGTGGCCCAGGTGATCCCGAGCAGGTCGTCCTCGGACAGGTCCGGCTCCTGAGAGGCGACCTCCACGGTCGGCTGCTCAACAGGCTCCGCAAGCTGGAAGGACGGCGTCCAGGACACCTGCTCCTCAGCAGACTCCGCAGACTGGGTAACAGGCTCAGCAGCCTCAGTGACCGGCTCGACCACATCCGCGGAGGGCTCGACGCCCTCGGCGAACACCGGAGTCCAGGCCACCTGCTCCTCAGCGACCGGCTCGACCGGCTCGGCGAACACCGGCGTCCACGCCACCTGCTCCGCAGCAGACTCGACGACCGGCTCCGCAGCCTCAGTGACCGGCTCGACCGGCTCGACGAACACCGGCGTCCAGGACACCTGCTCCTCGGCAGCCTCCGCCACCGCCTCCACAGAGTCGACGGCAAGTTCGGCAGACTCAGTGACCGGCTCGACCACATCCGCGGAGGGCTCGACGCCCTCGGCGAACACCGGAGACCAGGCCACCTGCTCCTCAGCGACCGGCTCGACCGGCTCGACGAACACCGGCGTCCAGGACACCTGCTCCTCGGCAGGCTCCGCAGACTCGACGACCGGCTCGACCACATCAGCCACAGGCTCGGCAAGCTGGAAGGACGGCGCCCACGCCACCTGCTCCTCGGCAGGCTCCGCCACCGCCTCCGCAGAGTCGACGGCAGGCTCCGCAGACTCAGTGACTGGCTCCGCGGGCTCAGCGATCGGCTCGGCAGACTCAGTGACCGGCTCGACCACATCAGCCACAGGCTCGGCAAGCTGGAAGGACGGCGCCCACGCCACCTGCTCCTCGGCAGGCTCCGCCACAGCCTCCGCAGACTCGACGGCAGGCTCAGCAGGCTGGACAGCCTGTCCGGCAAGCTCGGAGAGCTCGAACGACGGCGTCCACGTCACCTGATCGTCGATCGGGGGCGCGAGAGCGATGTCCGAGGGCTCCGGCGGGGTCAGGGCAAGAGGCAGCGCCGGTTCAGTCGACGCACTCTGCGGGTCGGACAGCTCGCCGATGACGAACTCGTCGAGGTCGAACTGGGGCGCCTCGGCCACGGCGTCGCCGTCCATGGTCTGCGAGGAACCGGACAGCTGCGGGGTCGCCACGACGGCGTCCGCGTGCCACTCGTCGGACTCCTCCCAGGAGGACGGGTCCCGCCAGCCCTCGGGCTCCAGGGCGACCGCGGGCACCCAGCCCTCGGAGTCCTCCCAGTGCTCGGGCTCGCTCCAGCCATCGGGTTCATGCCAGCCGTCCGGCTCCCGCCAGCCCTGGGGCTCGAGCGAGGTCATCGGCACCCAGCCGTCCACAGGCTGCCAGTTCGGCGAGCTGAGCGGATCCAGACCCTCGTCCTCCGCGGAGAGCTCCGCGTCCGTTCCCTGTGCTGCTGGTCCCTGAGGGTTGATCTCCTCGGGTGCGGTCACGGGCTCCCAGGTGTCCGCCGGGGCCTGCGCCTCCCACGACTCGGCCTCAGCCGACTGGTCCTGCTGCTCCCACGACTCGGCCTCAGCCGACTGGTCCTGCAGCTCCCACGACTCGGCCTCAGCCGACCGGCCCGGTGACTCCCACGACTCGGCCTCAGCCGACTGCGGTTCCTCGGGGATGAGGGTGGTCGGCTCGGGCTGCCAGGCCTCGGCCTGCGGGGCGGAACCGGCGGAATCCTCGTCCGAATCGGCCCACAGATCGGGGAGCCCGCCGGAGCGGCCCCGCCGGGGCAGGTCCACCGGTTCGACACCGGCGTCCTCGACCTCGCCCGGTGTCGCCCCTCCGTGCGCGTCCTGGTCGTCCTGTTCCCCGGGCGTCGCGGGAATCCGGCTCCGGGCGGCCTCGAACGGGTCGGGCGGCTGCGACAGACCACCGGTGATGCCCATGAGCAGCAGGTCGTCGTCGTCCAGGGTGAGGGGCGCCAGCGGGCCCTCGACCGGCGCGGCCTGACGCGGCACGAGCGAGCGTGGCGGGGCCTCGACCTCGGGTTCGGGTTCGACCTCGACCGGGTCGGCGGTCGGCTGCACCTGGTCCGCTCCCGGAGCAGGGGTCGCCGGGGGCGCGGCCGGGGTGGCGACCGCGGCGACCGCGGCCGGAGGCATCGGCACGGCGGGCAACGGTGCAGGCCCGGACGGTGCGCTCGGATAGGACGGCTCGGAGTAGGACGGTGCGGTGTACGACGGTGCCGTGTAGGACGGCGCGGTGTACGACGGCGTGCCCGGGTAACCCTGGGCCTGACCGAGCCCAGATCCGGCGGGGCCGGCACCCACGAGGGCGTGACCGCCACCGGGACCCTGCTCCTCGGCGGCACCGGGACGTCGACCACCCCGACCGTCGATGTCCGAACCCGGCATGAACAACGTCGACGGGAAGTCGACCACCGCCGTGATGCCCTTGCCTGCGCCCGGCTCCAGGTGCACGCGGGTGTCGAGCCTCATCGCGAGCTGGCCCACCACGAAGAAACCGAGGCGCTGCGAGCCCAGGGCCTCCCCGGCCTTGGGGGCGGAGATCCGCTCGTTGAACTCGGCGATCTCCCCGGGCGTCATGCCGATGCCGATGTCGGTCACCGTCACGCGGATGCCGTCCTCGTGCGGCGTGGCGTGCACGCTCACCACGGTTCCGGGGTCCGAGAAGACC
This sequence comes from uncultured Kineosporiaceae bacterium, assembly GCA_964583765.1. Taxonomy (GTDB): domain Bacteria; phylum Actinomycetota; class Actinomycetes; order Actinomycetales; family Kineosporiaceae; genus CAZOWW01. The sequence continues at coordinate 34,703 of CAZOWW010000023.1, forward strand.
GTGGCGTTCTCGACGATCTCGGCCAGCAGGTGCGAGGCGGACAGGGCGAGATGGGCGACCACCGGCGGGTCGGTGTCCAGGCTCAACGCCACCCGGTCGTAGTGCTCGATCTCGCTCGTCGCGGTGCGGATGACGTCCGAGAGCGGCATCGGCCGGCGCAGGCGTCGTCCGGCCTCGATACCTGCCAGCACGAGGAGCGATTCGGAGTTGCGCCGCATCCGCGTGGCCAGGTGGTCCAGGCGGAACAGGTTGTCCAGGGTGTCCGGGTTCTCCTCGGTGCGCTCCAGCTGGTCGATGAAGGTCAGCTGGCGGGACAGCAACACCTGATTGCGTCGCGCGACGTTCACGAACGTCTCGGCCACGGAGGCACGCAGCGCGGCCTGCTGGTGCGCGAGCTCCACGGTCGTGGCGTTGACCTCGCGCAGCGCCGCCGCGAGTTGGCCGATCTCGTCGGTGGAGTCGACAGGCAGCTCGGCCAGGTTGAACTCGACGACCTCACCGCTACCGGCGATCTGCGCGGCCAGCAGTGGCAGTTCCTCGCGCATCCCCGCCGCGGCCTCGGTGAGCCGACGCATCGGCGAGACGATGTGCCGGGCCAGGAGCAGGGCCAGCCCCACGGACAGCAGCAGCAGCAGGACGGCGATGGCGCTCGTCAGGATGGCGGCGAGCCCGGCGTCGTCGGAACGCTGGTGCGCCCGGTGGACGGCATCGTCGGTGAGGGACCGTCCGAGCGTGTTGAGCGAGGCCAGGTAGGACGACGCCGCGGCTGTCCACTCCTTGGCGGTGATCACCGTGTGACCGTCCGCGCCGGCCGACTGGATCCCCGACCGCAGGGAACCGAACTGCTGTGCGGGACGGGCGTCGACCGCCTGGGCCTTGGCCGAGGACAGGGACGACGCGAGCGTGCGCAACTGCGAGGTGGCGGCGGTCTCGGCCGCAGCCCCCTGCCCGAGCGCCACCTGTGCGGACAGGTTCGTGTGCCCGCTCTGGATCATCTCGAGGCCGGCGAGCTGCTCCTGCGTGATGCCCTCACGCAGGTGAGCGAGGGCCGTGTACGCCATCAGGTCCGTCACCACGGTCTGGTCCGAGACGCCCGCGGCGACCGTGGTGGGCAGTTCCACGTCCAGGGTGAGCATGGCCGTGTAGGCCTGCACCGCTTGCGCCGTACGCCCGGCGTCGAACTGCCGTCGGATCGTCGTCAGATGGTCGTGCCCCTGCTGAGCGCGGCTCAGCGCAGCGACACCGGCCGGGGTCAGCGCGTCCTCGTCCACCCGGTCGAGCGCCTTGCGGGCCTTGGAAACGGCCTCGTTGGTGGCACTCCGGACGGCGGTGAGTCTGCTCTTCGCGGCGGTGTCACCTGCCGCGGCGAGCGCCGACTCCAGTCGCTCCTGTTGCAGCGCAGAGATCAGGCCGCTCAGGTCGGGACCCGTCTCGGCGAGCCGGGCAACCCGGTCCGCAGACCGGGCGTCCGCGAGTGAATCACCGCAGATGATGCCTGCAGCAATCACCAGTACCAGCACCGGCAACAGAAGAACCGCGAGGATCTTCCACCTGATGCCCAGGTTTCGCAGCATGGTGACCTTCCGCTCGCTCGCACTCACCGATGCTCATGCGGGGTCCGACCGCCATAGGCATCTCGATGTCCTTCGGTCCCGAACGGCTGGACATTGACGCGCGTCGACCCGCGTCGGGTGATGGTTCACCCGATCGGCGCACCCGTCCGTGGCGCAGGAGCCAGCTGGCTGCGCCCTGCAGGCGCTTACCTGAGCGGGGGCACCCGCTCGGCGTTAGGGTCGGCGGATGCGGGTGGTCCAGGTGAGCAATCCCGGCGGTCCGGAGGTCCTCGCCCTGGCGGAGGAGCCGGATCCCCGGCCGGGTATCGGCGAGGTGCTGGTCGCGGTGGCCGCGGCCGGGGTCAACCGCGCCGACCTCCTCCAACGACAGGGCTTCTACCCGCCGCCGGCCGGAGCGCCGTCCTGGCCCGGCCTCGAGGTCAGCGGCACGGTCCTGGAGGTGGGACCCCAGGTCACGGAGTGGGGTCCCGGTGACCTTGTGTGCGCACTGCTGTCGGGTGGGGGTTACGCCGAGCGGGTCGTGGTGCCCGCGGGTCAACTGCTGCCCGTACCGGCAGGGACGTCGTTGGTGGACGCTGCGGCCCTGCCGGAGGTCGCCTGCACCGTGTGGAGCACGGTGTTCCTCGACGCGGGACTACGTCCCGGCGAGTGGCTCCTGGTGCACGGCGGGGCCAGCGGGATCGGCACCATGGCCACGCAGCTGGCCCGGGCGGTCGGCGCGCATGTGGCGGTCACCGCGGGGTCGGCCGCCAAGCTTGCACGCTGCGCCGAGCTGGGCGCCGAGGTGCTGATCAACTATCGGGACGAGGACTTCGTCGCGACCCTGCGCGAGGCCACGGCGGGACACGGGGCGGACGTCATCCTGGACAACCAGGGCGCCGCCTACCTCGCGCGCAACCTCACCGCCCTGGCCACCGGCGGACGCCTCGTCGTGATCGGTCTCCAGGGGGGCCGTCGCGCCGAGCTGGACCTGTCCGTCCTGCTCGCCAAGCGGGCGAGTGTGCACTCGTCGTCGCTGCGGGCCCGGACGACCGCCGAGAAGTCCGCGATCGTGGCGCAGGTCCGCGAGCAGGTCTGGCCGCTCATCGTGGACGGCGCGGTGCGGCCGGTCGTGCACGCGCGACTGCCGATCTCGGAGGCCGCCGAGGCGCACCGGATCCTGGAACGCAGCGACCACGTGGGCAAGGTGCTGCTCACCTTCTCCTGACTCCACGGCCGGGGTTCGTGCCCCACCGCCGCCCGGAACCGCGCCGGACCGGCACCCGAACGGCCTTGGGAAGCAGCCGGACGGCGCCGGGCGGGGAGAGCTGTCTCCTGCCCGGCGCCGTCCGCCCCTGATCGGCCTCCCGATAGTTCTGGGCTGCTGTTCCGTTGCCCCCGGGGATCGTCAGCGATCGATCCGCCGCAGCAGGGGCAGGCGTGAACGGGTACTCGCGTAGGCGAGCAGCACCGCGAGCAACGGGATCCCCACGCCGAAGGCGGCCACGTGCACCCACGGGACGGCGAAGCGCCAGCCGGGCAGGAGATGGCCGCCCAGCAGCGCCCCGCCCACCCCGCCGGAGTAGGACCAGTAGTCGATCAGCAGTTCCCCGGTGAACAGGCCGCTGGCGATCCCTGCCGCCGCACCCAGCACGACCACCACCGCGGCCCGGGCCGCTGCGAGCCGGCGCCGGGTGGACGGCGCAGCCCCCACCGCGGCCAGGGTGGCGAGATCTGCCCGCCCCTCCACCGCGGCAAGACCCGTGGTCGCGAAAGTGCCGAACAGGGTGAGCAACGTCGCGACCGCGGCGAGCACGACCAGGGCCAGCCCGTAGGAGCGCGCCGGCCCCCGCTCCACCGCGACCTGCACTCCACCCTCGGCCGCTGCGACGGTGTCCGCCAAGGACGGCAGGGATCGCAACGCGGCGAGGGCCCTGGTCTCGGCCCCGTCCCCCGGCAGCCGACTGGTCGCGGCAATGAACTCGGACACCGTCACCGGCGCCCCGAGCCTCGCCGCCACCGCCGTCGGCAGCACTGGGCCGTCCACGGCAAGATCACCGGTCGCCACATACCCCGGCACTACCAGGGTCCGCGGGGCCGGAGCACTCGCCGGGCTCACGTCACCTGAGCTCACCGCGCTCGCGGTGCCCGCACTCGCCGGGGTCGTGGCCGTCGTGTCCACGGTGGCATCCGGGGCCTGCTGCTGCAGCCGCAGGTGCACCGTGCCGTCGGGCCACAACATCGTGGCGCTCGGCACGACCACCTCCCCGCGACGCAGGGCCGCCTCCGCCCCCGGGTCGCCGCCGGTGTAGAGGGCGTAGACCGGTCCGTCGTCCACGAGGGTCGAGAGGTCGCCGAGGAGTTGGGGCGAGGGTCTCCTCTCGTCGCAGCCTCCGGGGCGGGAAGTGCACCCGGACGCGTCGTCGCCCAGCGTGTCCAGACTCAGCTCAACCCGAGTTCCGTCCAACGCCCGTGCCGGAAGCACCCGGGTCACGGGAAGCACGCTGCGCAGCGCTTGCGCGATCTCGGCGGCGGGCACCGCGGGGATCGGGGTGCCCGCCGACCCGAGTTGGACCACGACGTCCCCCCGGGCGGCGATCGGCGAGTAGTTGAACGCGTCCGCGTGGTTGGCGGCGTCCACGTAGGTGGCGGTCGCGATCCCGCCGGCGATCACCGCCATCACCGCAGCCACCGCGGGGGCGGTGCGTCCCCGGTGCCGATCGGCATCCCGCAGCGCCAGGCGCAGGGAGACCGGCAACCTGCGGGCCAGGGACACGGCGAGGGCCACGACCAACCCGGACATTCCGGCCAGCCCCAGCTCGGTCAGGGAGATCCCGCCGACCACCTCCACCGCGGACCGGCTGTGTTCGGCGTGCCGGGCGAGGACGACCCCGATCCCCGCGACGAACAGCCCGGTCAGCGCGGCACGCCAGGGCAGCTTCCGGGACGGCCGCGTCCCGGCCAGACCCTGTACCGGCGAGATCGCGGCGGCCTGCCGCGCAGGCTGCCAGGCGGCGATCAGTGCGGTGAGGGTGCCCAGCGCGGCAATCGCCAGCAGGTCGAGACCGTGCACGTCGATCCGGGGCATCACGGCGTGGCGGTGGCCGCGCAACCACCACACGGTGACCACACCGATGCCGGTGCCCAGCACCACCCCGGCCAGGGCCGACACGGCGCCGATCACCCCACCGCCGGCCAGCACCAGGGCGCGGACGTGCCCCCGGGTACCGCCCGCGGCCCGGACCAGGGCGAGCATCCGCTGGTTGCGCCTGGCTCCGACGGCGAGCGAGGGCGTGGCCATGAGGATGATGAGCACCCCCATCAGGCCCACCGCGATGACCGTCAGTTGCTGAGATGTGTCGCTCCCGCGGTACTGCGTGGCCGCCCACCGTCGCTCGGCACGAACCACCTGAGCGGGCGGGTGCAGCACCACCTGACGGCTGAACATGATCAGTCCGAGCCGGTTCGTCTCCAGCACGGAGGACCAGTCCGTCGGCACCGGGCCGAGTACCCAACCGGTGAGGGCGTTCGGCAGGACCGCACCGGGCTCCCGGGCACTCAACTCCGCGGCAAGCCTCGCGGCCACGTCCCGGCTCGCGAGGAGCATCCCCCAGTCCCCGACGGCAGGGCCGGACACGGTGCCGCTGATCCGCAGCTCCCGGAAGAGGAGGTGTCCGCCTGTGGTCCCCTTCCCCGCACCGGAACTCCCCGTGGCAGTTCCGGGGCGGGGACCGTGCACCCGCAGAAGATCCCCCACATGCAGCCCCATCCGTCGAGCCGCATCGGCGGACACCGCGACCTGACGCGGTCCGCTCGGCATCGCGCCGACGTCCAGGTGCACCAACCCCGCGGCCACCACCGCGGCGTCCACCGACTTCCCCTGCAGATCCACCCCCGCCCGCCCGAAGTAGACGGTCGGGCCCCACACCGGCCAGGACTCCTGCCGCGCGAGAGTGTCCCCGGCTGGCAGCGAGAGGCGACGCAGGGAGGCGGCCACGGCCGGCACCCCCGTTCCGAGGGTCCTGGGCGCACCGGACGGCAGGGTCCCGAGGATGGCCCGGATCAGGGTCGCCGCCGCCGGATCCTGGAGGGCCACACTGGCCGGCGACTGCTCCCCGCTGTCCGGGGACTGGACCATCGGCACGAGTGCGATCGACGGGTCCTGCCCCTGCGACTCCGGGCGCGAGATCTTCGCCTGCGCGGTACGGCCGAGCGCGAGCTGCACCTTGTCCTGGGGGTCGAGCTGCTCGGACCGGTAGACCACCGAGGTCACACACGCTCCGGCGACCGGCAACACGATGAGCACCGCGGCCAGGGCGCTGCGGCCCCGGTGCCGCCAGGCGTCCCGGCGGGCGATCCGGACCAGGGCGCGGGCGGCGGACGGACACAGGTTCATCGCCGACCGTCCAGCAGGAGCTCCGGTCCTGCGGCCGGTTCGGTGGCGTCCACGACGAGCCCGTCCGACAGGAACACCACCCGGTCCGCCCAGGCGGCGAACCGCGACTCGTGGGTGACGAGCAGCGCGGCGGCCCCGGCGTCCACGCGGTGCCGCAGCACGCGCATGATCTGCTCCCCGGTCACCGAGTCGAGGGCACCGGTCGGTTCGTCCGCGAGCACCGCCCGGCGTGGCCCGACCAGGGCCCGGGCGATCGCGACCCGCTGCTGCTGCCCGCCGGAGAGTTCGTCCGGGAAACGTCCGGCCAGTTCGGCGACGTCGACCTCCGCGAGCGCGGCGAGCGCCTCCGCCTGCGCCCGGCGGATGCTCACGCCGTCCAGCTCCCGGGGCAGCATCACGTTCTCCAGCGCGGTGAGCGCGGGCACCAGGTTCAGGTCCTGGAACACGTAGCCCACCGTGCGCCGCCGCAGCGCGGCCCGCCGTCCGGAGCCGACCGAGGTGATCGGCACGCCGTCCAGCAGCACCTCGCCGGACGTCGGCTCGTCGAGTCCCCCCGCCAGGTGCAGGAGGGTCGACTTGCCCGACCCGGAGGGGCCCATCACCGCGACCAGTTCGCCCGCGCGCACGCTCAAGCTCACCCCCCGCAGGGCGTGCACCTGCTGCGCACCCTGGCCGTGCACCCGGGTGACCGCCCGCAGCTCCAGGCAGGGCGGCCCCGCCTGCTCCGGCCCCTCGCCCGGCGTGGCCTGGCGGCCCACCCGCCACCGCCGCGCGCTCACCGACGTCCCCGTCCCCGCGAAGGAACCCGCAGCCCCTCGCCGGCCTGTGGTTCGGTGGGTGACCCGGCGGGTGGGTCGGTGGGGCGATCGACAGGTGCCGACGCCGACGCCCGGGCCCGCGCGAGCCGCTGCTCCACATGGTCGAGCCAGCGGATCTCCGCCTCGGCCGCGAAGATCAGGCTGTCCAGCACCAGGCGCCAGGCCAGGTCCGTGGCGGTGACGCCGTCCAGGGTCGCCTCGTCTGTCCGCATGCCCAGGCGGGTGTACTCCTGCATCGCCCGCAGGGTCTCCGCACGCTGCCGCTGGACGACCGCGCGGACGTCCACCCCGGGCAGCGTCACCGCGAGGGCCAGCTTGATCGCCAGCTCGTCCCGGGCCGGGGCTCCCCTCTCCACGGGCGTGGTCCACCACCGCGCCGCCTCGTCCCGGCCCTTCTCGGTGAGCCCGTACACGACGGACCCGTCCTGCTGGCGATCCAGCTCGACGACCAACCCGTCCCGCTGCAGGCGTCCCAGGGTCGTGTAGACCTGCCCGATGTTCAGCGGCCAGGTGGCCCCCGTGCGCCCCTCGAACTCCTGCCGGAGCTGGTAGCCGTACATCGGCCGCTCCGCCAGGAGCACGAGCAGCCCGTGTCGAACAGACACCCTGACTCCCTCCCGCACGCCCACCCAGGTGGACGCCACCGTCCCCATTGCCGTGCCCGGTGCGGTCCCCCGTCGGGAGGGAAATCCCGCACCCCGAGGCACTGCATACTCGATATGGCAGGAGGCTATACCGCGTATGCAGTCACGTCCAGCAACCCTCGCCCCCTGACCCGCTCGCCTGAGCGATCACGCCGGGCTCGGCGTCCCGGGTCGACCTCACCGAGACCTCCGACCACTACCGCCCCTCACCCGGCCCTCTTGCTGCCCTCAGCTCCGGTCCAGGGCAGGATGGAGTCATGAGCTCGATCTTCGACTTCCCCCAGACCTCCGCCGACGAACCCGAGGAGAGCCCGGCAGCGGCATCCCGGGGCACCGACCGGATCGTCGTCGTCACCCCGGACGGGATGGCCGTGGCCGGGGGCGAGCCCGATGCCGAGAGCAATCCCGCCGTCCTGGTCGAGCAACCGGCCAAGGTGATGCGCATCGGCAGCATGATCAAGCAGCTCCTCGAGGAGGTGCGCAACGCCCCGCTGGACGAGGCGGGACGAGCGCGCCTGGCCGCCATCCACGAGCGCTCCATCGCCGAGCTGGAGCAGGGCCTGGCTCCCGAACTGGTAGAGGAACTCCGACGCATCACGCTGCCCTTCACCGGGGAGACCACCCCCAGCGACGCAGAGCTCCGGATCGCCCAGGCGCAGCTGGTCGGCTGGCTGGAGGGGTTGTTCCACGGGATCCAGACCGCCCTGTTCGCCCAGCAGATGGCGGCCCGCGCCCAACTGGAGCAGATGCGCCGGGCCCTGCCCGGAGCGCCGGCGGCGGGATTCGAGGGTGGGCGCCCACGGCCCGCGGGCCTGGAGGGCGGGGGCCCGCACGGAACCGGCCAGTACCTGTGAGACCGGCCCCGGTCGCACCGCGGTCATTGGGCCTCCGCGACCCCGGGCACTAGGGTGAGGCGGACCCACTGGCGGGATGGATCACGTGCGGTCCATGCCGCCGCGCCTCACCCGCACGGCCAAGGAGCGAGCATGCGACTGCGACAGGCCCTCATCCCGGCAGCCGTCGCCGCGGCGCTCACCGCCGGGTGCAGCCCCTTCGGGATCGTCAACCACGCCGGCCCGGCGACGAGCACCTCGACCACGGCACCGACCACTCCCAGCGGCACCGTGCCCGTGACCCCCACGCCGTCCCACCCCACGAACGGCATGGAGTTCAAGCCTGCCGCCGAGGTGGAGTCCCTGGCCAAGAAGGCCCTGCTCGGCGCCTCCTCGGTGCGGATCAAGGGCACCGTGCACGAGAACGGTGAGACGATCGCGCTCGACATGCACCTGAAGGGCACCGACGGCTCGACCGGCACGATCACCCAGAACGGCACGGACATGCACCTGCTGATCATCGGCAAGGTCGCCTACATCTCGGGCGATGACACGTTCTGGAGCAAGACCGTGGGCAAGGGCGCCGTCGCCACCCTGCGCGGCAAGTACCTCAAGATGACGTCCAGCAACCCGGACTTCAAGGACCTGCTCGTCTTCGGCAGCGTCACCAAGCTGGCCGCGATGTTCCTGCCCGACGAGCCACTGATCCGGATCGGGCAGCAACCGGTCAACGGTTCCCGCACTCTGATCCTCAAGGGCGCCGGTGACACGTACTTCGTCGCCCTGGACGGGCCCCCGTACCCGCTGCGGCTCTCCGGCGGGGATTCGAAGACCTCGGCAGTGATCGACTTCCTCGACTACGGCAAGCCGGTCACGCTCACCGCGCCCCCCAAGTCGAAGATCTTCAGCGTCCCGAGCTGATCGGCTCGCCCGCCAGCACCCGGTCGAGGACGAGCGCCAGCCCGTCCTCGGCGACGCTCGCGGTCACCTCGTCCGCCGCGGCGCGGACCTCGGGCAGCGCCTGACCCATGGCCACGGACCACCCGGCCCAGGCGAACATCGGCAGGTCGTTGAGCCAGTCACCCACGGCCAGGGTGCGCCCGGGATCCACCCCGAGCTGCGCGCGGACCTCCTCCAGCGCACCGGCCTTGCTCACCCCGCGGGGGTTGATGTCGAGCCAGGAGGTCCAGCTCACCGTGTAGCTCACGCCCTGCAGACCGGCCTTCTCGATCACGGCAAGGAACTCGTCCACCGGGCGTTCGGTGCTGCGCACCACCACGCGGGTGGTCGGGCCGGTCAGCTTCTCGAACGGCACGATCGTCGACCGTCCCTCGGTGAGCTCCCCCGGCGGGAAGGCAGCGGTCATCGCGAATCCGCCGTCCACCAGCTCCATGGCGTACAGCGCGTCGGGCAGGTGCTCGCGCAGGAGTTCCAGCGCCGGTCGCGGATCGAAGGTGGTCGCACGTTCCACGGCGAACCCCTCGGGCAGCGACGCGTCCAATCGCAGCAGGACCGCACCGTTGCAGCAGACCGTCCACCCGTGGGCCAGGCCGAGGAGCCGGAGCACCGGCAGGGTGCCGGCGATGTCCCGACCGGTGGCGAGCACCACGTGCCGGCCCGAGTCGGCCACCGCGCGCACGACGTCGCGGACGCGGTCGCTCAGCTGTGCGCCGTGGTCGAGGATCGTCCCGTCGATGTCCAGGGCCACCAGCTGGACGTCGCCGGCCGGCACGCCGGGCACCGGACGGACCTGAGCGGGCACTAGGCGGGCTTCAGCAGGTCGAGTCCGCCCAGGTAGGGACGGAGTGCCGCGGGGACCCGGACCGAGCCGTCCGGCTGCTGGTGGTTCTCCAGGATCGCCACGATCCACCGCGTGGTGGCCAGGGTTCCGTTGAGGGTGGCCACGTGCCGGGTACCGGCGTCGGGGGGACCGGGGACGCGTTCCCGCATGTCCAACCGCCGGGCCTGGAAGGTCGTGCAGTTGGACGTCGAGGTGAGCTCGCGGTACCGGCCCTGGCTGGGTACCCACGCCTCGCAGTCGTACTTGCGGGCGGCCGACGAGCCGAGGTCACCGGCCGCGACGTCGATGACCCGGTACGGCAGCTCCACCTTGGCGAGCATCTCCTCCTCCCAGGCGAGCAGGCGCAGGTGCTCCGCCGCGGCGTCGGAGGCGGTGATGTAGCTGAACATCTCGACCTTGTGGAACTGGTGCACCCGGATGATGCCGCGGGTGTCCTTGCCGTACGAGCCGGCCTCGCGGCGGTAGCAGGCCGACCAGCCGGCGAACCGGCGCGGCCCGTCCGCGAGATCGAGGATCTCCCCGGCGTGGTACCCGGCGAGCGCGACCTCACTGGTGCCGACGAGGTACAGGTCGTCCGCAGGCAGGTGGTAGATCTCGTCCGCATGGGCGCCGAGGAACCCGGTGCCGGCCATCACCGAGGGCTTGACCAGGGTCGGGGTGATCGCGAGGGTGAACCCGGCCGCCACCGCCTGGTCCACGGCGAGTTGCAGCAGGGCGAGCTCGAGCCGGGCGCCGACGCCGGTGAGGAAGTAGAAGCGCGCGCCCGAGACCTTGGCGCCGCGGTCCATGTCGATGGCACGCAGGCCCTCGCCCAGCTCGAGGTGGTCACGGGGGGTGAAGCCCTCGGCCGCGAAGTCGCGGGGGGTGCCCACCTCGCGCAGCACGACGTAGTCGTCCTCACCCCCGGGCGGGGTGTCGGCCTCGATCACGTTGCCGATCCGCCGCACCAGCTCGGCCAGCTCGCGGTCGGCCGAGTCGGCCTCCGCCTGCCGCGCCTTGACCTGCTCGGCGAGTTGCTTGCCCGCAGCGACGAGGATCTGCTTCTCCTCACCCTTGGCCTGGGCGACGAGCCGGCCGTGGGCCTTCTGCTCGGCCCGCAGTCGCTCGAAGTCGGCCAGCGCGGAGCGACGCCGGGCGTCCGCCGCCAGCACCTCGTCGACCAGGTGCTCGTCCTCGCCGCGGGCTCGCTGGCTGGCACGCACGACGTCGGGGTCTTCACGCAACTGCCGCAGGTCAATCACCCTGCCGAGGGTAGTCGCCGTCCTGCGGCCGTCGCCGCCAGGTTTCCCCCGGCTCGTCGCGGGCAAAGGGGTCGCGGACGGCGCCCCGAAGATCGAGACTGAGGGACGCGGGTACTCGAGGGTGATGTCCGATCGAGAACGAGCGACGCGAGCGATCGATGGTCGTGTCCGATCGGGCCAGAAGGTCGTAGCGTGACGGCATGAGGTGGGGAGGGGCCACGGAGACGGTGGTGCTGACGACCCTCGTGGCCTGGGCCGTCCTGGCGGGCGGCGCCGGGGTGGTCGTCGCCACGTTGCGTCGACGCCGACGCAGCCGCGGCACCGACGGGACCACGGAGTCCGGCGCCGAACCCGGTACACCCAGGACGTGGTGCGCGGTCGTCGCCAACCCGACGAAGTTCACCGGCGGGCAGGATCCCCGGAACTGGCTGCCCGAACGCTGTGCCGCCGCGGGCTGGGACGAACCCCGCTGGTGGCACACCACCCCGGAGGACCCCGGTTCCGGCCAGACCCGGGCGGCGGTCGCGGACGGCGCCGCGGTGGTGGTGGCCTACGGCGGTGACGGGACCGTGCGGGCCGTGGCCCATGCGCTGGCCGGCCAGGGCGTCCCGCTCGGACTGGTGCCCGCGGGCACCGGCAACCTGCTCGCACGCAACCTCGGGATCCCCCTGGCCAATCCCGAGGACTGCCTGCGGATCGCCCTCGGCACGCACTCCCGGGTCGTGGACATCGGGCGGATCGAGCTGGACGTCTCCGGCGAGGACGCCGAGCCCGCGCGGCACACCTTCCTGGTGATGGCCGGGCTCGGGTTCGACGCCGAGGTGATGGCCACCGTGGAGCCCCGCCTCAAGCAGAAGGTCGGCTGGTGGGCCTACGTCGTCGCGGGCACCCGCAACCTGCGCGGCCCCTCGACGCGGGTGGTGATCCGCCTGGACGACCGGCCGCCGATCGTGCGCCGGGTCCGGAGCGTCATCGTGGGCAACTGCGGGGAACTGGCCGGTGGAGTGCGGTTGATGCCCGACGCCCTGATCGACGACGGCTGGCTGGACGTGGTCATCGTGGCCCCGCGCGGGGTCGTCGGCTGGGCGGCGGTGACCGCCGCGGTGCTCACCCGCAGCCAACGCGGCCACCAGCCGGTGGAGCACTTCCGCTGCCGCAAGCTGCGCGTGCACGCCGAGCGGCCGCTGCAGGCGCAGATCGACGGCGACCCGGGCGGTGAGGCCCGGGTGCTGCGCGCCGAGGTCGACCCCCGCGCGCTCACCGTCCGCTGCCCCGCCGGACACGCCTGAGTCGCAGGGGGCGGGCCGGTCACCGGACCGCTGCCCGGTGACCGGCCCACCCGCCGGGGTCAGCCGGCGGTGAGGACGATCGGCGCGGTGTCGTCCGTCGGGTCGGCGTCCTTCGGTGCGTCGGAGCCGAAGGTGAGCGTGATGCTGCCCGGGGCACCCACCGACGATCCGGTCACGGCGACCGTGAACGGCAGCGGAGCGGTTCCACCCACCGCGAGGTTCGTGTAGAGCAGGCACTCGTAGGCCTGGTAGCCGGGCAGGTCCAGCAGGTCCCAGTCGGGTTGGCCGGAGACGACGGGAGCGCACCCGAGGGGGACCGAGGTCGCGGTCGTGCCGGCGGGCAGGGTGACGACTGCATCGGTGAGCGGGTCGCCGCTGCGGGTCAGTACCGCCGCCGCGGGGCCGAGATCGCGCACCCCGAGCGCCAACTGCACCTGGTCACCGGCCTTCGGCGCGACTGCCGTCGCACCCACCGCCGCCAGATCGACGGTCAGGCGGCCCGTCACCGAGACCGGGACGTCGAAAGAGCTCTGGTCGCTCAGGTTGATCTGGGGGCGTCCGGCGCGGGTCAGGACAGGAGCGGGCGCGCCGCCGGACCCGGCGACCAGGGACAGCTTCGGCCCGTGACCGGCCTTCATCGAGGAGAGCCGGAATGCGTTCCGTAGATCCAGCGGCGTGCGCCAGCCGCCCTCGGTGAGGCCGTTGAAGGGGGCCCGGTGGTCGGAGGCGATCCGGAAGCCCATCGGGGTGGCGAGGGTGTAGGTCCGGCCCGGCAGGAGATCGTTCGCGAAGAAGCAGAAGGTGCCGTTGATACTGCTGTCATAGCGGCAGTTGCGATAGCGCGTGGCCGGGTCGAAACCGGGGTCGCTCTCCGTCCACAGCGCGACGCCGTGCACGGTGTTCGTCCCGCCGTTGGTGACCGTCCACCGTTCCTGGTAGGTCTCACCGTCCGCGACGCTGACCCGGGGCGGGGACTGACCGGCGACCAGCTGGACCCCCTCGGCGACGCTGAAGGGCCGGCGGTCGGTGGCACGGCCCAGACCGGTGGCCGTGGCGATGGCGGTCAGGCTCCCGGTCGCAAGGGCCGCGGAGGATCGGGCCCGGACGGCGAGCCCCAGACTCCCCACGTACCCCGTCGGGCGATAGACGCTCCAGGAGACCGACCGGGTGGCAGAGGACACGCAGGTGATGCGATGTCTGACGGCGGCACACGTCCAGTCGGACCCGCCGGGGGTGTCGATCGTGACGCCCCGAGGCAGAGCGCGGGTGTCCAGGCTGACGCGAAGGCCCTGCACCTGGCGGATGGCCGGGTCCGAGACGGTGATGGAGGCGTTCAGGCCGGAACTCAGCCCGGGGATCACCGCGGTCCCGTCGAGCTGCACGCTCAGCACGGGTGTGGTGGACGCCGCGCCTGCGGGAGCGGCGGCGATTGCGCCGCTCGCGGCGAGCGTCGCCGCGCAGGCCGTGCCCAGCAATGCGGTCTTCAATCGGATCATCTGTACCGGAACCCCCTGGGGCGAGACGACAGAAGTTGATCAGCTGCGGCAGCGTAAGCCCCCCGTCGCTGCCCAAGGGCCCGGATGCCAGGGCGTGACCCTAGCGGATCATCGCGAGCCGATGATCGTCTGGGTCGGCGCGCATCGCAGTGGGCGTCACCCGCCGAAGCGGGTCATGCCCGGCGCAGATCGCCGTGCCCAGCGCGTCCACCGAGCACGTGGTGTCGAGGGCCCGAATCGGCGCACTCCCGTGCCGTCCGCGCCTCTGGAAGCAACGGACTGGTCGGATCGCACTTCCAGGCGACCACTCGCATGCATGCCCCGGGTCACCGTCCGGCGCCGATCGCGTCTGTCAGTCACCGACACCCGACCGGGCATGCCGACCTTCCCGTTTCGCCTCCAAGACCTGGCCCGAGAGCGGTTCCGAGTCCCACCCAAAAGATCTTCTGTCTTGACAGCAGATTGACTGGCATGTCATCGATTTTGTGACTACAGTGGGCATGCGTTCACGGGGAGCCTCCGCTCCTGGCCGCGAGGGTTCCTCAGGGACGCACTTCGATGTGGGCGGGGAGGTGTCGGGCCATCATCTCCCCGCCCACATCACCAGGTATGGCTAGTGAGTGTGACTATCAGGTTGTCACCACGCGCCCTTGCAGCAGGCCATCAAGATCACATTATTGGTGCTCTGGGCGGAGGCACCCGCCGAAGCAGCACCAGTAGTGATGGCAAGAACCACGGAGGCGAGCAGCGCAACGAGGACGCGGAGGGAGATGCGGGACATGCCGACTCCTCTGTCAGACGGGCTTGACTGGCTGTCAGCACGAATCGTGACAGAGGCGAAGGAGGTTCGGCATCCGGCACTACGAAATGTGCTCTTGCGAGCACTCTCCGTGTATTCCCTGAGTCGCCTGGTTCGCTCCGTTTCCATACCCCGTAATACTGCTCCCCCTCGTGAGAGTGCGGGAGAGGCCCACGGGGTGGCGACAGGACACCTGCCTCCTTCGAGGCAGGCCCTGTGGCGTTCAGGAGTCGATCCCGTCCGGTTGTGGTTGGCCGGGCATGTCCTCGTGGGGCAGCCATGAGCGGGTTGGGCGAACGGCTGAAGCGATTGCGCTTGGCCGCGGGCATGTCCCAGCAGGAGCTGGCCGGGGACGAGTTCTCCGCGAGCTACGTGTCGCTGATCGAGGCCGGCAAACGGCACCCCAGTCCGGAGATCCTCCGGCTGCTGGCCCGGCGGCTGCACTGCGGCTACGCCGAACTTGAGGGCGGGGCTGCATGTCCGGAACACCGACAGACCGAACTTGATCTTGCTTACGCCAGGCTCGCCCTCACCCACGGCGAGGCCGCAAGCGCGCGCGACCGGCTCGCTCACGCGCTGGAACGCGACGATCTCGACCCGGTGACCCAGGATGAAATGATCCTGGTCCTCGCCGAGGCCCACGAACAGACCAATGATCTCGAGGGCGCCGTGCGCGTCCTGCTGCCGGTCTTCGACCGCTGCATGCACGGCGCCAGCCACCTCCCCCTGGCTGTCGTCAGCATGTTGCTGTCCAGCTACTACCTTGCCGCGGGCGATCTGCATGCCGCCGTCCGAGTGGGCAGTTCCGGACTGGAGGCGGTGGAGGACCTCGGCCTCGCCGGTACTACGGAGCATCTGCGCCTCGCGGCCACCTTGATGTGGGTGTACTACGAGCTCGGCGACCTGCTGCACTGCGCCGCATGGGCGGACACGCTCATGGAGGTGGCAGCCGCGTCTGAGTCGTCTCAGGGGCAGGCAGCGGTCTTCTGGAACGCCGCCGTCGTGGCCGAGGCCCGCGGGCACATCGACGAGGCCCTGCACCTCTGTGACCGGGCCCTCGCCCTGATGACCGAGGAAGGCACCGTCCGCGACCTGCCCCGGTTGCGGGTGGAGATCGCCCTCTACATCATGCGCGCCGACCCCGCACGGGCCACCGAGGCGGCCACCATGCTCGACCAGACGCTGTCCGACTTGCAGGACCTCGGCGGTCTCCCCGACATGGCCGACTGGGAGGTCACTCGCGGACTCGCCCACCTGCTCTGCGGTGACCCCCGCCGGGCCGAGCAGCGTGCCCGCCGCGCGCTCGTCCATCTGGGTAACCACTCGGGTGTCCCGCTCGCCAAGGCCATGATCCTGCTCGGGGACTCGCTGGCGGGCCAGGACCGGCGCGACGAGGCGGTGACTGCCTACCACGCCGCAGGCTCCGCGCTCTCCGGGACCGTGGTCTCCCGGCTGACCGCCGCGGTCTGGCGAGAGATCGCCGAACGGTTCGTCCTCGCCGAGGAGCCGGCCGCCGCGCTCGAGGCCTACCGCCAGACCGCCGAGGCCGGCGGCATCCGCGCCACGAGCGAGGCCGCCCGGATCGCCTTCGGCCTCAGCGCCCCGTCCGTCCCCTGCCCACCCGAACCAGTTCCCGTCTCCGGACTCCCTGGGGTCCCCCGCCGCAGGACCGCCCTCGGCAGCGTCCCCATCCAGTAGTGACAGGCGCGGACCGGGTGACCCGGTCCGCGTCCCCGACCTCCCGCCGCCGATCGGCCCACGGCGCGCCCGCCCCGGCGCTCCCCGCGCGCAGACCCCCCTGGAGGACCGATGGTGGACGACCGGTCCACGGGAGACCCCGCCCACGGCGCCGGGGTGGCTGATCTCCCCGACTCGTTCGCCCGCAAGCTCGATCGTCTCTTCCGCACGTTCCGCTGCCCCGAGAAGGGCACGGAATTCAGCTACGACTACGTCGCGGAATCCATCGCGACCGCCGGCGGACCGACGATCTCGGCCAACTACGTCTACATGCTGCGCCGCGGCATCCGGGACAACCCGACCAAGAAACACCTCGAGGCTCTCGCCGGCTTGTTCGGGGTACCCATCGGGTTCTTGTTCGACATACCGCACAATACT
>CAZOWW010000024.1:0-48306 GCA_964583765.1 uncultured Kineosporiaceae bacterium
CGGCAGTGGCGAATACCGAGCCCGGGTCCATGGTCACCTCGGCCTCCCCCGCATCCCCGCCATGGATCACACCGGAACGGAAGACGATGCTCGACAGGTGTCCCTCCCCGACGGCGCGCGCGCTCATCACGAACCGTAATTGCCCGGCGGGGACGTCCTGGTCCGGATGCGGCACCACGGACGGGTTGAACAGGGCCGCGGCCTCGAGCGCGTACTCCTGGGTGAAGTACGCGCCGATGAGCTGTCTGCGTTGCAGGGACAGCCGTTCGGCACCTCTGACCCGGTGGGCGATCGCCGCGAAGTTCGACTCCAGGATGTCCGCGAGCGCATGGTGGCGGGCCCCGTGATCGGCCAGGATTCCGGCGACGAGATCCCGGGTCTCCCGCTCGCCGACAGCCATGGCACGCCGGACGACGCCGGCGGCCCGCGACGTCCCCGGGATAGCTCCCTCCTGCCCCGGCAGGAAGAGCCGTCCGATGACCCGGCGCGGATCCGCGCTGAGGATGACGTCCGCGCGGCGTCCCGTGGGGGCGGGCTGCGACGAAACACGCTCGGTGGGAACGGATCCGGACGAAGCGGCTCCGGAGGGAGCCGACGAGGTCGACGCGGCCCCGGACCGGGCGAATGCGGACGGGAGCGGGACGGGCGGTTTCGGGGCCGGAACGGCCCCCGGCTGAGGGGTCATCGGACGGGCTGGAGTCGACGGGCCTGTTGCAGGGTCGACAGGAGCGCCAGCGTCGATTCCGCCCCCTGGTTCTCGTTGCGTCCGTGTGCCTCGAGACCGTCGCGACAGCCTCCGCTCCGCTCGTCGGCGAGTGGCACTCCTGCGTCATTGGCGCCCAGGAACCAGGCGGCCGCCAGTTCCACCGCCTCGGCCCAGCGCGGTTCCCCGGTCAACTCGAACGCTCGGGCACAGGCATCCGCCAGGCAGGAGACCTCGATGGGCTGTTGGTCGAAACCGGGACGGGCCTCGCCCTGTGCCCAACCACCCACCGGGGTGACCGAGAGGTGGTCCTGGGCGGTCTCCACGTCCAGGAGCCACTCGAGCAGGGACAGGCCGATGTCGAGGAGGCTGTCGTCGACGAGGTAGTACCCGGCAGCCAGGAACAGCTCAGGAACGGTCGCGTTGGCGTAGGTCAATCTCGGGCGGGGCCAGGGCCAGGCGCGATCGGCGCCGGGTCGGCCCACCACCGCGACGGCATCGGCCAGGAGCGCACGCGCCCCGACATGCCCGAAGTCGACGCGGAGTACCTCGGCCGCTCCCAACCCGGCGAACACCATGGCGTGCATCCACGGCGAGCGCATCCGCGCGCTGACCTCGAACCCCACCATCGCCCGCTGCGTCAGTTCGGAGTCACCGCCGCGGGAGACCGCCGCTCCGAGACCCCACAGGGCCCGCCCCCAACAGTCCGCCACCCCGGCCATGCCGTGCCAGACGCCATGGACATCGCGTCGGTTGACGATCCTGCCGTCGGGTGCCTGCGCCTCCAACAGGAACCGCAGGTAGCGCCAGGCGACCTGCCCGAGGTCACCGGCCCAGGGCCCGACGTCGGCCACCTCGGCGCGGCAGAGCACGAGCAGACCTCGGGCGACGTCGTCGACGCAGTAGCCGTGCTCGGGACGCGGGCGCGTGAACAGGGCATGTTCGAAGAGACCGATCTCGTCGGTCATCGCCATCAGGTGGTCGTACCTCGGCGCGTGGGTGCTCATGCCACCACCGCCACGGCCCGGGCGACCGCACCGACGTCCGCAAGGACGGCCTGCGCGCGGCAGAGCGAGTTCCCGACCTCGAGGTAGCAGCGCGCCACGGCGGACCAGGACAGATCCGGAGCCAGCGTCGCGGCCTGACGGGACAACCGGGAAGCCAGACCTGGTTCGGTCAGCACCCGCCGCAGGGCCGAGGCGATCTGGGCCGGGTTCTTCCGCTCGACGAGCAACCCGGCTCCCCCGCCGAGCAGTTCGAGTGCATGGGGAAAGCCGCTGGACACCACGGGGCGTCCGGCGGCCACGGCCTCGATCAACACGCCGGACGTGACCTGCTCGCGGGAGTCGTAGGGCAGCAACACGACGTCCGCGGCGCAGACCATCCGGTGCAGCTGCGCGGGGGCGAGATACCGGTCGTCGAAGACGACGTCGCGGGCCAGGCCCAGCTTCGCGGTGAGGCGCTCCAGCCCGTGGCGATACCGCTCACCCTCGCGTTCGATCACCCGAGGATGCGTGCGGCCCGCCACGACGTAGACCGGCCGGGGAACCAGGTCACGGAGAGCCGGGAGTGCCTCGATCCCCCACTCGATGCCCTTGCCGTACCCCAGCAGACCCCAGGTCAGGATGACCGGGCGCCGGCCCGGGGCACCGAACACGCCGGCACGACGCGCGCCGTGTTCCCGTTCCCGAGGCGATCGGGAGGAAGGCCCGCTGACCAGGGCGTCAGCGGCTCCGTGCTGGATGACGTGCACCGACCCGGCGGCCACGCCGTACATCCCGACCACCCGATCGCGCGCGGTACGGGTCATGGTGACCAGGACGTCGGACCTCTCGATGACGGTCTGCAGGACCTGCCGTTGGTGCGAGGTCGGGTCCGCCAACACGGTGTGCAGAACGGTGATCACGGGCACCCGGAGCTGAGCGAGCACATCGAGCAGTTGTTCCCCGTCGGTGCCGCCGTAGATGCCGAACTCGTGCTGCACCACCACCACGTCGTACCCGTTCAGGACGTCCGCCGCCTCGTCCGCACCACTCACCGCCCCGTTCACGAGGTGGTGCACGACCCCCGGAGGCGACTGTCGTGGGGGCTCGTCGACCACGCGGACCACGTCGACCCGGGTGCCCGAAGCCGACAGACCGGCGACCAGGGCTTGCGTGAACGTGGCGAGTCCGCAGGGGGTGGGGGGGTAGGTACTCACCATGGCCCAGCGGGGATGGACCTGAGTGCGTGCGTCGGGCGCCATGTGAGCCTCCAGGCTCTAGGGCAGAACCGTGATCGGGTCCTGTCTGACCGACCCACGAAGGGGATCGTCGTAACCACGACCTCGGCGCACCGGCCCTCAGGCCATGCAGTCCGACTGGGCGACAGCCGCGCGCAGGATCGCCCGCCGTAGCGGCACTCCTGCTCTCACCGAAGGGGAAAAATTGCCTTCTTCAACATAACACCGGAGGTCTTCACCGTCGCGGCGACCGCACGGGCGCCCACCCCCGTGTCGTACCGGGGGCGGGTGTGCCCAGGCCAGGTCGGCGTCAGGTCCGGCCGGAGGACCCGGAGCTGTTCCGTCGGCGGATCCGCTCGAGATCGTCGATGCGGAGCAGATGGAAGCCACGAACATGCTCCAGGATCGCCTCGTCAGTGGCCGTTCGAGGATGGAACTTGTCCAGCGTCGCGGCGATCCGGCCGCCTGAGGTCATGACGGCGCGGATCTGGGAGAGGTGTCCGGCGTCGATGGGGACCTCCTTGGCCACACCACGCCACCGGCTGAACGGCCGGCGCACCTCGACGCGCGGCTCGGCCTGGATGTTCCGCCACCAGGCCGCCTCCGGCAAGGCCATCAGCCACACGCTTCCATCGATGATCCGGTAGTTCACCGGCGTCTGCCGGACCAGTCCGGTCTTGCGACCGGTGTGACTGATCAGCAGGACCCGGCCGAGCAGCGGCGGGCAGATGTTCATGCACCAGCCGAGGCGCATCCGCCACAGCACGAGGACGTACCGGTTCACGACCTTGAAATTGGCGGAGAGCCGTTGGTAGTCGACGTTGCGCTGCCGACCGACCGGCTCCGGGGTAGGTGTGTCCGACATGGTCAGGGCCTCTCGTTCGGCCGCAGCTCGCCCCGTGCCACGGCGGCGACCATGATACGGCCGGGCCGGATGGGCACGCCTCAGGCGACGTTCGCGCCCTGCCCCGGCGGCGCCGACTCCAACCAGGTGGCGAAGGCCACGTAGGACTGGGTGGTCATCGCCAGCTCGAGCATGCTCGCCCCGTAGGCGCACCGCACGATCACCCCGCCGGGGATCACCGCGTACAGCTCGGCCCCCTGGGCGGGACGCTTGCCCAGGATCACCAACCGGCCACGGTCCAGTGAACGACCCGGCCGCGGGCTGACCGTGAACACCCGGAACCAGTCCAGCCGCTCCGACTCGTAGCGGGCGATACCGCGCATCCAGCGTCCGGCCACATGGCCGCCCTCACGTCGCAGGGAGCAGTCGAACGTCCCCCCGCCCCGCGCCAGCACGATACGCCGCCCGGCGAAGACACCCACCGTCGCGATCAACACCACCGCCACGAGGACCGCGGCGGTGAGGGAGATCTCCAGATCGCTCACCGCCGTACACCCGCGGTCAGTTCGCCGAGGTCCCGGAGGTCACCGTGGCGCGACGTGCGACCACGGTGACCCGGTCGTTGTCGACCGAGAGGAACCCGCCGTCCAGGTCCGCGAGCACGGGGTCCCCCGTCACGGGAGTGATCCGCAGTACGCCCTCGGCGAGCACCGCCAGGACCGGGGCGTGCCCGGCCAGGATCCCGGTGTCGCCGTCCACGGTGCGCGCCAGAACGGCGGAAGCACTCCCCCGCCAGACGCGCCGGTCAGCGCTGACGACCTCGACCTCCAAGGGCACAGGAACCTCCGTGCTGCTGCAACGCCCAGGGCTCGCCCGGTGTTGGTGGAAGGATAGCGCTGACGTACCGGGAGCAAGGACCGGTCCGGCCGGGGCCGGAACCCGGCTCAGGCCCCGGTCTGCTCCTTGATCACCGCAGCCCGGCGGGCGACGTCCTCCAGGCCACCGCACATGAAGAAGGCCTGTTCGGGAACCTCGTCGTACTCGCCGTCCGCGATCTTCGTGAAGGCCTCGACGGTCTCCTCCAGCGGCACGAACGAACCGTCCATCCCGGTGAAGTTCTTGGCCACGAACATGTTCTGGGAGAGGAAGCGCTCGATGCGCCGGGCGCGGTTGACGAGGATCCGGTCCTCCTCGGAGAGCTCCTCCACGCCCAGGATCGCGATGATGTCCTGCAGTTCCTTGTTGCGCTGGAGGATCTGCTTGATGCGCACCGCAGTGTCGTAGTGCTCCTGGCTGATGTACCGGGGGTCCAGGATCCGGCTCGTGGACGACAGCGGGTCCACGGCCGGGTAGATGCCCAGCGAGGCCACCTGCCGGGACAGCTCGGTGGTGGCGTCCAGGTGCGCGAAGGTGGTCGCCGGCGCCGGGTCGGTGTAGTCGTCGGCGGGCACGTAGACCGCCTGCAGCGAGGTGATCGAGTGCCCACGGGTCGAGGTGATGCGCTCCTGCAGCACGCCCATCTCGTCGGCGAGGGTGGGCTGGTAGCCCACGGCGCTCGGCATGCGTCCCAGAAGCGTGGAGACCTCGGACCCGGCCTGCGTGAACCGGAAGATGTTGTCGATGAACAGCAGCACGTCCTGCTTCTGCACGTCGCGGAAGTACTCCGCCATGGTCAGCGCGGACAGCGCCACGCGCAGACGGGTGCCCGGGGGCTCGTCCATCTGCCCGAACACCAGGGCCGTCTTCTCGATGACCCCGCTCTCGGTCATCTCCGCGATCAGGTCGTTGCCCTCGCGGGTCCGCTCCCCCACGCCCGCGAACACCGAGACGCCGCCGAAGTTCTCGGAGACCCGGTAGATCATCTCCTGGATCAGCACCGTCTTGCCGACGCCGGCGCCGCCGAACAGGCCGATCTTGCCGCCCAGCACGTACGGGGTGAGCAGGTCGATGACCTTGATGCCGGTCACGAACATCTCGGTCTTCGACTCGAGCTGGTCGAAGGCGGGAGACCGCCGGTGGATGGGCCACCGTTCGGTGACCTCCAGGCGCTCGCCCTCCTTGAGGTTGAGGCACTCGCCGATGGTGTTGAAGACGTGGCCCTTGGTGATGTCACCGACCGGGACGGTGATCGGTCCCCCGGTGTCCGTGACCGCAGAGCCCCGCACCATGCCGTCGGTGGGCTGCATCGAGATCGCGCGCACCAGGTTGTCCCCGATGTGCTGGGCGACCTCGAGGGTCAGTTTGCGGGTCGTCTCGCCCAGGGCGACCTCCACCGTGAGGGCGTTGTAGATCCCGGGCATCGCGTCCGCGGGGAACTCGATGTCCACGACCGGGCCGATGACCCGGGACACCCGTCCCACGGCGAGGCGCCCCGAGGCCGGCTCGTCGACCTGCGCGGCGGTAGTGGCAGTCATGTCCCTCACTCACTCTCGGCGTGCTCGCCCGGCCGTCCGGCGGGCACTGTCGTCTCAGCGGGCACTGTCGTCTCAACCAGCACCGTGGTATCAGCGGGCACTGTCGTCTCAACCAGCACCGTCGTCTCGGTGGCCACGGTTCTCAGCGCCCCGCACCGGTCTCGGCCAACGCGTTGGCCCCGCCCACGATCTCGCTGATCTCTTGGGTGATCTCGGACTGGCGGGCGGTGTTCGCCAGCCGCGTGTAGCGCTTGATGAGCTCCTCGGCATTGTCCGTCGCCGATTTCATGGCCCGCTGGCGGCTGGCCAGTTCGCTGGCCGCCGACTGGAGCAGGGCGTTGAACACGCGCGCCTCGACATAGGCCGGGAGCAGCGCGTCGAGCACCTCCTTGGCGGTGGGCTCGAACTCGTACAGCGGCAGCACCTCTTCGGGGGCGGGGGCCTCCGCCCCTTCCACGACCTCCAGGGGCAGCAGCCGCACGACCTCGGGGACCTGGGTCACCATGTTCACGAACGTCGTGGAGACGAGGTAGATCTCGTCGACCCCGCCGTTCTCGGCACCCTTGACGAAGTCCTCGATGAGGGCGGTCGCGATCGCCTGCGCCGACTCGAAGGTCGGCGCGTCGGAGAACCCCGACCACTCGTGGGCGATCGCACGACGACGGAAGCGGTAGTAGCCGATCGCCTTGCGGCCCACGAGGTAGGGCACGACCTCCAGGGAGTCGTCCCGGAGCCGTTCGTTCAGCTGCTCCCCCATCTTGATCACGCTGGAGGAGTAGGCCCCGGCCAGGCCCCGGTCCGAGGTCATCAGGAGCACGGCGACCCGGTGCACGGTGCCCTTCTCCCGGATCAGGGGGTGGTCCTCGTTGGAGTGCGTGGCGAGTGCCGAGACCGCCCGGGTGATCGCCCGCGCGTACGGCGTGGACGCCGCGGTCCGCTGCTGGGCCTTGACCATCCGCGAGGTCGCGATCAGCTCGAACGCCCGGGTGATCTTCTGGGTCGCCCGCACCGACCGGATCCGCTGTCGGTAGACCCGCAACTGCCCTGCCATGTCGCTCTCCTCCCTTCACCCACCGAACCGGTGCCCACCTGACTACTTGGCGCGCTTGGGCGGTGCCGGCGGCTTCTGCCGCACGATCTGCTCGTGGCTGACGTCCTCGTCGCCCAGCGGCTCGACCTCGTCGTCGTCGGCCACCTCCGGTTCCGGCTCGGCGCCGGAGGCCACGAAGTCCGCCTTGAAACGGTCCACCGCCGCGACGAGCTGGCGCTCGGTGTCCTCGGACAGGTCACCGGTCTCCCGGATCGTGGTGAGCACCGTGGAACTGCGCCGCAGCTCGGCGATCAGGTCGCGCTCGAAGCGCCGCACGTCCTCGGCGGGCAGATCGTCCAGCCGGCCGCTGGTACCGCACCAGATGGCGACGGCCTGCTCCTCCATCGGATAGGGCGCGTACTGAGGCTGCTTGAGCAGCTCGACCAGCCGCTCGCCCCGACTGAGCTGGGCCCGCGAGGCCGCGTCCAGGTCGGAGGCGAACATGGCGAACGCCTCCAGGGCGCGGTACTGCGCGAGGTCCACGCGCAGCGAGCCGGACACCTTGCGCATGGCCTTGGTCTGGGCCGCGCCACCGACGCGGGAGACCGAGACGCCGACGTTGATGGCCGGGCGCACATCCGCGTTGAACAGATCGGACTCCAGGAAGATCTGGCCGTCCGTGATCGAGATGACGTTGGTGGGGATGTACGCCGAGATGTCGTTGCCCCGGGTCTCGATCACCGGCAGGCCCGTCATGGATCCGCCGCCCATGCCCTCGGACAGCTTGGCGCAGCGCTCCAGCAGCCGGCTGTGCAGGTAGAACACGTCACCGGGGTAGGCCTCACGGCCCGGCGGCCGGCGCAGCAGCAGCGAGACCGCGCGGTAGGCCTCCGCCTGCTTGGAGAGGTCGTCGAAGATGATCAGGACGTGCTTGCCCGCGTACATCCAGTGCTGGCCGATGGCCGAGCCGGTGTAGGGGGCCAGGAACTTGAAGCCGGCCGGGTCGGAGGCCGGCGCGGCCACGATCGTCGTGTACTCCAGGGCCCCCTTCTCCTCCAGGGCGCGGCGCACGCCGGCGATCGTGGAACCCTTCTGCCCGATCGCCACGTAGATGCAGCGCACCTGCTTGGTCGGGTCCCCGGTGTCCCAGAACTCCTTCTGGTTGATGATCGTGTCGATCGCCACCGCGGTCTTGCCGGTCTGGCGGTCACCGATGATCAGCTGCCGCTGGCCCCGGCCGATGGGGGTCATCGAGTCGATGGCCTTGATCCCGGTCATCAGCGGTTCCTTGACGCTCTGCCGCTGCACGACCGTCGGGGCCTGCACCTCCAACGGGCGCCGCCCCTCGGCCACGATCTCGCCGAGACCGTCGATCGGGTTGCCGAGCGGGTCCACGACCCGTCCGAGGAAACCGTCACCCACCGGTACGGAGAGCACCTCGCCGGTGCCGTGGACGGCGTGCCCCTCCTCGATGCCGTCGAACTGGCCGAGGACCACGACACCGATCTCCCGCACGTCCAGGTTCAGCGCCAGACCGACCGTGCCGTCCTCGAAGCGCAGCAGTTCGCTGGCCATCACACTCGGCAGGCCCTCGACCCGGGCGATCCCGTCCATGGCCTCGGTGACCCGACCGACCTCTTCGCGGGAGGCCTTGGCCGGCTCGTACGCCTGAACGAAGGCATCCAGGGCCTCCCGGATGTCCTCCGGTCGGATGGTCAGCTCCGCCATCTGCACGTCCCTGCTCTCTGATCTCGTCATCGGACTGCTCGTCGGGTCCCTCGGCTGGATCTGCTCGCGGCCCCGCGGCGACCCTCCCCGGCGGGGACCGGTCCTGCTACTCGGACAACCGCCGCCGCACGTCCAGCAACCGCCGCGAGACGGTGCCGTCCAGGACGTCGTCGCCCACCTGCACCCGCAGGCCGCCCAGCACGCGCGGGTCGACATCGGGCTCGAGTTGGATCGCGCTCCCGTAGACCCGGCGCAGCCCGGTCAGCAGACGCTCACGCTGGTCCTCGGTCAGCGGCCGGGCCGAGGTGACGCGGGCCACGGCCTGGGCCCGTCGTGCGGCGGCCGCCCGGATGTAGGACTCCAGGGCGACACCGGTACGCAGACCCCGCGGCGCGACCGCGGCCTGGATCGCCAGGCGCAGGGTCTCGGGACCCACCTTGCTCTCGAGCAGGTCGCGGACGAGCCGCTCCTTGCGCTCGGCACCACTGGTGCGCAGCGAGAAGGCGTCGCGCAGCTCCGTGCTGGCGGCCACCGCCCGCTCGAACCGGAAGAGGTCCTCCTCGAGGGCGTCCAGCCGGTCGGCCTTCTGCGCGGCGACGAGGAAGGCGGTCACGGCCAGGTGCTCCACGGCGTCCACCAGGTCGGCGCCGCCGGCCCAGCGCTGGGCGACCACCTCGGCGAGCAGATCCCGCGCAGGCGCCGAGATCTTGCCCCCGAACAGGGCACGCACCACGCCGGCCTTGGACTCCGGTGAGGACGAGGGGGCACTGAACGCCCGACGCAACCCGGCGCTGCCGGCCAGGACCCCGGTGACGGCGAAGAGGTCGTCCCCCATGCGCATCGGGTTGGCCCGCGCGGAGCCGAGCCGGGTCTCGAGCCGGGCCAGGCTGGCGGTGAGTGATTCCCGACTGACGCCGCGCATCACACCCCCTGGGTCTGCATGATCGGCTGGCTCCCCATGATCGATACGGGTCCTGGTGACCTCATCATGCCCGTCGGTCGGCCCGATCCCGGTCCGTGGCGGCGTGACACACATGTGTTTCCTGCCACGAGTCGTCCACACCTGATCCGTCCGGTTCCCGCCTGCGGCGATTCCCCCCGATTCCGGTCATCGATGACCTCCGGATTCTGCACGGAAGGCGATCGGCCATATACCGAAAGTGGCCGACGGGCCCATCGGGCCGGGTCCACCGCCCCGCGGGCCGCGCAGGGCCGCAGGGGCCGGGGCGCACTCCTGAGAGCCGCGAGTTCCGCGCGACCACCACTGCCGGTCGAGATCGGGGACGCCGTACGACCTCCCCGCCGGACGCGGCGGCCCCACCGGGGAACGCCGCGGGCCATGCACGGTTCAGTACGTACGGTCAGGGGGGTGCGGGAAATGCGGGACGGCAAAGAGAGTTTCCCTTCGTCGTTCCGGCGGTCCTCCGACAGTCACGCGCACGACCAGGGTCGTGGCCCATTCGGCGGAATCGGTGCCGGGTGGCGAGTCGCTCGGACTTCCTGGTGTCCGGCCACACACCCGCGAGGAATTCCACGGGCGGAAAGGCGGCTTCACCGTCGTCCGTGGCCCGAGCGTATCAGCCCCCGTTCAGGACCTCATCTCGAAGAGACCCGCCGGGCCGCGCTACTGCACCGCGCGATGCGCCGCGGCCCGTCGCCCGCGACCACGCAGCGGCCCCAGGGTCAGCACGAGGGCCACCAACGCCGCGGAGAGGGTCATCCCGGCCGCCGCGGCCAGGGTCACGAAGGCGACCGAGGCGACCCCGAACGCGAAGGTCGCCGTCCACAGGTACATGATCATCACGGCACTCGCGTGGCTGTGGCCCAGGCGGAGCAACCGGTGGTGCAGGTGCATCTTGTCCGGCTGCCACGGCATCTTCCCGGCCCGGGTCCGGCGTACCACCGCGAGGAGGATGTCGATGGTCGGCAGGGCCAGGACGGCGATCGGCAGGGCCAGCGGGAAGAACGCGGGGGCGATCTGCGCGTCGGCCACCTGCTCGGGATCCACCTGGCCGGTGATCGCCACCGTGGCGGAGGCCAGGAGCAGCCCGATGAGCATCGACCCCGTGTCCCCCATGAACACGCGGGCCGGGTTGAAGTTGTGCGGCAGGAATCCCACACAACAGCCCACCAGCGCCGCGGTGACCAGGGATGCCAGCGAGGCCAGGGAGTAGTGGGCCTGCGTGCCGGTATGCCGGGAGAGCAGGTAGGAATAGATGAAGAAGGCCGATCCGGCGATCCCCACGATCCCCGCGGCGAGACCGTCCAGACCGTCCACGAAATTCACCGCGTTCATCGTGCCGACGATGGCCACGACGGTGAGCACCTTGAGCGTGCCGGACGAGAGCACCGTGACCCCGGCGATCGGCAGGGACACGAACTGGATGCCCTGCCAGGCCATCACCCCGGCGATCAGCGCCTGCCCGGTGAACTTGGTCAACGCGTCCAGACCCCACAGGTCGTCGGCGACCCCGAGCAGGCACACCGCGACCGCACCGAACAGCACGGCGAACGGCGCATGGTCGTCGAAGACCGGTTTGAGGAACGGCATCTGGCTGGCGGCGAGCATCGCCACCACGAAACCGATCAGCATCGCGCCGCCACCCATCCGCGGGATCGGCACCGTGTGCACGTCACGGTCCCGCACCGGGGTGATCGCCCCGATGCGCCGGGCCAGGCGCCGGATCAGCGGCGTCCCGAGATAGGTGGTCGCCGCAGCCACCACCATGATGTAGAGGTAGATCCTCACCCGTCGTCCCGTCCGACCCGCGAGTCGGCCGGGCCGGCGACCTCGGGCACCACCTCGCGCAGTCGTTCCAGCGTAAGGGCCCCCGCCCGCAGGATCCGCGGGGTGGTCCCGCGAACGTCGAGCACCGTGGACGGCACCGGATCGCCCGCCGGTCCGGCATCCAGGTACACGCGCACCGCCTCCCCGAACATCTCCTGGGCGGCGTCGCAGTCCGGCGCCGCGGGCAGTCCGGCCGGGCCCGCGGACGTCACCGCCAGCGGGCCGGTCTCCTCCAGCAGTTCGAGGGTCACCGGATGCAGCGGCATCCGCAAGGCCACGGTCCCGGCGTCGCCCAGACCCCAGTCCAGACTCGGCTGGGCGAGGCAGAGCAGGGTGAGCGCACCCGGCCAGAACGCCTCGGCGAGCGCACGACCCGCGGCCCCCACCCCCATGGCCAAGCCGTCCAGCACCCGCAGATGGGCCACCAGCACGGCCGGCGGCGCCGAGCGTCCCTTGGCCCGCGCCAGGGATCGCACTCCCGGCCGCGAGAACGCGTCGCAGGCGAGCCCGTACACGGTGTCGGTCGGCAGCACGACCAGCCCGTCCCCGGCCAGGGCCTGGGCGGCCTGGGTCAACCCCCGTCCCCGCGCCCCGGGATCGGAGCAGTCGAAACGCATGCTCACGGCCGGACAGTCTGTCAGGTGTCGCAACGGTTCCGTCACGTGGCGTGTCGGACCGATCGAGGGCGGTCAGCGGGCGCGTCGGGCGAGGAGCATCCGGTCACGCCCGGTGAGGTCGCGTGCCGTGCGGACTCCGTCCCAGCCGGCCCCGGCGAGCGCGCGCGTCGGCGCCCCCTGGGCGTCACCGTGTTCCATGACCAGCAGGCCCCCCGGACGCAGCAGGACCGCGGAGGCCGCCACGACCGCGCGGGGCACCTCCAGGCCGTCGTCCCCGCCGCCGTACAGGGCCAGAGCCGGGTCGTGGTCACGCACCTCGGGCTCGTGCGGCACGCCGTCGGGCGGGATGTACGGCGGGTTGGCCACGACCACGTCCACCTCACCGGCGAACTCGGCGAGCAGGGTGCGGTCGCAGCGCGTCACATCCCCCCGGCGCAGGATGATCCGATCACCCGCGCCGGAGGCGGCGACGTTCTGCTCGGCCCACGCGAAGGCGGCGGGATCCAGCTCGACCGCGACCAGGCGGGACGCCGGCACCTCCTGGGCCACGGCGATCGCGATCGCCGCCGATCCGGTGCACAGGTCCGCGACCAGCACGGTGCCCTGGTCGGCGGCCACGCGGGCGGCCTCGTCCACGGCATGCCCGGCGACGGTCTCGGTCTCCGGCCGGGGCACGAACACCCCCGGCCCCACCCGTACCGCGCTGTGCCGGAAGGTGACGCCGCCGACGAGGTGCTGCAGCGGGACGCGGTCGGCGCGGCGTGTCACGAGCTCGTCCAGGCCCGCGGGTGCCGGCGCGCCGAGCAGGAGGAGCCGGGCGAGCTCGCCGGGGCTCACCTGCAACAGGTGCGCGGCCAGGGCGTGGGCGTCCGCGCGCGGGCAGGGCACGCCCGCCGAGGCGAGCAGTCGCTCCGCCGACGCGAGCGCGGTCCGCAGGCTCCGGGCCTCGCTCACCCGATCCCCGCGGCGGCGAGCCGGGCCGCCTCGTCCGTCTCGAGGCAGGAGGTGAGGACGGCCTCCAGGTCGCCGTCCAGCACCTGGTCCAGGTTGTAGGCCTTGAAACCGGTGCGGTGGTCGGCGATCCGGTTCTCCGGGAAGTTGTAGGTGCGGATCCGCTCGGACCGGTCCACCGTGCGCACCTGGGAACGTCTGGCCGCGGCGGCCTCGACCTCCGCGGCCTCCTGGGCCAGGGCCCGCAGCCGCGCGCGCAGGATACGCATCGCCTGCTCCTTGTTCTGCAGCTGCGACTTCTCGTTCTGGCACGAGACCACGAGACCGGTGGGCAGATGGGTGATCCGGACGGCCGAGTCCGTGGTGTTCACGCTCTGCCCTCCGGGGCCGGAGGAACGGAACACGTCCACCCGCAGCTCGTCCGGCTCGATGCGCACCTCACCGGCGTCCTCGACCTCGGGCAGCACGAGCACTCCGGCCGCCGAGGTGTGGATGCGTCCGGCCGACTCGGTGACCGGCACCCGCTGGACGCGGTGCACCCCGCCCTCGAACTTGAGCCGCGCGTACACGCCCTCTCCGGGGCCGGGCGTGCCCCGGCTCTTGATCGCGAGCGCGATCTCCTTGTAGCCGCCGAGGTCCGAGTGCGTCGCGTCGAGGATCTCCGCCCGCCAGCCGTGCCGCTCCGCGTAGCGCAGGTACATGCGGGCCAGGTCACCGGCGAAGAGCGCGGACTCCTCCCCGCCCTCACCGGCCCGTACCTCGAGGATCACGTCGCGGTCGTCGTCCTCGTCCCGGGGCAGGAGCAGGCGGCGCAGGCGCTCACGGGCGTGCTGGGTGACCTCCTCCAGCGCGGGCAGTTCCCCGGCCAGTTCGGCGGCCGCCTCGGGGTCCTCCGCCGACAGCTCACGGGCGGTCTGCAGGTCGTCGTTCCCCTGCTGCCAGAGACGGTGTGCCTCGGCGACCGCGCCCAGTTCGGCGTAACGCCGGCCCAACCGTCGCGCCGACCCCGGGTCCGCGTGTACTGCGGGATCGGCCATGCGCCCCTCGAGCTCCGCGCGCTCGGCCAGCAACGGGGCCACCGCCGCAGCGACCGGATCGGTCCGCTCCCCCGACTGGGTCATGTCCTCCACCCCCCTCGGGGTCGTGTCTGTGGGCCCGTGCCTGCTGCGACGGCCGTCCGGGCAGGCACGACCGCCGACAAAGCAGGGCGCCGGCGCACCGCCCGCACCACACCAGGTGGGACGGCGCCACCGGCGCCGCGAACGTCCTACTTACCGGTCCGCCGCTGCCCGTACCGCTGCTGGAACTTGGCCACCCGGCCACCGGTGTCCATGATCTTCTGCTTACCGGTGTAGAAGGGGTGGCAGTTGCTGCACACGTCCGCGTGGATCGAGCCGCTGCGTGCGGTGCTGCGCGTGGTGAACGTGTTCCCGCAGGTGCAGGTCACCTGCGTGGTCACGTACTCGGGGTGGATCCCGCTCTTCATGATCACTCCTCGCTCGGAGCCGCCGGGTCGCCCGCACACAGGGCGGGACGGGAACCGGTGCCGTCGTCCAGTCTGCCAGAACCCGCCACCCCGGCCGTTACCGAGCCCCGGCGACCGCCGGGACCTGGCCGAATGGTCCTCGGTACCGGTCCCGGCTGGGCACCAGGGCCCAGCCGGTCCCGCGGGGCCGGGGAGACGGCCGTGGGCGGCGGCGACGTCGTCGTCGGTCGTCGTGCTGGCCGGTCGTCGTGATGGTTCGTGACGATGGCCGGGATGGTCAGTCGTCGTCGCGGCCGGGCACCGGAGTCGTCTTCTGCACCTGCATGAGGAACTCGAGGTTGCTCCGCGTCTGCTTCACCCGGTCGAGGAGCAACTCGATCGCCTGCTGCGGCTCCAGTGCGCCCATGACCCGGCGGAGCTTCCAGACGATGCCCAGTTCCTCGCGCGACATCAGGATCTCCTCGCGGCGGGTGCCGGAGGCGTTCACGTCGATGGCCGGGAAGATGCGCTTGTCGGCGAGTTGACGCGACAGCCGCAACTCCATGTTGCCGGTGCCCTTGAACTCCTCGAAGATCACTTCGTCCATCTTCGAGCCCGTCTCGACGAGCGCGGTCGCCAGGATCGTCAGCGAACCACCGTGCTCGATGTTGCGGGCCGCACCGAAGAACCGCTTGGGCGGGTACAGCGCGCTGGAGTCCACCCCACCGGAAAGGATGCGACCACTCGCCGGCGCGGCCAGGTTGTAGGCCCGGCCGAGGCGGGTGATCGAGTCGAGGAGCACGACCACGTCGTGACCGAGCTCGACCAGACGCTTGGCACGCTCGATCGCGAGCTCGGCGACGATCGTGTGGTCGTCCGCGGGACGGTCGAAGGTGGAAGCGATCACCTCACCCTTGACCGTGCGCTGCATGTCGGTGACTTCCTCCGGCCGCTCGTCGACGAGCACGACCATGAGGTGAGCCTCGGGGTTGTTGCGGGTGATGGCATTGGCCACCGCCTGCAGCACCAGCGTCTTGCCCGCCTTGGGCGGGGAGACGATGAGGCCACGCTGTCCCTTGCCGATCGGGGCCACCAGATCGATGATCCGCGTCGTCATCTGGTTGGACTCGGTCTCCAACCGCAGCCGCTCCTGCGGGTAGAGCGGGGTCAGCTTGCTGAACTCCGGCCGGGTGCGGGCCTCTTCCGGGCTGGCGCCGTTGACGTCGTCGATCCGCACGAGCGCGTTGAACTTCTGCCGCTGCTGGTCGCCCTCACGCTGCTGGCGCACCGCCCCGCGCACCGCGTCGCCCTTGCGCAGTCCGTGCTTCTTCACCTGGCCGAGCGAGACGTAGACGTCGTTGGGCCCGGGCAGGTAACCCGTGGTCCGCAGGAACGCGTAGTTGTCCAGGACGTCGAGAATGCCGGCGACCGGGATCAACACGTCGTCCTCGGCGACCTCCGGCTCCTCCACCCCACCGGTGGCGCCGCCCTCGCCGCCCGGACGCGGGCGACGCTTGCGGTCGCGGTAGCGGCTACGCCGCCGACGCCCGCCCCGGCCGTCGCCGTCCTCGTCGTCGTCCCGGCCCTGCCCGTCGCCGTTCTCGCCGGCGGGCTGGTTCTGGGTGCCGCCCTGGGTCCCCTGACGCTCGGCCGGGGCTCCCTGACGCTCACCCTGGGTGCCCTGACGCTCGGCCGGGGCTCCCTGACGCTCGCCCTGGGTGCCCGAGCGCTCGCCGCGCTGGCCCTGACGCTCACCGCCCTGACGCTCACCGCGCTGCCGGTTCTCGCGCTGCCGGTACTCCCGCGGACGCTCCTCACCGGTGCTTTGCTGACCGGCGCCCTGCTCACCCGGGGCCTGCTCGGGTGCACTGTGCTGGTCGGACTGCTGCTGGTCGGACTGCTGCTCGGCAGGCTGCTGCGAGGCGGCGGGTTGTTCGGCCGCCACCTCACCGGTGGACCGGTCCGAGCTCTGGGAGGTGGGCGCCTCCTCGACACCGGCCTGCTGGACCACCGGCGCTTCCGGCGCCGCGGTCGCGGCCGGCTCGGGCACCACCGATCGCTGGCCGTCCTCCGCTCCGTCGACCACTGCGACGGGGCTGTCCACCTGCGACGACTCGGTTACTGCGGTCACGGTGACCGCCTCCTCCCGTCTCGGGCCGGGGGGCCCTGCGGGCGCGCTCGCACGACGACGCCCGCCACGCGGCTCGCGGGAACCGCCCGCGGCGGATGTCTCTTGAGCCTTGCCCGATCCCGCACCACGAGACGCTTCCGTGCTCTCGGCCGCCGCCGTCCTGGCCGACGGCAGGCCCTCCTGGTTGGCCCGGATGGCCTCGACCAGGTCGGACTTGCGCATCCGAGCAGTACCGGTGATACCCAGTTGGGAGGCGAGCGCCTGCAGCTCGGTCAGCCTGAGTGTGGACAGGCTGCCGCGCAGGGCAGCGGACGCCTGCGGCTGCTCGCCGTCGGCAATGTGGACGGTATCTGTCACGAAGGATCCTTCCCCTCGTCGGCCGCGGTAGGTGAGAACGGCCGCGGGTTCCGCGTCCGGACATGGACCGGACGGTTCTCAGCCGCGCGCACACACGACAGGGCCATGGGAGAGTTCAGGCGATTGCGAGGGCGGGGGCCTGCACACGCAAGCCTCCTCGCGGCTGCTCAGGTACTGTAACACCGAGGACCCTCTGCGACGAAGTATCCTTCGGCGGCGGCTTGTGCCGGTCTTGTCCCCTCTTGAGGCTGCCCAGCGTGATGTCCGGAGAGGGACGACAGCCCGTCGTGCGGTTCCGTGACCGATTCCGTACCGCTAGGTCGTCGACGAACCCGCACGTCGTTGTCGAGCCTGCCACGTCGTCAGGCCCGCACGTCGTTGTCGAGCCTGCTACCTCGTCGTCGAGCCTGCGCGTCGTCAGGCCCGCAGATCTCAGCCGGCCAGGACGTTCGCGGCCGACCAGGAGGCGCCACCGGCGGCGATGCCCGGCGACAACACCCGCCACCCGGTGCCGGCGCGCTCGGCGACCTGCTCCGCGAGGTGCGGGGAGTCCCCGAAGACCAGGACGCTCGGGCCGGCGCCGGAGACGACCGCCGCGAGGTGGTCGGCCCGCAGCCGGGAGATCAACTCCGCGCTGTCCGGCATCGCCGGAGCGCGTTGGGCCTGGTGAAGGCGTTCCTCGGTCGCCGCGAAGAGCAGCCGGGGGCTGCGGGTGATCGCCTCGACGAGCAGTGCGGCCCGCCCCGCGGTGAACGCCGCGTCGGCGTGCGGGACGCTGGCCGGCAGCATCGCCCGGGCCCGCGAGGTGGCCAGTTCCTGCTCGGGAACACAGGCCACGACGACCACGTCAGGGTGCACCGGGGGCCGGACGGTGTGGGGCACGAGCGGTTCCCGCGCGCCGCCGGCCGGCTCGGTCCACGAGATGGTCAGACCGCCGAACAATGATGCGGACACGTTGTCGGGATGTCCTTCGGCAGCCACCGCGAGCGCGAACACCACGTCGTCGTCCAGCGCCGTGGGGTCGGCGAGCAGGGCCCGGGCCGCGACCAACCCGCCGACGATGGCCGCCGCCGAGGATCCGAGCCCACGCCCGTGCGGGATGACATTGCGGCAGGTCAGCCGCAGACCCGGCTGACCTGCGCCCACCTGGGTGAGGCCGGCGCGCAACCAACGCACCACCAGGTGGTCCTCGGTGCGCGGCACCGTGAACTCACCCTCGCCCTGCACGAGGATGGTCAGACCCTCGTCGGCCGCCTCGACGTCCAGTTCGTCATACAGGCCGAGCGCCAGCCCGAGGGTGTCGAATCCCGGCCCCAGGTTGGCGCTGCTCGCCGGCACTCGTACCGTGACCGGGCAGCCGAGACGCACGCCGTCGCGGACCGTCACCGGTATCCCGTCACATGAGGACGGTTCGGCGAACCTGCTCATCCGTCCAGCCCCAGGGCTGCCGCGGTGGTCCCCGCGTCGACGGGAACCCGCACGGGGGCGACCTCCTGGCCGTCCGTCCCGCGGAGCGCCCACTGCGGGTCCTTGAGTCCGTGCCCGGTGACGGTGCAGGCGACCAGCAGCCCCGGCGTCAGGAGCCCGGCCTCGTGCCGCTTGATCAGACCGGCCACTCCCGCCGCGGACGCGGGCTCCACGAACACGCCCTCCTCGGCGGACAACCAGCGGTGGGCCCGCAGGATCTCCTCGTCGGTGACGGCCTCGATCACGCCCCCCGACTCGTCGCGGGCAGCCACGGCCTGCTGCCAGGACGCGGGGTTGCCGATCCGGATCGCGGTCGCGATGGTCTCCGGGTGGTCGACCGGGTGGCCCTCGACGATCGGCGCGGACCCCGCCGCCTGGAAGCCCCACATCCGCGGGCGGCGCGTCGCGGGACCGGCCTCGGACCCCGGGCCGGTCGCCGAGTACTCGACATATCCCTTCCAGTACGCGGTGATGTTGCCCGCGTTGCCGACCGGCAGGCAGTGCACGTCGGGAGCGTCTCCGAGGGCGTCCACGATCTCGAAGGCCGCCGTCTTCTGGCCCTCGATCCGGAACGGGTTGACCGAGTTCACCAGCTCGACCGGGTAGGCCTCGGCGAGCTTGCGCGCGAGGGTAAGGCAGTCGTCGAAGTTGCCGTCGACCTGCAGCAGGGTGGCCCCGTGGGCGATGGCCTGGCTGAGCTTGCCCATGGCGATCTTGCCGTCCGGCACGAGCACGGCGCACTTCATGCCGGCGGCGGTGGCGTAGGCCGCCGCGGAGGCGGACGTGTTGCCGGTCGAGGCGCAGATCACGACCCTGGCGCCGGCCTGCGCGGCCCGCGAGATGGCCATCGTCATGCCGCGGTCCTTGAAGGAACCGGTCGGGTTGACGCCCTCGAACTTCAGCCAGATCGAGCACCCGAGCCGCCGGGACAGCTTCTGGGCGTGGACCAGGGGCGTGCCGCCCTCGCCGAGCGTGACCACGGGAGTCTCCGCGTTCACCGGTAGCCGGTCACGGTACTCGGCGATCACGCCCCGCCACTGATGGGCCATCTCGGCACTGTCCTTCCGCTCACGTCCGGCACCGCCGCTCGGCGGTCACCTGCATTCCTTCTTCGTCCGCCCGGGCGTCGATCTCGACCCTCCGAGCACTCACCGTGGGGGCGACCCTGCCCGCTCTCGGTCCGACGGCGCGAGGTTAGCTCGCCCTCATTCCGCGGCCTCAACCCGGGTGACCCCGGCGACGGCGGCGACCGACTCCTGTGCGGAGAGCGCGGAGACCGTGGCGGCCAGGGCCGAGTCCGACGCCGAATGGGTGACCACGATCAGGCGTGCCAGCCGTTGTCCCGGTTCGACCGCGACTCCCGCCGGCTGCGTGGGCAGCATCTGCTGACGCACGGTCTCGATGCTCACCCCGTGCTCGGCGAAGACCTGGGCGACCTGGGCGAGCACCCCCGGCCGGTCGGTGACGACCAGGCTGATGTGGTACCGGGTGATGACCTCGCCCATCGGGCGGATCGGCAGGTCCGCGTACGCGGACTCGCCCGGTCCCCGGGCATCACGTACCCGGTTGCGACCGACCGAGATCACGTCGCCGAGCACCGCGCTGGCGGTCGGCTGACCGCCCGCGCCGCGCCCGTAGAACATGAGCTCCCCGGCGGCCTCCGCCTCGACGAAGACCGCGTTGTAGGCCTCACGCACTCCCGCCAGGGGGTGGCTGCGCGGGATCATCGCCGGGTGCACCCGCACCGAGACGCCCTCCTGGCCCTCGGCGTCGACCGTGCGCTCACAGATGGCGAGCAGCTTGACGACCGCGTGCATGTCCGCGGCGGAGGCCACGGTCTCCGCGGTGACCGCGCTGATCCCTTCCCGGTGCACGTCCTCGGCGGACACCCGGGTGTGGAAGGCGAGCGAGGCCAGGATCGCGGCCTTGGCCGCCGCGTCGAAGGCCTCGACGTCCGCGGTCGGATCGGCCTC
Source organism: uncultured Kineosporiaceae bacterium (assembly GCA_964583765.1). GTDB lineage: Bacteria > Actinomycetota > Actinomycetes > Actinomycetales > Kineosporiaceae > CAZOWW01. Next base: position 20,690 of record CAZOWW010000024.1, read on the forward strand.
GGCGTAGCCGAGTTGCTGGGCCTGAGCCAGTGCGTCCCCGAAGTCCGCCCCGGTGCGATCCATCTGGTCGAGCACATAGTTGGTGGTGCCGTTGACGATGCCGAGCACCCGACGTACCCGGTCGCCGGCCAGCGACTCGCGCAGGGGCCGGATCAGCGGGATCGCCCCGGCCACAGCGGCCTCGAAGTTGAGGTCCACGCCGTGCTCGGCCGCGGCGGCGTACAGCGCTGGACCGTCCTGCGCGATGAGTGCCTTGTTCGCGGTCACCACCGCGGCGCCACCGGCCATGGCCTCCAGGATCAGCGTGCGGGCGGGTTCGATCCCGCCCAGGAGCTCGACCACGACGTCCGCGCGCTTGACCAGGTCCAGGGCGTCCGTGGTGAACAGGTCGGGCGACACGTCCAGGCCACGGGTGCCCCCGATCCGGCGTACCGCGATCCCGACGAGGTCGAGCTCGGCACCCACTCGTTGGGCGAGTTCGGCACGATTAGTCGTCAGGAGCCGGGCGACCTCGGTACCCACGACGCCGCACCCCAGCAGCGCCACCCTCAGCGGCTCCATCCCGACTCCCTTCCTCATCTGCCCCGTAGGGCAGGCCCTGACCGACCGGCGGCGGGCCGGCACCGACATCTCACCACCGCAGCCCTCCGAGCGTCGCCGGAGTTACGTCCCTGTGGACCGCGATGGCACCGTCCACAGCCACCCACACCTCCCTCGCAGTGTGGCAGCCCGGATCCCACCGGAGGACCCACCCCACCGGGGCGTGCACCGGTGTTCCGGCCTCGCGCTCAGGCGCCCGAGATGCCCACGTCCAGGCTCAGCACGTCGTCCTCCGTCTCCCGGCGGATCAGGACCCTGGTGATGCCGTCCCGCACCGCGATCACGGGCGGGCGCGGCACGTGGTTGTACTGACTCGCCATGCTGCGGCAGTACGCCCCGGTACCGGGCACCGCCAGCAGGTCCCCCCGCGTGATGTCCTCGGGCAGGAACTCGTCGCGCACCACGATGTCCCCGCTCTCGCAGTGCTGGCCGACGACGCGGGACAGGGTGGCCGGGGCCGTCGAGACGCGGGAGGCGATCGCCGCCGAGTAGTCCGCGTCGTAGAGGGCGGTGCGGATGTTGTCGCTCATCCCGCCGTCGACCGCCACGTAGGTGCGGGTCGCGCCCTGATCGAGCCCCACCCGCTTGACCGCACCCACCCGGTACAGGGTGAACGTGCTGGGGCCGACCACGGCCCGTCCCGGTTCGACGGAGACCCGCGGGACGGCCACCCCGCGGCCCCGGCACTCCCGGGCCACGATGTCCGCCAGCTGATCCGCGAGGGCCTTGGGCTCCAGCGGGTCGTGCTGGGTGGTGTAGGCGATGCCGAAGCCACCGCCGAGGTCCAGCTCGGGCAGGTCGATCCCCAACGAGGCGGCGATCTCGGCGTGCAGGCCGAGCAGCCGGCGGGCGGAGACCTCGAAGGCACTCGTGTCGAAGATCTGCGAACCGATGTGGCTGTGCAGGCCGAGCAACCGCAGCTCCGGGCGGGCGACCGCGGCCCGGGCCGCGGCGGCGGCGTCCCCACCGGCCAGGGAGAGCCCGAACTTCTGGTCCTCGTGCGCGGTGGCGATGTACTCGTGGGTGTGGGCCTCCACGCCCACGGTCACCCGCAACATCACCGGTGCCCGCACCCCCAGGCGCCCGGCGGCGTCCGCGACCCGGTCGACCTCCTCCAGGGAGTCGAGCACGATCCGCCCGACCCCGGCCCGCAGGGCCCGGCGGATCTCGGCGTCCGACTTGTTGTTGCCGTGCAGGCCGATCCGTTCCGGCGGCATCCCGCCCCGCAGCGCCACCGCCAGCTCGCCGCCGCTGCACACGTCCAGCGACAGGCCGTCCTCGGCGAGCCAGCGCACCACGCCGGAGCACAGGAACGCCTTGCCGGCGTAGTAGACGTCGGCCCCCGCCAGATCCGCGAAGGCCAGCGCGAACGCGTCGCGGAAGGCGCCGGCGCGGGCGCGGAAGTCACGCTCGTCCAGCACGAAGGCGGGTGTGCCGTGCTCGGCCGCCAGCCGCCGCACGTCGCACCCCCCGACCTGCAGTGCGCCGTCGTCCCGGCGGGTCACCGACCCGGCCCAGAGGGCGGGGACCAGGGCATTGACGTCGGCGGGTGGCGCGAGCCACGCGGGGACGGTGGACACGCCGCCGTATCCGGGCGTGTGCAGGGCGCCGGCCTCGTGTGCGGCCATGAGGGGGTCCTCCCGGGATCAGGCCCGTCGGCGGGTCAGTGGCCGCGGACGGGCGGGATACGGTCGCCGGCCACCCGGCCGGTCACATACGTTCGGGGGCACTGACCCCGAGCAGGTCGAGGCCGTTGGCCAGCACCACTCGCACGGCCTCGTTGAGCCAGGCCCGGGTGCGGTGCACGTCGGTGACCGGGTCGTCCCCGCGGGGCGTGACCCGGCAGACGACGTACCACGTGTGGTAGAGGCCCGCGAGTTCCTCCAGGTACCGGGCCACCCGGTGCGGTTCCCGCAGCTGTGCGGCCTGGGCCACCGTGCGGGGGAACTCGCCGAGAGCAGCCAGGAGCACCGACTCGGCCTCGTGGTCGAGCAGCGAGGGGTCGAACCCGTCCTCGCGCCGGACCCCCGCCTCGACGGCGTTCCGCGAGATGCCCGCGATCCGCGAGTGCGCGTACTGCACGTAGAACACAGGGTTGTCGTTGGTGCGGCGGGTGAGGACCTCGCCGTCCAGGGCCAACGGCGAGTCCGCCGGGTACCGCGCCAGGCTGTAGCGGACGGCGTCCACGCCGAGCCACTCGACCAGGTCCCGCAACTCGATGATGTTGCCGGCGCGCTTGCTCAACCGCGCCCCGCCCACCGAGACAAGCTGCCCGATCAGCACCTCGATGTTCGTGGCGGGATCGTCGCCGGCGCAGGCCGCGATCGCCTTGAGCCGCTGGACGTAGCCGTGGTGGTCCGCCCCCAGGAGGTACACCTTCTCCGGGAAGCCGCGGTCCTTCTTCGACAGGTAGTAGGCCGCGTCGGCGGCGAAGTAGGTGGGTTCGCCGTCCGCCCGGATCAGGACCCGGTCCTTGTCGTCGCCGAAGTCGGTCGTGCGCAGCCAGACGGCGCCCTCGCGCTCGTCCACGTGCCCCTGTTCGCGCAGACGATCCACCGCACTGCGCACGGCCCCGCTCTCGTGCAGGGTGCGCTCGGAGAACCAGACGTCGAAGTGCACCCCGAAGTCGGCCAGGGTCGCCCGGATCTCGTCCAGCTGCAGCCGGTAACCCGCCTCGCGGCACAGTGCGACGGCCTCGTCGTCGCTCAGGTCGGCGACCTCCGGGTGCGCCGCGACGACCTTGGCGGCGAGCTCGCCGACGTACTCGCCGCGGTACCCGCCCTCGGGCACCTCGCGGCCCCGCGAGCGGGCCAGCACCGAGGCGCCGAAGCGGTCCATCTGCGCCCCGGCGTCGTTCACGTAGAACTCCCGGGTCACCGTGGCCCCGGAGGCGGTGAGCAGTCGGCCGAGCGCGTCACCGAGGGCGGCCCAGCGGGTGTGCCCGATGTGCAGCGGGCCGGTGGGGTTGGCCGAGACGAACTCGAGGTTCACCACATGTCCGACCAGGGCGGTGTTGCGCCCGTAGGCGTCACCGGCCTCGACGATGGTCCTGGCGAGTTCGGCGGCGGCCGCCACGTCCAGCACGATGTTCAGGAAGCCGGGCCCGGCGACCTCCACACTCTTGATGCCGGAGACCTCGGCGAGACGCCCGGCGAGCAGCGCCGCCAACTCACGTGGCGGACGTCCGGCGGCACGGGAGAGCTGCAACGCCACATTGGTCGACCAGTCGCCGTGCTCCCGCTGCCGGGGCCGCTCGAGCCGGATCTCCTCGGGGACGGCCACGGCCAGTTCCCCGTTCTCTATCGCTGCCCGCAGGCAGTCCCGGATCGCGTCTGTCAGCTCGGCGGGAGTCACCCGCTCAGGGTATCGAGGGCGGAGAACGGATTTTCGTCACGGCCGTCCCGCGCCCGAGCCGCACCGAACCGCGCCGGGCGAGCATCTGCCGGCGGACACTCCGACTCGCTTCCCGGCGAGGGCAACCGGCTCGTCCTCCTCGGGAGGGCGGCTCGTTCACTCGAGGGAACTCAGATCACAGATTCTCCGCAAAAGGTATATATAACGTGGCGAACGTTCCGTCATCCACCGACGACGGAGGAGAATCTGCGCAAGGCGTGCGGTCTGTGCGATCCTTCGTGATCACAGCCCCGGTGACCCACACCACGTTCGACACCGAAGGCGCGGCCTTGACACACGGGAAAGGATCTTCGATGTCTCCTGGGCCTCCGCTCCGCCCCCAACCGCCGTTGCACACCGCCCGGCGGGCAGGGCTCATCGACCAGGTGATCACCCAACTCCGCGAGCAGATCACCGAGGGCCGATGGACGGTCGGTTCCCGGATACCCACCGAGGCGGAGCTCGCGCAGAGCACCGGAACCAGTCGGAACACCGTCCGGGAAGCCGTCCAGTCACTCGTGCATGCGGGGTTGCTCGAGCGACGTCAGGGCTCCGGCACCTACGTCCTGGCGTCGAACGAACTCGCCGGACCCGTCAGCCGCCGGGTCGCCGCCGCCGCGCGACGCGACGTGCTGGAGGTACGCCGCGCACTGGAGGTCGCTGCGGCCCGCCTCGCGGCCGAACGGCGCACCGATGAGGACATCGCACACATGCGCGCCCTGGTGGCCACCCGGGATCAGGCGCACCGCAGCGGGGACGTGGCCGCGCTGGTCGTCGCGGACGCCGGCGTGCACCGGGCGATCGCGCAGGCTGCCCACAACCCCGTGCTCACCGACCTGTACGAGAACCTGCTTGATGCGCTCCACGAGAACGTCGCCCTCAACCTCGCCGCCCGGGGCGAACCCGACGACGAGGAGCACGTCGAGCTGATCAACGCGATCGAGGCCCGGGACGGCGATCGAGCCGCCCGCGAGGCCGCCCGGTTCCTGGACGCGCTGCTCCAGGACGCCCCCTGACGACGTGGCCGGCGGTGCTGTGCCATCCCGCGGCACCGCCGCGCCCGGTCGGCCGGGGCCCGAGCGACCCCGACCGGGGCGCCTGACCGGAGGACCCGACCGGAGGACTTGACCGGTCAAGGTGTGGCCCGGGACTGCCGACAGCACGTGGAGGGTCGGTGCGGGAGGTGGTGGTCCCATGGCAGAGCGCGGGGCCTTCCTCGCGATCACGACCGGCCTGGAGGCCTACCAGACGGCGCTGCTCCGCGGCTTCAGCGACGTGATCCTGTCCGCGGGACACCCCGTGTTCGCGTTCGTGAACCAGGAGTCCTACGGAGGGCACCTGGCCGTGGGCAGTACGGCGGCCGAGGTTCCCGCAGCGCTCCAGCAGATCGTGCGCCGGACCCGCCCACTCGGCATCATGATCACGAACTCTCTCTGCCCGCAACAGGAGCAGGCACTCGGCACGCTGCTGCGTTCCCTCGGGGTGCCGGTCGCCTTCGTCGGACGGGACATCCCGGGACACACCAGCGTCCGGGGGGACAATGAGCAGGCGATGCGCCTGCTCATGGCCCATGTGCTGGACGAGGTGGGCGCCCGCACCCCCGCGATGGTCCGGGGCCTGGCGCACCAACCGGATCACGTGCAGCGCGAGGAGCTGTTCCGCTCCGAGATCACCCGTCGGGGACTGCCGCTCGACGAGAGTCTGCTCGTGGACGGCAGGGCCGAGCGCGACTTCACCCGCAAGGCGATGCGCGCCCTCCTGCGCGAACGCCGTGACATCGACGCGGTGGTGACGACTGACGACTGGTGCGCGGTCGCGGTCATCGGGGCCGTGCAGGAGGCGGGCCTGCGGGTACCGCAGGACGTCGTCGTCACCGGATTCGACAACTACCCGGTCGCCCTGCTCACCTGGCCCGGACTGACCAGCGTCGACCAGCAGGTCGAGGAGCAGGGCGCCACGCTGGGCAGGGCGCTGTTGCACGAGGCCCGCGGCGGCCGCCCCCACGGCCCTCTGCGGACGCCCTGTCGGCTCGTGGCACGTGCGTCCACCGCGCGGGGCGTGGTGTTCACTCCCGAGGAGAACGTCGCCGAGCAGGTGGTCCTCCTCGCCCAGGGTCAGTTGGCGGCGTCGAACCTGCTGCGCGAGGCGAACCGGGATCTCGTGCGCTGCCAGGATCTTCACGCAGTCACCGAGACCCTCACCGACTCCCTGTCCGCGCTGGGGTTCCGCCGTCTCTTCCTCGTCGTCCACGACGACGCCGGTCTCCTCCCCCCGGACGACACCCAGCTCGAATCCCCCACCGAGCCCCGCCCCGTCCCCCACGAGAACACCGGCCTCGCCCGCCAGGTCGACACCCGATCGGGAGTCGGGCCGTCAACCACCGCCCCCTCGACATCCGAACCGGTCGAGGACGGCGACCGCCGCTCCCGACTCGTGCTCGACTTCCGGGACGGGCAGGCGCATCCGGTGACCGACCCGTTCGTCCGTCCCGGGCGTCTGCTGCCCGAGGCGCTCGCCGCCGAACTGGAGAGCGGATTCCTCGCCCTCCAGACGATCTTCGGCACCGACCGCACGCTCGGCTACCTGCTCACGGACCACGTCCTGGACCCCGTGTCCGTCGCCGAGCCGCTCTGGGTGGATCTCGCTCGCACGCTGGAGGTCATCGCGAACCACACGGCCGTGCGGGCGCACTCGGAGATGCTCGAGCGGCTCGTCGAGCAGCGGACCGCCGAGCTCACCGAGGAGGTGGCCACCCGGCGGCGGGCGGAGGCCGAACTGGAGCGCCTCCTCGAGGTGGACGGGCTGACACAGATCGCCAACCGGGCGGCCTTCGACCGCAGGCTGGCGGAGCAGTGGCGGGTCCATGCCGACGAACAGGCCGAACTGGCCGTCGCGATGATCGACGTGGACTGGTTCAAGCAGTACAACGACCACTACGGCCACGTCCGCGGGGACGAGGCGCTGCGCGTGGTCGCCGCCTGCCTGCAGCGCTCGGTGCGGTGCCGCCTGGACCTCGCCTGCCGGTTCGGCGGGGAGGAGTTCAGCGTCGTCCTGCCCCACACGGGCCTGCACGGAGCCAGGATCATCTCGCGACGCTTCCGCCGGCTGCTCACCAAGGTCGCGATCCCGCACGCGGAGTCACCGCTCGGCGGGGTGCTCACCGTCAGCGTGGGCATCGCGACGGTCGTGCCGTCCCCGGAACTCGTCCCGGCGCAACTCGTCGCCACCGCGGACGAGGCCCTCTACCGGGCGAAGCAGCGCGGCCGCGACCAGGTGGTCGTGGCGGATCCCCTCGTCCCGGGCGCGATCGTGGTCGGGACGGACGGATAGGGCAACCGGCGCCGCGCGTCCCGCCCTGTTGGTCCGGTTCCGCCCGCGAAGCAGGGTGGGATTCCCGCGGAACGGTTCATCCGCGGCTCCGGCCGACCGACGAACCACGGAGGGGCGGTCCCCCGCCCGCCGGCTCGACAGTCCTCCCGCACAGCGAGGTGTCCCATGAGCGTGGCATCTGTCAGCGCCAACCCGTCCGGCACGTCCTCCAGCACCGGGGTGGAGGGGGCGAACACCCACCACCATCGGAACGGGATACCCGCCAAGATCGTCTCCGCGGTCGCCGACAAGCTGGGCATGTCGAGCCAGGACCTCAAGAGCCAGCTCGACGCCGGCAAGAGCCTGGCCGACGTGGCCAAGTCGAAAGGGCTCTCCCGCGCGGACCTGATCGCCACGATCAAGACCGCGTTGACCGCCGGCCACACCGCCGAAGGATCCCAGGCGTCCGCGACCACATCAGGCGGCACGAGCTCGACGACGGGCACGAGCTCCCGCAAGGGCCCGAGCCTCGACGACATCGCCAACAAGATCGCAGATCGTGTCCAGAAGGCCCACCACCGGCACCAGGAGAGCCAGTCGGCGTCGGCGTCGGCATCGGCGTCGTCGTCCACGACCGGCACCAACCGGACGACCGAGGCCATGTTGCTCGGCCTGGGCGGCACGGTGGACACGAGCGCCTGAGTTCGCCCGAACCGTTCCGGCCGGCGTCCGGGACCGTGCCTCCCGCGGTCCCGGACGCACCGGGTATCCGACGCGGCCCGGTCCGCCCACCCGACGCCGTTCCGTTCGCCTTCCTTGACGGTCGCCCCGTGAGCGCTAACAATTGCGCACACCGCACGGTTTCGATGCGACCGAAGGACAGAAGAATGCCGGAGCAGCCGTGCCCGCCTGTGCAGGATCCGCGGGACGGTGCGACCCACCCGGATCCATCCGGCCCGGGCGTGGCGATCGATCCCGGCAGCACGACCGAGGCCGACCTGCGGGACGGCAGCAGCGCCACGACGGCTCCCGTCGTTCGCCTGTCGTCCGCTGCCCCCGGGGCACCGTCGGTCGAACCCGGCGGACCTTCCGTCGAACCCCGGACACCGTCGCCCGACCCCGGCGGACCCTCGCTCGGACCGGGGACGCCGCCGTCCGACCTCGTCGAGACGCCGCCGAGGCGCCAGCCCCCCGGCCCCGGCGCCCCGCAGGTCAAGGCACCGAATCTCAAGGACGTGGCCTCCCGCGCGGGGGTCTCGCACATGACCGTCTCCCGGGTGCTGAACGACGCGACGAGCGTCGCGCGGGCCACCCGGGAACGTGTCCTGACCGCGATCCGCGAACTCGACTACCGTCCCAACACGGCTGCCCGAGCCCTGGTCACGGGCCGGTCCCGGGCACTCGGGGTGGTCATTTTCGACACCACGCTCTTCGGGCCGGCCAGCACCCTCTACGGGATCGAGCAGGCGGCCCGGGACGCCGGGTACTCCGTGAACATCGTGAGCCTGCGCACCCTCACGCGCCAGACGATCGCCGACGCCCTCGACAGCCTCCGCGGCAATGCGGTGGACGGCGTCATCGTGATCGCTCCCCACATCTCGGCCGCCCGGGCGCTGGACGAGATGCCACAGAGCCTGCCCCTGGTCGCCGTCGAGTCGGGGAGCGGTTCCCCGGCCTTCCCCACCGTCGCGGTGGACCAGCGCGCCGGTGCGGCCATGGCCACCCAGCACCTGATGTCCCTCGGCCACGGCACGGTCTGGCACATCGCGGGACCTCGCGACTGGCTCGAAGCGCAGGAGCGCGAGCAGGGCTGGGCCCAGGCGCTCGCCGCCCTGGGCGCCGAGGCGCCGGAACCGCGGCACGGCGACTGGAGCCCGCGCTCCGGCTACGAGATCACCAAGGAACTTCTCGCCGACCACCTGCCCACCGCCCTGTTCGTGGCCAACGACCAGATGGCGCTCGGCGCACTCCGGGCCCTTCGCGAGGCAGGGGTCGAGGTGCCCCGGGACGTGAGCGTCGTGGGCTTCGACGACATCCCCGAGGCCGCCTACTTCCCCCCACCGTTGAGCACCGTGCGCCAGGAGTTCTCCGACCTCGGCCGCCGGACCTTCGACCTGCTCCTGGCCCGGATCGCGGGCGATCTCATGCCCCTGACCCGCAGCGTCGTCGAGCCGATCCTCGTGGTGCGCGAGAGCTCCGCGCCACCACGCGCCCGATAGCTCCGCGGCACCACGCGCCACCGGTCCGCAGCCGTTCCGGGGCGGTGTCGTCGAACCGTTCCCGGGGGCCGGAACGACGACGACCCGCCGCGGCGCCGGACGTCGGCCGCGACGGGTCGTCTCGAGGGCACCGGACACGAGGCCCAGGCCCTCATCCGATCAGGGGCAAGCACCCACCGGATCGGTGAGGGTGCGCACGAGATCAGGCGCGTGTGCGCACGAGGTCACTTGTAGGTGACATCGCTGGTGGTGTAGAGGCAGTTGGTGCTGTCGGGACCGCTGCCGATCAGGGTCGGTTCACTCCCCTTGGCCACGCCCTTGTACTTCGCGCAGATCGTGATCTTGTGGCTCGAGTCACCCACGATCGTCAGGTTCGTGATCTTCGCGGTGTCGCCCCAGTTCGTGTTGATCCCGACGATCGCCGTTCCGGGCGCGAGCGCGGTGACCCCGTCGATGACGACATGCCGGGTGTAGCTGCTGGAACAGTTGCCGCAGGCCCGGTAGAGCTTGCCGAAGTCGTCCACGACGAAGTTCTTGATGTAGATCGTGCCGGGCGCGTTGTGCTGGAAGACCTTGTCGGACGCGGAGCGGGCGCCGCCACCGGTCACGTACATGGCCTCGGACGAGCTGCTGCCCTTGAGCGTGGCCGCGTCCTCGCCCACGTCCTCCCACCAGACGTTGGTCAGGTAGCAGGTGCCCTCGCAGTGCACACCGTCACCGGCGGGCGAACCGATGATCACGTTCGACAGGGTCGCGCCGTTCGCGAGGTCGAACATCGCCGGCTGGCTCTCGCCCTGGCCGCCGTCACCGGCGCCGTAGTAGCGCTTGTCGCCGCCGTCGAAGGATCCCGAGACGCTGATCGTGTTGCTGTTGATGTTGACGCTGCCCGTGGCGGCCGGCTCGTTCCAGTACCCGCTACCCGAGGAGCCGCTGGTGGTGGTCGTCTTCGTGGTCGTCTTGGAACTGCTGGTGGTCTTCGTGGTGGTCTTCGTGCTGCTGGTGGTCTTCGTGCTGCTGGTGGTCTTCGTGCTGCTCGTGGTGCTCGTGGTGGTCGTGGTCGAGCCGCCGGACGACGAGCCGTTCACCGTGAAGCTGCTCGGGACCGGGTTGCTCGAACCGTAGGCGGCCTGGAAGCCGAAACTCACGTTGCCGCCGGCCGGGATGGACACGTTGTAGGACACGTTCGTGGCCGTGACGGACGAGCCGGACTGGTTCACCGTGGCGCCCCAGGCCGAGGTCACGTTCTGCCCCGGGTCCCCGAAGGTCCAACCGACCGACCAGCCGTTGACGGCACTGCCGCTGTTGTCGATCTCGACGTTGGCCACGAAGCCGCCGCTCCACTGCGAGGTCACGGTGTACGTGACCTTCAGGCTGCTGGCCGCGTCACTGGACGAGATCCCGATCAGACTCGCCGACAGCAGGGCACCGCTCCCGGCGAGTGCCAGGATCGCCCTGCTGTGCGTTCCTCTCCATCGTGGATGTCCTCTGAACACCCGATACCTCCTTGTCGGGTTCACCCGCCGCACCCCTGCCACAGCTCGTTCCCGTCGACGGGCGACGAGGAGCCTGACTCGCGGCGAGCCCTTCACCCGCACTGTCGTTCGGTGGCCCGGGAAGGTTGTCGACTGCAAACAACCTGCAACTCGAATCCGCCGATACCCGCACCGATCATCCGGCGTGCTGCCGAGGGTTCGTTCCGTCGCGGCGCCGACCTGGCCGAGGGACCAGCCGACTCCACCCGCGGGACATCGCGTCCGGCACCTGAGGTGGGCCCCGGGCGACCTGAGGAGGAGGCCCGCCGACGGCACCGGTTCCTAGCGTGGCCGGCATGTTGTCGTCCACCGCCGTCCTCCTGTCCGATCCCGCAGTACGTGCGATCCCGGTCCACGAGTGCGGTGAGTCGCTGACCCGGCTCCCCGCGGCCTTCGGACCCGCCAGGGCCCTGGTCCGCCCCCGCGTGGCCGCCGCCCTCGCCGAGGCCGCGGCCCTCCTCCCGTCCGGCATCGCCCTTCGCGTGGTCGAGGGACACCGTCGGGCCCGCGACCAGAAGGCGATCATCCAGTCCTACCGGCGGGAACTCGCCGCAAGGAACCCGCGAGCGGGCGCTGCGGAACTGGAGCGTCTGGCCAGCAGATTCGTCGCTCCCCTGGATGTCGCCCCGCACGTGGCGGGCGCCGCGGTCGATCTGACCCTGGTCGACCACCTCGGGCGACCCCTCGACCTCGGCACCCCGATCGACGCCACCCCGGAGGCCAGCGCGGGCGCCTGCTACCTCGATCACGAGCCCCTGCCCGAGGCGGCCCGGGCCAATCGCCTGGTGCTGCGGACCGTGCTCGACCGGGCAGGCCTGGTCAACTACCCCACCGAGTGGTGGCACTGGAGCCTCGGGGACCGCTACTGGGCCCTGGTGACCGGCGCCGATGCCGCCGTGTACGGACCGGTGAACGCATGAGGAGCGTGCAGACGTCCCCCGCGCCTGCGCGGTCGCGGGCCGTCGGTCCCCGGGTCGGTCCGGATCCCCGTCAGGTGCCTGTCGCCACCACCGACCTCGCCGCGGTACGTGCGAACGTCCGCACGGTGCTCGCCCGCACCGACGCGGCCGTGATGGCCGTGGTCAAGGCCGACGGCTACGGGCACGGCGCGACGGCGGTGGCGCGCACCGCGCTGGCCGCGGGAGCCACCTGGCTCGGAGTGACCGGGGTGGACGAGGCGCTGGCCCTGCGCCGGGCCGGTCTCGGGAAGGTTCCCCTGCTGAGCTGGCTGAACCCGGTGCACGCCGACTTCGCCGCGGCGATCGCGGCTGACATCGACCTCGCCGTGCCCGGTCAGGAACAGCTGCGGGCCGTCGTCGCCGCCGCCTCCCCCGGCCGCCCCGCGCGGGTGCACCTGTACCTGGACACGGGCATGAACCGCGACGGCGCCTCACCGAGCCAGTGGCCGCAGTTGTGCCGGGCCGCACGCGACGCCGAACAGGAAGGACGGATCACCGTGGTGGGCCTCATGGGCCACCTGCCCTGCGGGGACACCCCCGGGTCCCGGGAGGACGCCGTGGCACGCGACCTGTTCGGCCGCGGGGTGCACGTCGCCCTGCAGGCGGGATTGCGGCCCGAGGAACGCCATCTGGCGGCGACCGCCGCCGCACTCACCGACCCCCGCTCGCACCACACCCTCTGCCGGATCGGTGCCGGACTCGTCGGGATCGATCCCTCGGACACGATCCCCCTGTGCCAGGCCCTGACCCTGACCGCCCCCCTCGTGCTCGTGCGCACGGTCGCGGCAGGAACCCCGGTCGGGTACGGGTCGACCTGGCGCGCGCCACAGGCGACCCGGTTGGGGCTCCTCGCGCTCGGCTACGCGGACGGACTGCCCCGCGTCGGCCGCGGGCGCGCCGAGGTGAGTGTCGGAGGACGTCGTCGCCCGCTGGTCGGGCTGGTGTCCATGGATCAGGTGGTCGTGGACCTGGGACTCGACGGGCGGCCGCGGCCCGGCGACCTCGTGACCGTGCTCGCACCGGCCGAGAAGGGCGGCCCGACGATGCACGAGTGGGCCCGGTGGTGCGGAACCATCCCGCACGAGATCGTCACGGGATTCGGCCACCGGGTGGGCCGCCGGATCATCGACGGCGAGGTGGCGGCATGAGCCCCGACCGGTTGCGGGTGGCCGTCATCGGTGGCGGCGCGAACTGTGAGCACGAGGTCTCCCTGGCCTCGGCGGCCTCGGCCGTCCGTGCGCTGGCGGGACGTCACGAGGCGGTACCCCTGGTCATCGGTCCCGACGGCCGCTGGCTGGACGCCGACCGCCGCGACCTGGGATTCAGCGGCGCGGCCGAGGCGCTCGTCAGCTGCGACGTCGTGCTGCCGGTGGTGCACGGCCCCGCCGGCGAGGACGGCACGCTGGCGGCCCTGTGCGAGCTGGCCAGGCTGCCGTACGTCGGCTCGGGCGTGGGAGCCGGCGCCCTGGCCATGGACAAGTGGGCGACCAAGTTGGTGGCCCAGGCCGTGGGGGTGTGCACCGCGCCGGGCGTCCTGCTGACCGAGGCCACGGTGCGGGACTTCCGCATGACGCACCCGGTCGTGGTCAAACCCGTGGCCGCCGGCTCCAGCCACGGGGTACGCCTGGCGCGTCGCCCCGAGGAACTGGCCGAGGCCCTCACCGTCGCGTTCGCCCTGGATTCCCGGGTACTGGTCGAGGACGTCGTCATCGGCCGGGAGATCGACCTGGCCGTGGTGGGACGCCCCGACGGGTCCCGGATCGTCTCCCCCGCCCTGGAGATCGTCGTCGACGGCCTCTTCGACCACGCCACCAAGTACGGAGGTTCCGCCGACTTCCGGCTGCCCGCGGCCCTGGACGACAACGAGGCCGCGGCCCTCCGGAGAGCAGCCGTGCGCGTCTTCGACGCCCTCGGCTGCGACGGCCTCGCCCGGGTGGACTTCTTCCTCACCTCGGCCGGACCGGTTCTCATCGAGGTCAACACCGTGCCCGGGCTGACCGAGCACTCGCAGGCACCCCTGATGCTCGCCGCGGCCGGCCTGCCCTACCCGGACCTGCTCGATCTCCTCGTCCGGGACGCGATGCACCGGGGCCCACGGCGTCCGGGCGACGGCCCTGGTCCAGGCGGTACCTCCCGTGGGCCGGACGGTGGCCACAGTGGTCCGGGCGACACTCCCGGTGAATCCGATGACGGTCACGGCGGATCGGATGACGGTCACGGCGGATCGGATGACGGTCACAACAGCTCGGGCGGGGCCGCCGCGCCGGTGGGACGGGCCGGACCCGCGGCGTCTCCGGAATCGGCGGCAGGCGCCGGCGTCGTCCGGACCCGCGAGACCTGGCCCGACGTCGCCAAGGGCACCTGCATCCTGCTCGTGGTCCTCTGGCACGTGCTCACCAAGCACTACCTGAAGATCGACTGGCACACCTCGATCCCGGTGCCCGGCCTGTGGGGCGCGCTCGGGGAGGGGCTGCTCCCGCTGCGGATGCCCCTGTTCTTCACCATCTCGGGGCTCTTCGCGGCCGGTGTCGTCGCCCGCCCCTGGGGGCAGGTGCTGGGACGGCGCGCGCTGCCGCTGGCCTACCTCTTCCTGCTCTGGACCGCGATCCAGGCACTCGTCCTGGCGTTCACCCCCGGCTTCGACACCCTGCACGCCCACGGCCCGGCCGAGTACCTGCGTCTGGTCACCGTGGATCCGACCAACCTGTGGTACCTGGAGGCGCTCGTCCTGTACACGGTCGTGGCCCGGGTGAGCCGCGGCTGGCCCACCGTTCCCCTGCTCCTGGGTGCCGCGGCGCTCTCCGCGCTCGCGGCCACCCACGTCCTGTGGGGCGAGACCGATCGCAACCAGGTGCTGGCGAACCTCACCTTCTTCCTCGCTGGCCTCCGGCTCGCAACCCAGGTCCGTGGCCTCGCCGCCCGGGCATCGACCCGCCGGCTACTGATCACCGTGGCGACCTTCGCCGGGCTCGTCGGCGTCATGGAAACGCTGGGGGCACAGACCTGGTGGGGCGTCTGGCCGGCGGTCTCCGTCGTAGGTGTGACCGCAGGTGTCACGGCGGCGGCCTGGACCGCACGACAGGTTCCGTCCGTGGCGCGCCGTCTCGCCTACCTCGGCCGACGCACCTTGCCGGTATATCTGATGCACATGCCCCTGCTCGCCGTGGCCGACCGTGCTCTCCGCGCGCCGCTGTTCCCGGTGCCGAGCCCGGCCGTCGCACCTGCCGTGGCGCTGGCCGTGGTCGAGCCGATCGCCGTCGGCGCCGCCCTGGTGGGCATCTGCCTGCGGCTCCACCGAGTGCTCGCGGAGCGGGCGGCCTGGGTCGTGCGCGCGCCCTGGGCGGGCTTTCCCCCGTCCGCGCCGGTGACCCCCTGATGTCCTGGTCGCCGGACACGGCCGGTACCTCGGCGGGGGAACCTCCTGCCGCGGGTGCCGGAGAACCCGCTGCCCCGGGCGCCGGGGAGCTTCCTGCCGCAGGGACCCGGAGCGGGGCGAGCGGCATCGGGGCCGCCGCCGCGGTGGACATCGCCGCCGCGCTCGGGGTCACGCTCGTCGGCTGCACCGAGATCGCCGGCAGCGGCGAACTGTCCGTGCCGGGCTCCCGTACCGCGTTCCTGCTCGTCCTGGTGCTCGGCGCGGCGGTGGGTCTGACCCGGCGACGGCCGTCCGCGGCGCTCACCCTGCTCTGGGCCCTGGCCGCCCTGCAGCTGATCGCCGGGCTGCCCCTGCTGCTCACCGAACTCGCCGTGTCCTGGGTCTGCTTCGGCACGGCCCGCTGGGGCAGCCGGGCCACCCTCCAGGTCTCGGCCCTGTCCATCCCCGCCGGCGTGCTGGTCACCACCGTCGTGGCCGCTCGGCGGGGCATCGAGCACGTCTTCCTCCTCGCCTCACTCGTCGGCAACACGACCCTGCGCGACACCGCCCGCCTGTTGCACACCTCGAACGGCGGCGGCATGTTCAACTCCGTCCTCGTGGCCTACGCGGTGACCGGCGGGGCCCTCCTCGCGGTGCCGTGGCTCATCGGCCTCTCCGTGCGCCTCTCGGTCGGTGCACGTGAGTCCCAACGACGCCAACACGTCGCGGAGCAGGACGCCGTGCGGGCGCAGGAGGAGTCCGAGCAGGCGCGGCAGATCGCCCGACTGCAGGAGGACCAGGCCCGGCTCACCCGCGACGTGCACGACGTCGTGGGCCACTCCCTGACCGTGATCCTCGCCCAGGCCCAGTCCTCGCAGTTCCTGGAGGATGACACCGAGGAACTGCGACGCGTGATGAACACCATCTCGGAGTCGGCGCGCAGCGCCCTGCAGGACGTCCGCCGGGTGCTCACGCCCTCCCGCACGCTGCCCGCCCCCGACCACGCCGATCTCGAGCGCCTCGTTCAGGGCGTGCGCGATTCCGGGGTGACCGTGGTGTCGGCCGAGACCGGCCGGCCCCGGCCCCTGCCGCCCGAGTTGGGGACCGTGGTGCACCGGGTGCTCCAGGAGATGCTCACGAACGCCCTGCGTCACGGGGCTCGTGACAGGCCCGTCGAGGTCGGACGGCACTGGGGCGACGAGTTGTGGATCGAGGTACGCAACGCCGTTCGCCGCCCCGGATCGGCCCCGGCGACAGCCGAGGCGGAGGCACCGGAGTCACCGTCCGTCACTCCGTCCACCTTCACCGGTCAGGGCCTGCGGGGAATGCGCCGTCGGGTGGAGTCGGTGGGTGGTCGCATGACCGTCCACCGGGAGCAGGACCCGAAGAGGGCGGAAGAGGTGTTCGTCGTCACGGCATGGATCCCGACCCGCGATGTCCGGGGCATGATGAACCCCGACGACAGGGGGTGAAGGGTGGGCGGGCGCACGCCGGAACGATCCGGCGCACGGCGTCCCTCACCCGGACACGGTGCAGGACAGCAAGGGGCGGGACGGCACGGTGCGGGTGGGGCTGGTCGACGACCAGGAACTCTTCCGCGAGGGCATCCGGGTGATCATCGATGCCCAGCCCGACATGACCGTGGTGGGGACGGCTCGGGACGGCTTCGAGGCAGTGACGATGGTCGACGAGGTGCTGCCCGACGTCGTCCTCATGGACATCCGGATGCCCGAACTGGACGGCGTGGAGGCCACGCGCCGGATCTTCGCGCCGGAGCGGACGGCCGCACGGGAACGGCCGGTACGCGTGGTGGTACTGACCACCTTCAACCTCGACGACCGGGCCGCCACCGCGATCCGGCACGGGGCCAGCGGCTTCCTGCTCAAGGACGTGACCCCCGGGCAGTTGCTCGATGCGATCCGCACCGTGCACAGCGGCAATGCGGTGCTCTCCCCGACCGACCTCGCCACCCTCCTGGGGGCCCGTTTCCCCGGCCGGCCTCCCGTGCCGGAGACCTACCTGTCCCTCACCGAGAAGGAACGCGAGGTCTTCGCCGAGGTGGCCCGCGGCCTGTCCAACACCGAGATCGCCGCCCGCGTCTACCTGGGCGAATCGACCGTGAAGACGCATGTCGGGTCGCTCCTGCGCAAGCTCGGGCTGCGTGACCGGGTGCAGATCGTGGTCTACGCGCACGAGCACCACCTCGTGCAGTCCACGGAGGACTGAGCGGAGCCCCCTGCCCTACCGGAGAACCAGGACGTCGTAGTAGTCCAGCCGGTCGACGGTGAGGTGCACCGTGCCCGCCTGGCAGGAGAAACTCGGCGTCCTCGTCCCCGGGGAGTCCGGCGAGACCAGGGTGACCTGTCGCGGGCACGAGCCGAGTGCCACGTCCACGCCGAGGTTCGTCTGCGGCTGGATCGCCTGGTCGTAGTTGTGGTTGACCAGGTGCACCGTCCTCGTTCCGGTTCCGCGTTGTACGAGGACGCTCGCCGACACCTGGCTCGCCTCCACGTTCACCGAGACGGTCGCCGGGTCGTTCTCGCGGAACAGCGACCGGTGGTCCTTGTAGAACTGGCTGTAGCTGCGGAAGAAGTCGAGGATCCCCTGCTGCTGGGCCGTCGGATCACCCACGGTGTCCGCGAGGTGGAACGCCGGGAAGATGCCGTTGGCGTAGGCCTCGGCGCCGAAGATCCGCCAGTAGTCCTCCTGCTCCGTCAAGGGCAGGTGCAGGTAGGCGGTCATCATGTCGGTCGGCCAGTCGATGAACACCACCACAGGTGCGCCGCCGCTGATCCGGGCGCTCTGCTCCTTCAGGTAGCGGTAGTTGGCCTGCAGCGACTTGGCCCCGTTGAGGTGTCCGTCGACCACGGGCACGTAGTCGGCGCCCTTGCCGTCCGGCGTCTGCTCGTCCGGATTCCAGGTGTACAGGCCGACGCTGTCGAGGTCGACGTAGGGGTAGAGCCCGTTCGAAGTGATCAGGATCTGCCGGTGCGCGCTGTTCCGCGCGTATGCCCGCAGGTCGTCGACCATCCCCTCCCAGTACTTCCGGGTGTAGGTGCCGGTGAACGAGGTGTCCTCGGCGTACATCCGATTGCTGGTCACTCTCCCCCACTCGCTCTCGAGCGGGTTCGCGGCGTTCAGCGGGTCCTGGTCCCAGCCGTTCGTCTGCAGGTACGTGCGGTAGTTGAAGTTGTGGGTCAGGTCACCCGCGGGGACGTCGCGGCGCAGGATGTTGTCGTCCGTCATCCCAAAGCGGGACTTCCAGTCGGCCGCGGTGAAAGTCGGGTACTTCGCGAGGAGGTACCTGTTGAAGTCGGCGATCGTGTAGTCGTCGAATCCCTCGTCGCCGTTCCACTGATGGGCCGTGCCCCCGCTGAAGCCGCCGGTGACCTCGTCGAAGAAGAGGCCGTCGACCCCGCCGTCGATCTGGAGCTTCGCCCAGTCCAGCAGGTAGGCCCGATACTTCGGGTTGAACAGATTGCCCCTGCGCGCGCCGGGGACGACCTCTTCATGCGGCACGGGAACGTTGTCCGCGTCCCGGGTGGACATGTCGTCGAAGACGCCGGTGCCGGGGAATTCCTGCGGGAAGATGACGCTCACGGTCCCGCCACCGACGAGCGCGACGCCGTCCTGGTGGTACCGGGCGATCTGGGCGAAGTCGTAGTCACCGGCCTTCAGGCCGTTGACCGACCACTTCTGGAAGGCCCGGATGTTGATGTCGGGCGAGAGCAGGGAGACCTGGGGGTCCTCGTTGTTCGGCCCCACGTCCGACTGGCTGAATCCGAAGACCACGTAGTCCGACGGCTTCATCCGCCCGATCGTCACCCTGACCGCGTTACTGGCTCTCGAGAGATTCCCCGCCGCATCCCGGGCCCTGACCGTCAGGGTGTACGTCGTCCCTGTGGCCAGACCGGACACCGTCGCGGCCGTGCCGACGACCGAACGGATCGGCGTGGACCCGGCGTACAGGTCGTAGCCGGTGACCCCGACATCGTCCCGGGACGCCGTCCAGGTCAGATTCACCCCGGACCCCGTCACCCCGAACGCCACCAGTCCGGACGGGGCCGTCGGGGGCCGGGTGTCCTTGCCGGCCACGCCCGGTTCCAGCTGGCTGCCGCTCACCCCGCCCGACGTGAGGTCCCCGCTCTGCACTCCACCTGCCGCGGCGGAAGCCGCCGACATCGGCGATATCACCGCAAGCGCGAGCCCGAATGCACACAGCGATGAACAGAACATACCCACCTGACGCGACATCACGTCCCCTCCCGGCATACCTGCACATACCGCGTCTGCGCGGTTGCGGGAGCATAGAGCAGAACGTGCGGCGCGAGAAGCGGTGACGTATCGGACCGAACAACCTCGTCACCGAGAGATCCGAAGGGACGGTGTCCGGGGCCAACCGGTCACCACGAGGTCAGGACGTCGTTGTCGAGGATAGTCGTCGCGGCGTCCTGGCCTTGGTGGCGGTGGCGAGGGCGTCGCGGACATCGTCGGGGGTGGGTCCACTGGTGTCGGTGCTGGGGTACTCGAAGTTGTTTCGGGCCCGGCGGAGGCGGCCGAAGGACTTGAAGGCTCGGACGGTGGTGCCGAATTGGGCGCCCACAGCATCCTGAATCGCGATGTGACCGCCGCGACTGGTGGCGCGCAGGCCCTGGACGGCGAGCAACGCCGCGGCGGACTTGCGGAGGGCGTCGTAGGCCAGTTGGTAGGCACCGGAAAGGTCGTCCCGGGCAATGGCGTCGTCAGCGGTGTGGAGGTGCTTGTCGGCATCGGCGAGCAGACGACGGGCGAGTCGGGCGTCTGGAGTCACGCATTCGAGTTCGCCGCTCTCCATGAGCCGCTCGATCTCATCCCGTCCTGGCTCCCAGGTCATGGAACCACCCTGCCAGACGAGGTGTCCTGCGGATCTGCCTCCCGGAGCGGGAGGGGGATCAGCGGGCGGGCGGTGATCTCGGTGTGGAAACCGTCGGTGCCTTCGTGCCACCAGGCGAGGGAGCGGATGGTGATGTTGACTTCGCGGTCGAGGCGGGTCGATGCGCGTTGAGCGGCGTCGTCGAGGTCGTCACGATCTGGGCATCCGATGACGAGGACGTCGAGGTCGGCGGGAGCCCGGCCCGGTTGCCCGGCGTACCGGGCGGCCCACGAGCCGAACAGGAACGCCCGCTCGATCCCGGCCAGGGAAGCTAGTTCTTCGGCGATCGCCTGGTGAGGGCCGAAGGAACGCAGCAGGAGCTCGGTGAGAGGGTCGGTCAGCGGTCCAGGAGCTGCGGTGACGAGCCGGGTGTTGCCGAGCCGGCGGGAGGTGACCACGCCGGCGCTTTCGGCGCGGCTGACCTCGCGTTGTGAGGTAGCTACCGAGGATCCGACTCGTCGGGCGAGTTCGGTCAGGGTCCACTCGCGGTCAGGGTTGAGCAGGATCAGGGTGAGCAGATCCGCCTGGAGCCGAGAGCGCAAGAGCGGGAGGAGTGGTGGGGACGATGCTTTCATGACATGAAATGTATCTTGCATGATAGGAAAACAGCGAGTGCGACTGCGGCTGCCGTGGCTCTCGGCGTCCGAAACCCGATCGGTGACCGAGACCGTCCTGAGGAGCCGCGATGCGCGTGAGGTCCACCTCGTAGGGCTCGGTTGCTCTCCGGGCGGGACGAACCGCTACTGGACGCCGATGGTCCGGCTACCCTGGCTCCTCGGCGCGGTGGCCGGGCTTCCGCTGACCGCGGCGAACGGCAACGTCGACGTCGGCGAGGAGACCCGCTCGATCAGGTACGACGTCCCCGCCTGGGCCGGGATCGCGAGCGTGGAGCCGGTCTGGTCGGACAGTACCGTGGTACCGGCGCCGTCGATCACCCGCACGCTCTGTCCGGACCAGGGGTTGCGGACGGTGATGGTGCCGGTCGCTCCGGCGTCGATGGCGACGGTGACCAGTGTCCCGTTGCGGACCTGGACGTGCACCATGCCCTTGTGCTGGATGAAGATCGTGCCGTCGGCGCTCCAGGCGCTGGGCCAGGCGGGAGTGATGCGCACGGTACCGTCGTAGTCCTGCACGAACGCCTCGTCGACGGCCGCGGCGAGGACCCCGGACTGCTCGAGGTACGGCGAGGCGGTGTTGGACGGGTCCCAGGCCGCCAGGCCGCTGGCGAAGAGCTGGTACTTGTTGATCGCGTTGGCGAGCGTGGTCCTCACCTCGCTGGCCAGACCGAGGCGTGCCGCCTGCAGCGCGTCGAAGGTCCAGTCAGGGTTGTTGACGTAGCTGCGGTGGCTGTAGGTGTCCCTGGCGAGCTGGGTCTGGCTACCGCTGTCCCCGATGAGGTTGTACGGCCAGACCGTCTCCAGGCCGAGGTTCTCGACATTGTGAATGGTGGCCGTGGGCTGCGCCGACAGGCCGATCACCGTGGCGCCGCCGGAGGTGGCCGTCGGGTACGACCGGATCTTCGGGATCGCCGTGTTGAGGCCGGTGACCAGGTCGGAGTCGACACCCAGGGTCCGGGCCGCGGTCACCACGGCCGGGAACAGTGCCTTCATGGCCGCGATGTCGGTGACCGGGTCACTGACCGACCACTGGTCCTCGTGGGCGTTGGAGGCGGTGTGCAGCAGCCCGTCGCTGCCGGTCTTGGCGTGGGAGAGCAGGAACTTGGCCGAGTCCCGCATGACCGGGTAGTTCGCGGACAGGAACGTCCGGTCGTCGGTCGCCAGGTAGGTCTGCCAGATCCACAGGCTGATCTCGGCGCCACTGGTGACCGTCTGCGAGTTGTAGCTGGGGGCGATGAGCGAGTCGCAGGACTCGTTGCCCGAGTACCAGGAGCCGTTGCCGTTGAACCGCATGGTCTCCGGCACGCAGATGCCCTGGTGGTTCGGGTAGGAGGAGTTCGTCCACGCCTGGATGGCGGACAGGTTGTTGCGGTAGAGGTTGAAGACCGGGGTGTTCAGGTCGAACGCACCGGCGGACAGGTCGGCCTGCATGAACATCCGCAGGTTCCAGAACCAGTAGCCGGCCGGGTACCAGGGCTGGGTGTCCTGCGAGAAGGCGAACAGGTCGGCGAGCCCGGCCTGGGTGCCGGGCAGCGTGTCCCGGTTGATCGAGGCAATGTCGTAGAGGTAGAGCGTGCGCAGGTTCTCGGCGTACTCGCCCGAGCCGTCACTCGAGGTGATCTTGAGCAGGCCGACGCTGTTCCAGTAGCTGTGCCACCAGGAAAGATGACCGGCGGACAGGTCGGTGGAACCACGGGTGAGATCGCTGCCGAGAAGGCTGGACGCCGTGGTGAGGGCGTTCCCGCCCGTCCAGGTCGGGCAGACGACGATCACCCGGAACGACCCGTCGGAGTTGGGCGTGAAGCTCACCTGCGCGGTGCGCGAGTCGGGCGTGGACGCGCTGACGTTGCGCCCGGCCGCACTGATGCCCGCCATCGCCCCGAAAGTCCGGCCGGAGGCATTGGATCCCCCGTCGGTCCAGCTCTGCGACAGCGTGGCCACCGAACCCGAGGCCTGCGCGCTGGGCGAGCGGCTGCTCCAGAGGCCGATCTTCGCGGTCTGGGTGGTGCTCGGGTCGGCCCCCGTGACGTCGACGACCAGTTCGGGGCTGTCCGCCCGCACGTACGCCTTCAGCGTCAACCCGCCCCCGGTCTCGACCAGGGTGCCGTCGTAGAGGTCGAGGTACCCGTGGAAGTTCGAGGCGCTGGTGAGCTTGCTCAGCCCGGGGATGACCACCTGGCCGGGCGACAACCGGTTGGGGAAGGTCTCGTTCTGGTTGAGCTGGGCGGTGAAGCCGTTCGCGGCCCAGGTGGACGCGCCCAAGGTGCCGTTGCCCAGGGGCAGGAACTGCGTCGCACCGGTGTTGGCGTGGTTGAGCACGACGTCCGAGCGCCGGACGACGTTCGGGGTGTCCACGACGAACTGCCCGTTCTGCCAGGCGGTGGTCGTGCCGGTCGGCGTGGTGGTCGTCGTGCTCGTGGTGGGTCGGGTCGTCGTGGTGCTGGTGGTCGTCGACGTGGTGGTGGTCATCGACGTGGTGGTGGTCATCGACGTGGTGGACCGCGTGGTCGTCGTCACCGGGGTGCCCGTGCAGGCGACGCCGTTGAGGGCGAAGTCAGCCGGGACCGGGTTGCTGGAGTTGTTCCAGGTGCCGTTGAAGCCGAACGTGGCACTTCCGCCGGTGGCGAGGGCGCCGTTCCACGAGGCGTTGGTCACCGTGATGGCGGAACCGGACTGCGTGACGCTGCCGCTCCAGAGCTGGGTGATCGTCTGGCCCGCCGTGAACGTCCAGGTCAGACGCCAGCTCGAGACCGGGTCCCCCAGGTTGCTGATACTGACGTTCGCGCCGAATCCTCCGCCCCACTGGCTCGCCACGCTGTAGCTGACGCTGCAACCCGCGGCGGCGTGTGCCGCGGGAGCACAGGTGAGGCAGGCGGCGACGGCGACCGCACCGACGGCGGCTGAGAGCGCCGGTGTCCCGGCCCGGTGCGAGCCTCGAACGTTGCGGAGCAGCGGTCGGCGCGGGGACGTCGGGCGGCGTGCAAGGGAACGGATCATGTCGAACGCCGTCCGCGGTCGGCGAGGAATGGATCGCATCGGAGATCCTCCGGAAGCTGTGCGAATCGGGGAGCAGGCTCAGCCGTGCGGGAGTGCTCGACCCGGCGGCGGGTGGGAGTGCTTCGACCCTGCGGGCGTCGGCGGGGCAGGCACACCGGTCTCCCGGCATGCCTGCCCCCGGTCGCCGTTCGCGGTGTCGCCGTGTCCGCGGGGTCGCCGTCCGTAGGGTCGCGCCCTACCCGCGGTCGCCGTTACGGCGCGGTCAGGGTGAACCGGGGGACGCCCACGGTCCCGCCCAGGCTCTGCGTGGCGTAGTTGAAGATCCCGAACCGGTACCCCATGAAGAACTGCCAGGCGGTGCCCATGGTGTACGCCGGTCCGAGCTGGCGGAACGTGCTGCCGTCCGTGCTGTACCAGAAGGTGGCCTGCTTGTTCCCGCCCGGACGGATGTCGGCACTGATCCGCAGCCAGATCGTTCCGCCGGAGACGGTGGCGCTCGCCGCCTCCGTACCGGTGCCGGTGGTGTTCCAGCTGCTGTCCATGGTCAGGCCGTTCACCATGGCCACCTTCGTGGTGCCGCTGTCCCGCTTGATCCCGATCCAGGCGGAGGAATCACGCAGCAGCACCATTCCGGCGCGGTCGCCGTCCTTCATCGAGGAGTAGTTCAGCTGGATCGTGGCGGTGGACGCCGGTCCCAGGATCCGGTGGGTGAGCGTGTTCCGGGCCGCGTAGAGATCGGAGGTGACGGTGGCGGTCTGCAGGGTCAGCCCGTTGTTCACCGCGTACTTCGAGGTGTCCGGGTTGTGGTTCCACTCCCACTCCGGTCCGAGGGCCGTTCCGGCGAAGGTGTCCGTGCCGGTGGGCGACTTCACCGTGCGCGGCGGACGGGGAACGTTCGGGTACGGATACGACGTCCCCCAGGCCCCGTTGACCGTGCCCACGACGGGCCAGCCGTCGGAGGACCAGGTGATCGGCGCCAGCACCGGCACCCGACCGCCCGGATAGGAGTCCTCGAACGCCATGTAGTACCAGTCGCCGTTCTGGGTCTGCACGAGGCCGCCCTGGTGCGGGACCCCACCGCCGGAGATCGGGCCGCCGAGGTTCAACAGCACCTGGTGGGCGGTGTAGGGACCGAAGGGGCCGGACGTCGACTTCAGCACGTACTGGCCGTTGGCCGGGTGCGTGACCCAGATGTAGTACGCGCCGTTGCGCTTGTAGAAGCGGGACCCCTCCAGCGTGCCGATGCTGGACGGCGAGGCGAACACCTGCTGGGTCTTCACCTGGCTCAGCCCGTCCGAGGACAACTGGGCGACGCTGATGTTCGTGTTGCCGTAGGCCACGTACATGGTGTCGTTGTCGTCGATGAGCATGCCGGCGTCGTAGTAACAGTTGTTGATCTGCGACCGCTTCGACCAGGTTCCGTCCACCGCCGTCGCGGTGTACACGTAGGTCCGGTTGAACTCGATGCACCCGAGCCAGTAGTAGGTGCCGTTGCTCTTGCGGTAGTTCATCGCCGACGCCCAGATGCCCTTGATGTAGGCCCGGCCGCCGTTGAGGTCGTAGGCATTCGACCCGAAGTCGAGCTTCGGCACGGCGTGCCCCACGTACTCCCAGTGCACGAGGTCGTAGGACCGCAGGATCGGCGCTCCCGGGGAGTAGTGCATGGTCGAGGCCGTGTAGTAGTACGTGTCCCCCACCCGGAAGATGTCCCCGTCCGCCAGATCCTCCCAGAGCACCGGGTTTCCGAAGGTCGACGACGGGGGCCACGGCGAGGAGGACGTCGTCGTGGTCGACGAGGTCGAGCTGGACGTCGTCGTGGTCGACGAGGTCGAGCTGGACGTCGTGCTGGACGAGGTCGAGCTGGACGTCGTCGTGCTGGACCCGGTCGTGGTCGTGGTCACGGGGCCGTTGCAGGCGGTGCCGTTGAGCGCGAAGTCGGTGGGCACCGGGTTGGTGCCGTTCCACGTGCCGTTGAACCCGAAGGTGGCGCTGCCACCGGCGGCAAGAGCACCGTTCCACGACGCATTGGTCACCGTGACCGCTGCCCCGGACTGGGTGAAGTTCCCGCTCCACAACTGCGTGATGGTCTGCCCGGCCCCGAACGACCAGGTCAGCGCCCAACTACTGGTCGGGCTCCCGAGATTGGTAACGCTAACATTTGCGCCGAAACCGCCGGACCAGGAACTCGCGACGGTGTAGGTGACGCTGCAACCGGCGGCCGCCTGCGCAGGGACCGCGGCGAGCCCACCGGCGAGGAAGGCAGCGGTGACGGCGAGGGCGAGGACCGCGGGGCGGCTCCCCGTGCGTCCGTGGGACCAGGTGTGTCTGTGCAACATGGTGTCTCCGACTGGGCGGGATGAGCGGGAACAGGAGCGGGACACGTCCGGGAGTCCCCGGTCCCCCGAGGCTGGCCCGCCGGACGCGGGAGCGGCTGATCGGGTGGGTGGGCACGGTGTTCCTGTCCTGTAGACGTCGCACCCCCCACCGCGACAGCAGGCTCGCGCACAACTCGTGGGCCCCCACCGTCCATCCCGGAACCTTCCCGCGGGGCCCGCGGGCCCCGCGGGAAGGTTCCGGGATGGACGGCGCCACCCGGCCCCGGCCGGGCAGGCGCTCAGCCCCGGACCGTGGCCTTGGCCAGCAGTGACCGGAGCTGTTCGATCTCGGCGGTCGCCAGGTACTGACCGAGGTACTCCTCCAGCGCGCCCGCAGCGATCGGACGCGCCTGGTCGAGCAGATCAAGCCCTTCGGCGGTGAGCTGGGCGTAGACGACCCTCCGGTCACCGCGGGAGGCGACCCGCCGGGCGTACCGCCGTTCCTCCAGCCCATCGACGAGGCGCGTGATGGAGGCATTGCTCAACGTCAGCCGGCTTCCGATCTCGCTCATCCGCATCCTGCGATCCGGCGCGTCCTTGAGAACCGAGAGCAGGTCGAGTTCCGCCAGGGAGACACCGAGCTCCCCGGTGAACCGCTCCCCCAGTCGCAGGAGCACCTGATTGCCGACCGTCACCATGTCGGCCAGCAGGCCCCTGATCAACGCCGTCCGACCCCCGGACGCCATTTCGGACCCCGGGGGCGCCGGAGTCTCGTCCCCGGACACCTCGTCGTTCACCTCGCCATCATCGCCCCGCCCTGGACCCTCGGGAACAGGCGGTCTATGATGCTTTCACTAGAAACTTTTTCTGCTCGAAGCGATTGGGATCCGACCCGCTCGGCAGGAATCCCGGGACGGCGAGGAGGTCCCCGATGGACGACGGCAGGGGCACAGGAGCGCTCCGGGAAGAGCCCCGCCGGCCCGGCCTCGCCCTGACGGTGATCGCCCTGGCCCAGCTCATGATCGTGCTCGATGTCACGATCGTGAACGTCTCGCTGCCCAACGTCCAGCGCGCGCTGGTCCTCACCGGGACCGAACTGGAGTGGGTCGTCAACGCCTACGCCCTGACGTTCGGTGGACTCCTGCTGCTCGGCGGACGGCTCGGCGACCTCGCCGGTCGCCGCCGGGTCTTCACCGGCGGCGTGCTGTTGTTCGCAGGTTCCTCGCTCGCGGGCGGACT
Organism: uncultured Kineosporiaceae bacterium; assembly: GCA_964583765.1. Taxonomy (GTDB): domain Bacteria; phylum Actinomycetota; class Actinomycetes; order Actinomycetales; family Kineosporiaceae; genus CAZOWW01. The sequence continues at coordinate 48,137 of CAZOWW010000024.1, forward strand.
CGCCGACACGCCATGGCTCCTGGTCGCCGCCCGCGCGGTGCAGGGCGTCGGTGCGGCGGCCGTGGCACCCACCGCCCTTGCCCTGCTCACGGCCGTCTTCCCCGAGGGCGCCCCCAGGAACCGGGCAATGGGGCTGTACGCCGCGGTGAGCGCCGCGGGCGGCTCGGTCG